>CAZBAO010000150.1:0-1505 GCA_964490085.1 uncultured Eubacteriales bacterium | reverse complement strand
TTGGCGGAGATCCCGTTTGATTCCGACCGTAAGCTGATGACCACCGTCAATCAGATCGACGGCAAAAACGTCGTCATCGTTAAAGGCGCGTTCGATATGATGGCACCGCGTTGCATCGCGGGCGATCTGGAAACCGCCAAGCAGATGACCGAGGCAATGAGTGAGGACGCCCTGCGCGTACTTGCGGTGGCGTATAAGGAGATCGACACCGTTCCCGCACAACCTACCTCGGAGGAGTTGGAAAACGACTTGACCTTTATGGGTCTGGTCGGTATGATCGACCCGCCGCGTCCGGAAGCGAAAGAAGCGGTCACGATCTGCCGTAAGGCGGGTATCAAGCCGGTCATGATCACCGGTGACCACGTCGTCACCGCCTCTGCGATCGCGCGCGAATTGGGTATTCTCGGCGAAGGCGACCGTGCCATCACCGGCGCCGAGCTGGATGCGATGACCGACGAGGAGCTGGATTCGCAGGTTGAAAGCATCGCGGTGTATGCGCGTGTATCCCCCGAAAACAAGATCCGCATCGTCAAGGCGTGGCAGCGCAAGGGTCAAGTCGTGTCCATGACCGGCGACGGCGTTAACGACGCACCGGCGCTGAAAGCCGCCGATATCGGCTGCGCGATGGGCATCACCGGTACGGACGTTGCCAAGGGTGCCGCCGACATGACGCTGACCGACGACAACTTTGCCACCATCGTGGACGCGGTGCACGAGGGTCGCGGCATTTATGCCAACATCAAAAAAGTCGTCGGCTATCTGCTGGGCACCAACATCGGTGAAGTGATCACAGTCTTTGTTGCTACCCTGCTATGGGGTGTTTCGCCGCTCGTATCCATGCAGCTGTTATGGATCAATCTGGTTACCGACTCCCTGCCGGCCATTGCGCTGGGCATGGAACCCGTGGAAGACGGTGTCATGAACCAAAAACCGAAGCCGAAAAGCGAAGGCATCTTTGCCAACGGATTCGGCCTGCGTATTGTGTTACAGGGCATTCTCTTTGCAGTATTGACGTTGGTCGCGTTCTGGATCGGTTGCGGATGTGCTTCCGTTGAAACCATCAAAAATCTGGCTGCTACCGACCCCCTGCTGCATCGCGGTGAAACAATGGCGTTTATCGTGTTGGCGCTTTGCCAGATCGTACAGGCGTTCAATATGCGCTCCGACAAATCCTTGTTTAAGGTTGGCTTCTTTGGTAATAAGACCTTGAATTTGGCGGCGTTAGCGGCATTCGGCCTGACGTTGGCTGTCTGCTTGGTCCCCGGCGTCCAAGCGGCGTTTGAGCTGGAATACTTGACACACTGGTTCGATTATTTTATCTGCCTCGGTCTGGTGTTGGTGCCGTTGGTGGTAATGGAGCTTGCAAAAGCGATCGGGCTCATCAAACCGCAAAAATAATCTGCAAAAACAGCCGCCGTTGGGACACCTGCGATAGAACAGGTGTCCCAACGTGTTTTATGAGGTGGATGCGACAGAGTGAATTGTAGTGAAATCTTAAATATTTA
>CAZBAO010000149.1:0-1526 GCA_964490085.1 uncultured Eubacteriales bacterium | reverse complement strand
AAGAGGTCAGGGGTTCGAGTCCCTTCGGGCGCGCCAAAAATACGAGTACCGCTTCCGCGGTGCTCGTATTTTTTTGCCCGAAGGGACTCGAAAGGGCGTTGAAAAAACGCCACGGTGTGGCGTTTTTAGCCCGTCGCGTTCCACCGCCCTCATTCGCTGTACCGAAACTCATAAACCGCACAAAACACTTCGGGCAGCGTTTGCGGGACGATGTGGGCATCGTCCCCTACTGTTCCCCCATTGATTTCCCGCACCTGCTGTAGTATACTATCTTATGATCTTATTTTCCAAGGACTGATACTATGACCACTTTACTTCTCATCCGTCACGGAGAGAGTTTAGCAAACGTTGAAGGACGTTTCGCCGGACATTTAGACGCTCCGCTATCCGAAACGGGGCGTGCACAAGCGGCGATTACCGCTGAGTATATTCGGTCACACTACACGGTGAACGCCGTATATGCCAGCGATCTTTCCCGTGCATTCGAAACCGGCAAAGCCGTTGCCGACCGTTTTGGCCTGCCGACGAATCCCGATTCGGACCTGCGTGAAATTTTTGCCGGTGACTGGGAGGGGGCTGTCTACGATGATCTGCCGAAGCAATTCTCCGTGTCGTTTCACACCTGGCTCACCGACATCGGCAACGCTGTGTGCGACGGCGGCGAGTCGGTGGCGCACCTTCAAGAACGGGTGTTAACCGCTTTGCGGCGCATTGCTGCCGAACACGACGGACAAACCGTTGTTATCGCCACGCACGCCACCCCCATCCGTTCTCTGCAATGCTTTTGTGAGGAAAAACCGCTCGGTGATATGAAAGCCGTCCCCTGGGTCAGCAATGCCTCCATCACTGTTCTTGAATGTGAGCTGGGCGCATTTCGACTGCTTGAGGTCGGCCGGGACGCCCATCTCGGTCAGCGGCGGACAGCGTTCCCCAAGAAAATATAAAGCATTGGAGGAATGCGTTGCATTTCCTCGATTTTGTTTTACGATTTGTTCACGATATGGTAATGATTATGCGGTATAGTATAGAAGAAACGGAGGCGACCTTTCATGGGACGTTGGTTGCAAAATCTCGCTTATAAATTACAAGGCTTTATGTACGGTCGGTACGGTGCGGACATTCTGTCCAAGCATCTGAATATCGCGGCACTTGTGCTGGTGATCCTCTCACTGTTCGTGCCGTTTTTGTATCCGCTGTCACTCGGCTTGCTGGTATGGTCTACTTTCCGTATGTATTCCAAAAACATTTACAGCCGCGCCCGAGAACGCGATGCTTATTTACGCTTCTTAAACAAGCTGAAACGGCGTAAGAATTTGCTCAAAAACCGCTGGCGCGACCGCAAAACGCATCGGTTTTACAAGTGCCCCGGCTGCAAAGAATATCTGCGGGTCCCGAAAGGCAGGGGCGAGGTGCACATCACCTGCCCGAAATGCCGCCACGAGATCGTGAGAAACACCTAAAAGAACGCCTGCTCCTTTGTCACCACTCGATAAGGATGTAATTTGAAAACATTGAAATTACACTAT
>CAZBAO010000148.1:0-1614 GCA_964490085.1 uncultured Eubacteriales bacterium | reverse complement strand
CAACAGAAGCGACTAACTCAACCTTGTTCATGACAAATAACCTCCAACAATTTTATATTCCAACGGAATGGTTCCGCATAGAATCACAATAACCTTTATTATTTTAGCCTATGCCCAAAACTTTTGCAAGAGATTTTCACAAAAATTCTCATATTGCTGATAAATTCCACAAAAACAATAAAATCCGACGAAAATTTTAGGATATTTTACCAAAATTTCAGCCTTTATTTTGCCACAATACGATCCACCGCATGTTGCACCTCGAACCGCACGCGCTCAATATCCAGTGTGGTGAACTCGCCGGCTCGGTATAGCACACGGCCGTCCGCGACGGTCATGTACACCGCGCGGCTTCCGGCACCGTAAAGCACATTCGACAGCGGGGCGTTGGCGGGACACAGTCCCAGATCGGCGGTGTCCATTACCACCAGATCGGCTCGATACCCCTCGGCGATATCGCCGCAATCGGTACGACCTTGTGACAATGCGCCGACGCGCGTTCCCATGTACAGCACGTCCCCCGCCGGCAGTGCACCGGCGTCGTGACAGATCCCCTTTGCGAGCAACGCCGCCATACGCATCTCATCCACCATATCCAGCGCGTTGTTGCTCGCCGCCGAATCGGTACCGATTGCAACGGCAAGCCCCATCTCTCGGTACTTCTCCACCGGCGCGACGCCACTGCCAAGCTTTAAGTTGCTCTTGGCGCAGTGGGCGAGCGTGACGTCGTGCTGTGATAAACAAGCGACGTCGTCGTCGGTCAGCCACACGCCGTGTGCGACCGTCAGCGGCCTGTTCAGCATACCGACGGCTTCGAGCAGGCGCGCCGGTGTTTTGCCGTGTCTGCCGACGCACTCTTTATGTTCACTCGCCGTTTCGGACAAATGAACGTGCATCCGCAAATCATACTGAGCCGCCAGCTCGGCGGCATCGCACAGGATATCGGGACGCGTGGTGTATTCCGCGTGCGGCGCAACGTCCACCAAGATCCGTCCGTCCTCAGCACCGTGATACTGCTCGATCAGCATCTTCGTATCGCTGTATGCGGGCAGATCGGCAAACCGCTTGGTCGCATCAAAGCACGAGATCCCGCGCCCGATGTTCGCTTTGATCCCGCTCTGTGCCACCGCACGAACGGTATCCTCACAGAAATAATACATATCGGTAAAAGACGTAGTGCCGGTCATCAGCATTTCCGCGATGCCGAGCATACTCCCCCAATAGACCGCCTCCGAAGACAGCTTGTCCTCAAACGGAAAAATGCGGTCAAACAACCACGACTGCAACGGCAGATCCTCGCCGTAGCCACGCATCAGCGACATCGCCACGTGGGTGTGCGCATTAACAAAGCCCGGTAACAGCAAGCGGTTGTTGCCCTCGATCCGCTCGCCGTAATCCTCGGCGGGCGGTGTTTCCCCGACATAGCGGATATACGCGCCCTGCACGCCGACATAGCACGAAGGCAGATAGGTTCCGTCCGCCTTCAGTACCGCGATCTTTTCAAAAATCATACGTCCTTCGCCGCCTTTGCCACAATTGCTTTCATCAGTTCTCCAAAGGTACGGGACATTTTTGCCGCCTCCACAACTACTTCGTCGTCGCTGACCTCGGTGT
>CAZBAO010000147.1:0-1680 GCA_964490085.1 uncultured Eubacteriales bacterium | reverse complement strand
GGCGCCTTCTGCGACAAGCTGGAAGCTCCAGTTAAAGGACTGCATCACATACACGACGGCGTTGCAAAGCAGGATGATCGTACCGGCTTTGACGATGTACGCCCAACCGCGTTCACACATGGATTTGAATGCTCTCCACAGCGAGGGAGCCTTGTATTCGGGAAGCTCGATGATAAAGAAGGACTTTCTCACCTTATGACCGGCGATCTTATTGACCAACAGCGCGCCAAAGAAGATCAGCACGATACCGGACAGATACATCAGGGTACTGACCCAACCGGCGTTGTCAAAGAAAGCACCGGCAAACAGAGAGATGACCGGGATCTTCGCACCGCACGGCATAAAGGGAGTGAGCATTGCGGTCGCTCTGCGCTCACGCTCGTTGCGGATGGTACGGCATGCCATAACGCCGGGGATCGCACAACCTGTACCGATAACGAACGGAATGACCGATTTACCGGACAGACCCACTTTTTTGAAGATGGGATCCAGCACGACGGAAACGCGTGCCATATACCCGCAATCCTCTAAGAGAGCGATCAGGAAGTACATTACCATGACCAGCGGCAGGAAACCGACCACCGCGCTGACGCCGCCGATCACACCCTCGGTCAGCAAACCGACCAGGAATTCGTTACCGCCTTCAAGCAGACCCGCAACCCATTCCTTGAACATATCGATCAGCGTTACCAGACCGGGGATAACGGTGCCGTTCGAGAACTCGTAGCCCTCGGCGATCCACGGGCCGACCCATGCCTGCGAGATCTGGAACACCAAGAACATCACGACCGCGAAGATCGGAATGCCCAACCACTTGTTGGTCAGCACCGCGTCGATCTTGTCCTGGAAGTTGCGCTCCTTCGTCAACACCTTGCGGTTCTCGACCTGCTCAACGATACCGTTTACAAACGTAAACCGTTTTCTGTCGGCGGCCTCGACCTCTTTCTTATCCGTCAGATCAATATCCTCCTGCACGTAGGGAGCGACCTGCGCGTTGCCGGCACGCTCCACAGCGGCTTTCACGACCTCGGCAAGACCTTTGGCAGAGGTGGAGACCGTATCCACGACCGGACAGCCCAGCAACGCGGACAGTGCCTGTACGTCGATCTTGGTCTCTTTTTTCGCGTTGATATCCGCTTTGTTCAGCGCCACGACGACCGGAATGCCCAGCTCCAACAGCTGCGTGGTGAAGAACAGGCTGCGGCTTAGGTTCGTCGCATCCACGATGTTGATGATCACATCCGGATTTTCGTTCTTCACGTACGAGCTCGTGATACTCTCCTCGGACGTGAACGGGGACATCGAATACGCACCCGGCAGGTCAACGGCGATCAGATTTTCCTCGCCGCTGTAATACGCCTTTTTGATAGGATGCTCCTTCTTCTCAACGGTGACGCCCGCCCAGTTACCGACCTTTTCATTACGGCCGGTCAGCGCGTTGTACATGGTCGTCTTACCGCTGTTCGGATTGCCGGTCAAAGCAATTCTCATGGTTTTTTCCTCCTCTTTTGTAATACCGATTTTATTTTCACAGTGTTGACCCTGTTCAAATACGATTTTGAGGTTAGCCAGTGCTAACCACAAAGCAAAAAGGAATCAGCGGACTCCTTTCCCGTTTTTAAACGATGATCGCTTCTGCCAACTGATTGTCGATGTTGTATCGGCCGTCCTTGATAGACA
>CAZBAO010000146.1:314-1689 GCA_964490085.1 uncultured Eubacteriales bacterium | reverse complement strand
GAGATCGACCTCAACGCCGTACCGAAGAAATACGAAGGCTTAGACGGCACGGAGCTTGCCATCAGCGAATCGCAAGAGCGTATGGCGGTGGTCGTGGAAGCGAAGGACGTCGATGCGTTCTTGGCACTTGCCAAGAGCGAAAACCTTAACGCGTGTCCCGTTGCCGTTGTGAAAGCTGAGCCGCGCCTTGTCATGAAATGGAACGGCAACACCATCGTTGACATCAGCCGTGAGTTCTTGAATTCCAACGGTGCTGAAAAGCACATCGTCGTCACTCCCGCTGCTCCTGCACTGCAGGATAAACAGGTGGAGGGAGATTTTGCCGAGGTCTATACCAACATGGCGGCAGATCTCAACATCTGTTCCAAGCGCGGCTTGGCCGAGCGATTCGACTCCACCATCGGTGCCGGCACGGTGCTGATGCCGTTCGGCGGTAAACATCAGTTAACGCCGATCCAAGCCATGGTACATAAGATCTCCATGGAAGAAAAGCACACCGACGACGTGTCCTTTATGTCGTGGGGCTACAACCCGTTTGTCACCGAGCAAAGCCCGTACCACGGCGCGTATCTGGCGGTCGTGGAATCGGTTTGCAAATTGATCGCAACGGGTGCCTCGTTTGAGGATGTGTACTTAACCTTCCAGGAATACTTTGAGCATCCCGGTAAGGACGGTAAACGGTGGGGTAAACCGCTCGCTGCCTTGCTCGGCGCGTTTGCTGCACAAAAGGAGTTGGGCATCGGCTCCATCGGCGGCAAGGACTCTATGAGCGGCACGTTCGAGGATCTGGACGTTCCGCCCACGCTGGTTTCCTTTGCCATCACCACCGGTAAGACCACCGACGTCATCTCACCGGAGTTTAAGGCTCCTGGCCGCAAGGTGGTTATGTTGACCCCCGCTTTCGATGAGAATAAACTGCCGGTCACCGCTTCCCTTTTGGAACTGTTCGCGAAAGTCACCGAACTGCAACGCGCGGGTAAGGTGTACGCGTGCTATACGCCTACCATGGGCGGTGTTGCGGAAGCCGTGCTCAAAATGGCAATGGGCAATGCCCTTGGTTTCGCGTATGATCCGTCCCTTAGCATGACCGACATCTTCGGTTATCACTACGGCAGTTTCCTTTTGGAAGTGGATGCCGATACCGCTATCGGTCAAACCATCGGCACGATCACCGACAACGGTCAGATCACCTACGGCGATCAGCAGCTGGTGCTCTCCACTCTGGTGGACGTGTACGAAAACAAGCTTGAAAGCGTGTACAGCTGCAATATCGAGCAGGGTGGCAAAGACATCCCGAACTTTGAACAAAAACATGACTTTACGCAGATTGCCGGTTACTATGTGGCAAAACCGAAGGTGCTCATTCCCGCATTCC
>CAZBAO010000146.1:0-304 GCA_964490085.1 uncultured Eubacteriales bacterium | reverse complement strand
GCGAATACGACTCGGCAAGAGCCATGCGCGATGCGGGTGCCGATCCCGAGATCATCGTCATCAACAACCTGTCGGCAGATGGTATTCAGCGCAGCGTTGAGTATTTTGCCAACTGTTTGAAAGAAGCGCAGATGGTCTTTATCCCCGGCGGCTTCTCCGGCGGCGACGAACCGGACGGCAGCGGCAAGTTCATCACCGCCTTCTTCCGCAACGCGGCGGTCAAGGAGGGAGTCACCGATCTGCTCGATAACCGTGACGGTCTGATGTGCGGTATCTGCAACGGTTTCCAAGCTCTTATCAAATT
>CAZBAO010000145.1:0-1753 GCA_964490085.1 uncultured Eubacteriales bacterium | reverse complement strand
CAATTCAAAGTCGATTATATCACACATTTTTGCATTTTCCTATATTTTTCGAAAAAACTTTTGTTTTGCCAAAATCGGTTGCATTTCCTATCAATAAACGGTTCTGTTTGCGGAACAGTAATAGTGGCAAACGCTTGTGAAAATGAGGTCAAATTATGAAAAAAGCAATACGGATCCTATGCGCGTGCGTCGCTTTCGTTTGCGTGGGCATACTGGGCGCCGTCCTGTATTGGACGTATCAATTACCGGATTCCTATCAAGTCGAAGAAGGATCGACTCTGTTCGTGGACGAAACGATCGCTATTTCTCAAAATTTACAAACGGACAGGGCTGTGTCGCAATCGCTGGATGCGGGAGTAGGGGATACGTATCCGCTGACCTTGCACTGGCTCGGTTTGTTTCCCGTTAAGGACGTGACGGTTTCGGTCGTCGAAAAGGGCACTGTTGTCCTCGGCGGTATTCCGTTCGGTATCAAGCTGTATGCAGACGGCGTGATGGTCGTGTCCCTGTCCGAGGTCGATACGGTGTCCGGCGGCAGCTATCCTGCCAAAAACGCCGGTATCAAGGTGGGGGATCAGATCCTCTCCATCGACGGCACGACCGTCTATACCAATGAGGACGTCGCCGCGGCTGTCAAACGCTCAGCGGGCAAGAAAATGACGTTTCACATTCGCCGTGACGGCATTGAATTCGATATCTCGTTTTGTGCCGAAAAATCTCTTAAAGCAATCGGTTATAGAGCAGGGCTGTGGGTGCGCGACAGCGCCGCCTGTATCCGTACGGTATCCTTCTACGATCCAAACACGAACGTGCTTGCGGGGCTGGGACACGCGGTGTGTGACGTGGATACCGGCAACATTATTCCCATATCGTCGGGCGAGATCGTACCCGCTCGCATATACGGCGTTACCAAAAGCGAGGTCGGAACACCGGGTGAGCTGCGCGGTGGCTTTGAAAGCGGCACGTTCGGGCCGCTTCTTAAAAACTGTGACCGCGGTGTCTATGCCTCACTTGATGCTAACACCATGCTCGGTGAACGCTTGCCCATCATGCTCAAGCAAGAGGTGCAAATCGGCAGTGCTAAAATCTACACCACCGTATCCGGCAGCAAACCTGCGTGGTATGATATTAAGATCACGCAAGTTCGCTACCGCGATACGACCGGTACGCGCAGTATGGTCGTGGAGATCACCGACCCCGATCTGCTCGCTGTCACGGGCGGTATTGTACAAGGCATGAGCGGCACACCCATCGTGCAAAACGGAAAACTGGTCGGTGCCATTACCCACGTGTTTGTCAACGACCCGACCAAGGGCTACGCCATCTTTGCGGAGAATATGTTAGAGACAGCACAATCCGTAGGGGACGGCATCTTGACGTTCCATCTAAAAAATGCATCGTAAATCAACATTGTAGGGGACGAGGCCCACATCGTCCCGAACATGGACGAAACCCAAGACTTAATCGTCTTGGGTTTCGTGCGTTAATATCCATTTTGCAGGGTTGTTTTCAATATATTGCCATATTTCATCATAGTCCTGTTGATTGCGGATAACGTGGTCATAGTAAGATCGTTGAAAGATTGGCTTCCCGATTTCTTTAGTAGTCAATATTTTTATCAATCGCACAATATTGGCAACCCTGTTTGTAGGGGGCGATGCCCACATCGCCCCGTTTTCAATTCGGATGATCAAATGAATATGTGTTGACTATATATAAAGCATCTTTCTCGCTTCATCAGCCGATAAGACCG
>CAZBAO010000144.1:0-1771 GCA_964490085.1 uncultured Eubacteriales bacterium | reverse complement strand
ACAAGGAGATCATGGAGATCTGACATAGGATCTTGCAAATTTGTGACCGGCGGAACATCGTTATCCACCGGTCACTTGCTTGCTGAAAGAAGGGCAGAAGCATGGCACTCTTTTCATCAAAACAAAAACGGTCTGAGGAGCCGGCAGTCGTTCCCGCGCACATCGGCATCATTATGGATGGCAACGGCCGCTGGGCGAAAAAACGCGGCTTGCCGCGCCAGGCGGGCCACGTGACCGGTGCCAAGGTGTTCCGCACCATTGCCAAGCATTGCGAAAAGCGGGGGATCAAGGTTGCCACCTTTTACACCTTTTCCACCGAAAATTGGAAGCGACCGCAGGAGGAGATCGATGCGATCATGAACCTGCTGCGTGAATACCTCAAGGAATCGCTTGCCGATTTCAAAAAGGAAAACATCCGCACCCGCTTCATCGGTGATCGCTCGGTGCTGGCACCGGATATACAGGAGTTGATGCGTGAAGCGGAGGAAGCGACGGCAGATAAGACCGGCATGATCCTCAATATTGCGATCAACTACGGTGGTCGTGCTGAGCTGGCAACGGCTGTGCGCGCGGTTGCCGAAAAGATCCGAACAGGTAAGCTGTCACCCGCTGATATTGATGAAGCCTGTATCGAACAGCATCTGTACACCGCCGGTCAGCCGTCAGTTGATCTGATCCTTCGGCCAAGCGGAGAATACCGTTTGTCGAATTTTCTCATCTGGCAATGTGCATACGCGGAGTATGTGTTTGATGAGATCCTGTGGCCGGATTTCACCACCAAGGATCTGGATAACGCGTTGGCAATATACGCGGGACGTCATCGCCGTTTCGGCGGTGTTTAAAGGGGAAGTGTGAAGATATGAAAACACGTTTGATCACGGCCGGCATTTCCGCGGCAGTGTTTTTGATCGTTTTATTTATTCCGTGGAGTGTTGCGCTGACGGTCGCAACTTCGTTCATCTGCGGTGTTGCCGTGTATGAAATACTGTCCGTTACCAAGGTCGTACAGCACCGCGGCTTGGAGGCGGCGGCGATCGTGTTTGCCGTGATCGCACCGTTTTTCAGCCGTATGAACGGTGGCTGGGTTTTTGTTTTGTGCTTGTTGTACGTGCTTGCGTTGGTACTGCTGACCATCCGGTATCATGAATCCGTTTCGATCGATAAGGTGGGCATCGTTTTCCTGCTTTCGGTTTTGATATCGATCTCATTGTCTTGCCTGTCGTATCTGCGCACCGCCGGTGAGCGGGACAGTGACGGGCTGTTTTATGTATTCTTGGCGCTTTTGACGGCGTGGATGGCGGACACCGGTGCCTATTTCGTCGGAACCTTTTTCGGCAAGCATAAGCTGTGTCCCCGCATTTCGCCCAAAAAGACCGTAGAAGGTTTGATCGGCGGTATCGCGGTGTCCGTTCTGTGTAGCCTGCTTGCCGGTCTTGTGTATGAACGTGCGGTGCTCGGCGGCGCCGCCAACGTGTCATACGGTGAGATCTTTGTGCTTTCCCTGATCTGTGCGCCGTTGTCGGTGGTCGGCGATCTGTTTGCTTCGATCATCAAACGTCGCTGCGGTGTCAAGGATTTTGGAAATATGTTTCCCGGCCACGGTGGGATGATGGATCGTTTTGATTCGCTTTTATTTGTATTGCCCACTGTTTTGCTGACCGTGCGTCAGTTCCCCCTCGTGTATTCCATTTGATCGGAGTGTGTCGTCGCTTATGGCAAAACGATTGGTGATACTCGGTTCGACCGGATCCATCGGTACACAAAGTCTGGA
>CAZBAO010000143.1:0-1866 GCA_964490085.1 uncultured Eubacteriales bacterium | reverse complement strand
ACCCGCCACCCGCATAAATTGTCACCACCGTGGTAAAAAATGAAAAAATCGGTTGAAAAAAACACGAATTCGTACTATGATATAGTATATCGTATTTTATACAGAAAATCAATATAGAGATAAGGAGTTTGAATGTGTATGAAAATTCTGGTTATTAACGCCGGCAGCTCGTCGCTGAAATATCAGCTGATCGACATGGACGGCGAACAGACCGTTGCCAAGGGCTTGTGTGAACGAATCGGTATCGATGGTCGCTTTACACACAAGGCGAACGGTAAGGTCTATCAAAAGGATGTTACCATGGCAGATCATACCGCCGCTTTTGAACAGGTCAAAGAAGCACTGACGACCGGCGACGGCAAGGTGATCGATGATCTGTCGGACGTCACCGCGATCGGTCACCGCGTGGTGCAGGGCGGCGCTCAATTCGACAAGTCGGTCCGCATCACGGACGAGGTGATCCAAGCGATCCGCGATTATGCTTCGCTTGCCCCCTTACATAATCCGGCCGGTGTGCAGGGGATCGAGGCGGCTACCGCAACCTTCGGTACCGAGATCCCGCAGGTGGCCGTGTTTGACACCTCGTTTCATCAGACGATGCCGGAGGTCGCCTATCTGTGGGGCTTGCCGTATGAGTATTATGAGAAATACGGTATCCGTCGTTACGGCTTCCACGGCACCTCACATCGGTATGTAACGGCGCGTTGCTGCGAGCTGTTAGGTAAACCGAGCGGCGAGGGTACGCGTATCATCACATGCCATTTGGGCAACGGATCTTCTTTGGCGGCTATCAAGGATGGTAAGGTGATCGACACGACCATGGGCCTTACGCCTTTGGATGGTTTCCTGATGGGTACGCGTAGCGGCATGGTCGACCCGTCGGCCGTTACCTTTATTATGGAAAAAGAAAACCTCACACCTGCGCAGATGGATGCGCTGATGAATAAGAGATCCGGCATGCTCGGCGTTTCCGGCGTGTCCAGTGACGACCGTGATATTGCCGCCGCCATGAAGGAAGGCAATCCGCGCGCACAGCTGGCGTGGGATATGCGTAGCTACCAGATCTTAAAATACATCGGCGGTTATGTAGCTGCTCTCGGTGGTTTGGATGCTATCGTCTTTACAGCCGGCATCGGCGAGAATCAAGATGCACTCCGCGCGGAATTGCTCGAAAAGCTCGCCTATTTGGGCGTGAAATTGGATGCGAAAGCCAATCAGGTACACGGTGAGGAGGCCGAGATCAGCGCACCGGATTCTGCCGTGCGCGCCTTTGTTATCCCCACCAACGAAGAACTTGTCATCGCACGTGATACCAAGGCGTTGGTATAAGCAAAAAATCAGGACCGCCGTTTTTCGACGGTCCTGATTTTTTAGGCATCTTCCTTGTCAAGAAGATGTTCGCGTTTCCGGAAAAACAACGAAATGCACCATAACCCCGCCAAACCGACCAGTGTGTAGATCACACGGCTGATAGGGCCGTCTTGACCGCCGCAGATCCACGCGACGATATCGAATTGGAACAAACCGATGCTTCCCCAGTTCAGAGCGCCGATGACCGTCAGCAATAATGCGATTCTGTCTATCATCCTGTTTCCCTCCTCGGATCGCTGCTTTCAATTAGCACGCACAGTAATGCGCGAACATAGTATCGCCGGAAACGCTGAATATTATACCATGCATGTCATACAGAATATTTACAAATCTTTCATTATTGTAAACACAAAATATTGTATCATGATATCGAGGTGAGCAGGGGACACTATGTTTGGCTATGTGAAAGTATATCAGCCGGAACTCAAAATGGGCGAGTTTGAACAGTATCGCGGTATTTACTGCTCACTGTGCCGAACTCTGGGAAAGCGCTAT
>CAZBAO010000142.1:0-1964 GCA_964490085.1 uncultured Eubacteriales bacterium | reverse complement strand
AGAATACCCGCGATGATCGTGGCGAGCGTGGATTTGCCGCCGCCGTTCGGGCCGGTGATCGCCGCGAATCGCTCGTCGATCGAAAGTGTGATGTCGTTTAAAATATGCGTGGGCTTGTCCCCGTCCGTGACGGTGTACCCGATGTGCTTGAGTTCGAGCATAGTAGTCCTCCTGAAGAATCACATACGCCATATATTTTAGCATGCTTTTACGCGAAATAAAAGAGGGAATGTCAACTTTTTTGCGTTGTGTGATCCACTTTTTGGTCGCCGAAGGGGATACGGTGGGTTTTGGGCTTGTAATTGTCGGTGGAGCGTGATATACTGATATCGTTGTTCGAAAGGTGGTTTTGGAATGAAAAAATGTATTTCCGTTATGTTGGTCGGTATTCTGCTGTCGGCGTTGATCCCGACGGGTGCATTTACGGTTTCGGCAGGGCTCGAAAGCAAGGTGTTCGGGAAGTATACCTATAACGTCGACGAGGACAGGGTTACCATTGTTGATGTGGAGTCCGATATCAGCGGTGAGGTCGTGATCCCCACCTCGATCGAGGGGTATCCGGTGACGGGTATTGATGAGCGGGCGTTTGACGGGTGTGATCAGATCGTGACTCTCAAGATTCCTGCCAAAGTGTCAGTGATTGCAGAGGCCGCTTTCGAAAACTGCAGCAGCTTGACGGAGTTTATCGTAGGCTTCGACAGCAAGTCCTATATGGCGCGGGATGGCGTTTTGTACAGCAAGGACAAGACCACTTTGATCTGCTACCCCGCCGGCAAAGCCGATACGGCGTTTGCCGTGCCTGACGGGGTGAAGACCGTGGACGTGGCGGCGTTTCAATCGGCGACCAAGCTGGAGAGCCTCACCGTTGCCAACGGTGTAGAGAAGATCAGCAACAAGGCGTTTTACGGATGCAGCGGACTCAAGCGCGTGGTGTTCGGTGTCGGCTTGACCGAGATCGGTGACGAGGCGTTTGCGGAGTGTGCGTCGCTGGAAGCCGTGACCATTCCGAACAGTGTGACGAGTCTCGGTCGTGCGGCGTTTTCAAAGTGCGGGGCGTTGTCGGAGGTTACCATCGGCAGTGGCTTGAAAAGCCTGAACGGTACGATGTTTTTGGATTGCGCCAGCTTGAAAACGGTGACGATTCCTGATAACGTGGAGGATATTCTCCCCAGTGCTTTTTCGGGGTGCAGCGGTCTGGAAACGATCACGATTCCCCGCACGGTGACGAAGATCGGTGCCTATACGTTTTCCGGTTGTGTGAATCTGAAGACCGTGTGCTATACGGGCTCTGAAGCCGAACAAAGCGCGATGTCGATCGGCGCCAAGAATGAGCCGTTGAGCACCGCTCAGTGGCAGCATGGCGCGGCATCTGTCGCGCCGCCTGCCGAGGATACGCCTGTCGACCCGCAACCGATCGCCGGTCCCGCCGCGAACGTCCTTTGGGCGTGGGTGATGATCTACGGTGTTGCTGTGCTGATCGTAGCTGTGGTGATCGTCGTGATCGTCTTGCTGGTAAAAGGTGTCAAAGCGAGAAAATAAAGAGTCGGAGCCGATACGAAAAAGTATCGGCTCTTTCTTTACTTATATGAAATTTTGTGGTATACTATAACAATGCTATTTCAAAGAGGACGGTGGGCGCGTGGATAAGTTTATTTTACATTCCAAATACAAGCCCACGGGCGATCAGCCTGAAGCTATCAAGAAGCTAACAGAAGGCATCCAAAACGGTTTGAAAGAGCAGGTTTTACTAGGTGTTACGGGTTCAGGTAAGACATTTACTATGGCTAATATTATAGCAAATGTTAATAGGCCCACTCTAGTTTTAGCACACAACAAGACCCTAGCAGCCCAGCTCTGTTCCGAATTCAGGGAGTTTTTCCCAAACAATAGTGTCGAGTACTTCGTTTCTTAAGGCTTTGAGATGCTAATTTTTAGTGCAATATGTTCATATAATCTCGTTTAGT
>CAZBAO010000141.1:0-2026 GCA_964490085.1 uncultured Eubacteriales bacterium | reverse complement strand
GCCCACAGAACACCGTCGCACTCCTGTGCGCCCTTGAGCTTCTTGGAGATGCCCCGGAACAGCAGGGACAGGATGACACCGGAATTGCCTCTGGCACCGCGCAGGGTGGCAGAGGAGGTAGTGGCGGCGGCCTTGTCCAGAGTGGGATCCTCCAGCTTGCGCCGGTCGGAGGCAGCTGCACCGATGGTCATGGACATATTGGTGCCGGTATCACCGTCGGGAACAGGGAAGATGTTGAGTTCATCCACCTGTTGCTTTTGACCGGCAAGAACATTTGATGCGGAAATCATCGCATCACGTAATAGGTTACCTTGAATCAAACGTAGCACTCCTTTTCGATGGGGACGTCGGGTTACTGTGGCCGCATCATATCACGTTATTCGGATTTCATTCCGTCAATGTAGACGTTTACTTTCTTAACAGACAAGCCGGTCGCTTCTTCAACGGTGTAACGAACTTTGTTAACAATGCTCTTGGAGATCTCGGCAATGTTCATACCGTAGATCACACAGATGTGAAGATCCACGATCAACCGATCGTTTTCACTGCGGACGTGGATACCCTCATCAGCGAACGAGCGTTTAAAAAAGATCGAACGCAAGCCCTGACGAGTGCCGCTTTTTACCATGCCGGCAACACCGTAGCAGGCGGAAACCGCGTTACCGATGAGGTAGGCGAAATACTCCTGCGAGATCTCAATACTTCCCAAATGATTATCGATTCGGATCATATTGGTAAACACACCTTTCTGTGAATATTAAAACACCATCACGGCGTCTTTGAACGGAAAGCACAAAATACCACTTTGCCTTATTATAGCGCAAATATCTCGGATAATCAAGAGAAAATGTAAGAATTTGAAATTTGATAAATAATTGACAAGTGAAGAGCAAATGTTTTATAATAAACTGAATGTACGAAGGAGTGAGTTTCTTGGGTAATACTTTGGCGCAAAAATTGATTCGGTCTCATCTGGTTTGCGGCGAAATGCGTGTGGGTGAAGAGATAGGCTTAAAGATCGATCAAACCTTGACGCAGGATGCCACCGGTACTATGGCGTATTTGGAGTTTGAAGCCATGGGTGTGCCGCGCGTGCGTACGGAGAGATCGGTTGCTTATATTGACCATAACACTTTACAGACGGGCTTCGAAAATGCCGACGATCATCGGTATATTCAAACGGTCTGTAACAAGCACGGTATCTATTTTTCCCGTCCTGGTAACGGTATTTGCCACCAGGTGCACTTGGAGCGTTTCGGTATTCCGGGGAAAACGTTGATCGGATCGGACAGTCACACACCGACCGGCGGCGGTATCGGTATGCTTGCGTTCGGCGCAGGCGGTTTGGATGTTGCGGTCGCCATGGGAGGCGGTACATATTATATCACCATGCCCAAAACGCTACGTGTCAATCTGACCGGTCGCTTGCAGCCGTGGGTCGCGGCAAAAGATGTCATTTTGGAAGTGCTGCGGCAAATGTCCGTCAAGGGCGGTGTCGGCAAGATCGTGGAATACGGCGGCGACGGCGTCAAATCGTTGTCTGTTCCCGAACGTGCAACCATTACCAACATGGGCGCGGAGCTTGGTGCGTCCACTTCGATTTTCCCGTCTGACGAAGTTACGCGTGAATTTATGAAGGCACAGGGCCGCGAAAGCGATTGGGTGGCTCTGCAGCCGGATGCAGATGCACAGTACGATGAAGTTATCGATATTAACTTAAGTACGTTGGTGCCGCTGGCGGCTTGCCCACATTCTCCCGATGCTGTGAAACCGGTCTCGGAGCTTGAGGGGTTAGCCGTGGATCAGTGTTGCATCGGTTCCTGCACGAACTCATCGCTCATGGACATGCTGAAGGTCGCGGCCATCCTAAAAGGCAAGACTGTGCATCCGAATGTCAGCTTATCTATTGCTCCCGGCTCCAAGCAGGTTCTTACAATGCTTTCACTCAACGGTGCACTTGCCGATATGATCGGCGCAGGCGCACGTATTCTCGAATCCGCATGCGGACCCTGTATCGGTATGGGTC
>CAZBAO010000140.1:0-2120 GCA_964490085.1 uncultured Eubacteriales bacterium | reverse complement strand
AGCCGCGGTATTCGATGCCGTCAAACATACGACCGAGCACACGCGCGGTATCGGGGATGGATTCCTTTTTCCCCATTTGCGAGCTTTTGGGGTCTAAGTACACCGGATGCATGCCCAGATCTGCCGCCGCGACCTCAAACGCACAGCGGGTACGCGTGCTGGTCTTTTCAAACACCAGCGCGATCGACTTGCCTTCGCACAAACGGTGGGGGATGCCCGCCTTTTTCTTGGCTTTTAGCTCTGCCGACAGATCCAGCAGGGCACCGATCTCGTCGGGCGTGTAATCCAATAATTTCAAGAAACTGCGATTGGTAAAAGACAGGGACATACCGTATCTCTCCTTTCTTAGTTGGCACAAGCGGTTTTAATGACCTCGACAGCTTGTTTCAGAAGATCCATCGGGATATTCAGCGCGGGAAGCAACCGCACCTTATCCTTGGCGGTTAGGCACAGAACGCCGTTTTCCATACACGCGGCAACGATCTCCTTGGCGGGTTTTTCGGTTTTGATGCCGATCATCAGACCCATACCGGTCACCGACGTAATGCCGTCAGCGTCGGAAAGCGCCGAGAAGACGTACTGACTTTTTTCGCGAACCTCGGCAAGCAGGACGTCGTCCAGTCGATTGATAACGCTGAGCGCGCCGGCACAGCATACGGGATTGGCGCCATAGGTGGAGCCATGGTCGCCTGCGCCCAGAACGTTCTGCACCTTCTCGCTCATCAGTGTGGCACCGATGGGTAGCCCGCCGCCGAGTCCCTTTGCCGTGGACACGATATCGGGGGTGATGCCGTAGTTCATATACGCGTACAACGCACCGGTACGGCCGTTGCCCGTCTGTACCTCATCCACGATGAGCGGGATGTCGTGTTCCGCCGCCAGCTTGGCGGCACCGGTCACGAATTCGTGACTGAGAGCGATGACGCCGCCCTCGCCCTGCACACATTCGATCATGATCGCCGCAGTGGGCAGTTCACTGACCATGGTCGTCAGCGTTTCCAGATCCTCGGCTGACACGTGCGAGAAGCCGGGGGTCAGGGGGGTGAACAACTCGTGAAAATGATCCTGACCGGTGGCGGCAAGGGTCGTGAGCGTTCTGCCGTGAAAGCTGTTTTTCAGCGTGATAACGGTGGAATATTCCGAGCCCTTGGTTTCGGCAGAATATTTCCGTGCGACCTTGATGGCGCACTCGTTCGCCTCGGCTCCGGAATTGCAGAAAAACACCTTTTTCATACCCGTACGCTCACACAGGGCGCGCGCCAGTTCGGCACAGGGTCTGGTATAGTACAGGTTAGAGGTATGCTGCAGCGTTGCCGCCTGCTTCGCGACAGCCGCCGTCCACTCGTCGTCGGCAATACCGAAGCAGGTCACACCGATACCGGAACCGAGATCGATGTATTCTTTGCCGTTTGAGTCGACCACGATACTGCCCTTGCCCGAAACCAGTTCCACGGGAAAGCGAGCGTAGGTGCCGGCAATATACTCTTTGTCTAATGAAGTGATGCTCATATTGTCTTAACCTTTCGTGACCATGGTACCGGCGCCTTCGTCGGTCAACAGTTCCATCAAGATAGAATGGTGAATACGACCGTCCATAATGATGACGTTGTTGACACCGTGATTCAGCGCCTCAATGCAACAATCCACCTTCGGGATCATACCGCCGGAGATGACGCCGGAGTCGTACAACTCCTTGGCTTCCTCAATCGTGACCTCGGGGATGAGGGTGGAGGGATCGTCTTTATTGCGCAAAATACCGGCGATATCCGTCATCATGATCAATCGCTCAGCTTCCAACGCGCCCGCAATGTGTGCGGCGGCAGTGTCACCGTTAATGTTATAGATGTTGCCGTCATCGTCGCAAGCAAGCGTGGAAACTACCGGAATATACCCTTTTTCCAGCAGATCCAAAACCGGCTCAATGTTGATACCCGTAATGTTACCGACAAAGCCGAGCTTTTCGTCCTTGAAGGTGGCTTCGATGAGGTGACCGTCGATACCGGAAATGCCCATCGCCTTGCCACCGGTCATTTCCAGCAGATTGACAAGCGTTTTGTTGACCTTGCCCGCAAGCACCATCTGCACGATGTCCACGGTTTCCTTATCCGTCACGCGCAGGC
>CAZBAO010000139.1:0-2130 GCA_964490085.1 uncultured Eubacteriales bacterium | reverse complement strand
AGGTGGATACCCTCATTTTTGACGAGATCGACACCGGTATCAGCGGCAGAGCGGCACTGAAGGTCGGTGCTCGGCTGCGTCAAACGGCGGAAGGTGCCCACCGCCGCCGCCAAGTGCTGTGCGTCACACACCTGGCACAGATCGCCGCACAGGCAAACGAACACTTTTTGATTGAAAAATCCGTGCGGGACGGTCGCACCTATACCGACGTTACTCGGCTGTCCTGTACCGACCGCGAGAGGGAACTTGCCCGCATTATCGGCGGTGAGGTCACAGACGCCGCGATTCAGGCCGCTAAAGAAATGCTCGGAGGAAAATCACTATGAGCGGATACGGCGATTTTTCGGCGTTTTACGACGCGTTGATGACGGACGTTGATTATGCTGCGCGAGCGGAGTATTTACTCCGTTTATTTGAACGTCACGGCGTAAGACCGCGTTCCGTGCTGGATATTGCGTGCGGTTCGGGGAGCCTTCTCGCAGAGCTGCAGAAACACGGCGTGGATACCATCGGCGTGGATAGCTCGGACGCGATGCTGATGCGCGCGCGTGAAAAGCTTGGTGCGGAAGTCTTGTTGCTTTGTCAAGATATGTGCAAGCTTGATCTGTACGGCATGGTGGACGGCGCGGTGTGTACGCTGGACAGCTTAAATCACCTGTGCCGCACGGAACAACTCGCGGAGGTGTTTCGCAGAGCGCGGCTGTTCGTCGAGCCGAACGGACTCTTTATTTTCGACGTTAACACCATCTACAAGCACCGTGAGGTGCTGGGAGATACCGCCTTCGTCGTGGAACAACCGGGACTACTGTGCGTGTGGCGCAATCGATACGTGCAGCGCACGCATGAGGTTTCGATGCTGTTGGACTTTTTCACGGAAGAGGCGGACGGCTCGTACGAGCGGTATCAGGATACGGTGCGTGAGCGTGCGTATTCCGAGCGTACTTTGCGTGCGCTGCTGTTAGAAAACGGATGGGAAACCGTGGCGGTGTACGAGGATATGACAACGGATGCGCCGTCGGACACCTGCGAACGCATGGTGTTCGTTGCCCGCAACACCCGTACGGTGGAGCAGGCGAAAAACGGAGAATAAATCTTAGGGAGAATCATATAATGGGTAAAGCAATACGCTGCTTGACGACCGATGCAACGGTGATGGCGATCGCGATGGACGCGACCGATATCGTGGCGCGCGCCGAGCAGATCCATAAATCGTCTGCGGTCGTAACAGCGGCGCTCGGTCGTTTGCTGACGGCGGGCTCGCTGATGGGCATCATGCTGAAAAACACCGAGGACTCGGTTACGTTAAAAGTCAACGGCGGCGGCCCTGCGGGACAGCTGTTGGTTGTGTCGGACGGTAGGGGAAACGTGCGCGGTTATGCGCAAAATCCGGTGGTGGAGATTCCGTTAAAGCCCAACGGCAAGTTAGACGTCAGCGGTGCGGTCGGTACGGACGGACTGTTATACGTTTTGCGCGATACCGGTGCTCCCGAGCCGTACGTTGGCTGTACGCCGCTTGTATCGGGTGAACTCGCGGAGGATATCACCTCGTATTTTGCCGGCAGCGAGCAGATCCCAACGGTGTGCGCACTCGGTGTGTTGGTCAATCCCGATCTGACGGTCAAAGCGGCGGGAGGACTCATTGTTCAACTGTTGCCATTCTGTCCGGATTCGGTTATTGATAAGCTGGAACAGGCGGTCGCGGCGTTGCCACCTATGACCGCTATGTTGTCCGAGGGGATGACGCCGCAGGATATTTTGACAAAGGCGTTAGACGGCTTTGAGTTTGATATCCTTGATACCTACGAGCCGGAGTACCGTTGCACTTGCTCGCGGGAAAAGGTGATCGGTGCGCTCGCGGCGATGAAGGACGACGAGCTGCGCACGTTACCCGACGAAAACGGTAAGGTGGAAACGACCTGCAGCTTTTGTGACAGCATTTACACCTTCACCACGGCGGATCTTGAGCGCATCATCGAGGAGCGAAAATAACTTTTTTAAAAAAGTTGAAAATTTCAGTTGACAATTTGTTTCCTCTGTAGTATTATAAATGGCGTCGCTAGTGACGGTGACGCTTTACGGAAGCATAGCTCAGCTGGTAGAGCACCTGCCTTACAAGCAGGGGGTCACAGG
>CAZBAO010000138.1:0-2167 GCA_964490085.1 uncultured Eubacteriales bacterium | reverse complement strand
GAGGTCGGCGTTCTCCACATCGAACACCTTGCGGACGAGCGAGAAGCCGTTGGAATGGACGCCGCTGGACGGTAGGGCAATCACCACGTCGCCCGCTTTCATCGTGTTGTTATCCAGAATATCTTTTTTATCGACAATACCGACAGCAAAACCTGCTAAATCGTAATCGTCTTCCGGCATGAGACCCGGATGCTCAGCGGTTTCACCACCGATCAAAGCGGCACCCGACTGCACGCAACCCTCGGCAACACCTTTGACGATATCGGCAATCTTTTCGGGATAGTTCTTGCCGCAAGCAATATAGTCGAGGAAGAAGAGCGGTTTCGCACCGACACAAATGATGTCGTTGACACACATGGCAACGGCATCAATGCCGATGGTATCGTGCTTGTCCAATAACATCGCGATTTTGACTTTGGTACCGCAGCCGTCGGTACCGCTCACCAAAACGGGTTCCTCCAGATTGGTGGGCAAGCCGAAGCAGCCGCCAAAGCCGCCGACATCATCCAAGCAACCGGCGTTACGGGTTCTGGCAATGTGTTGTTTCATCAGTTCTACGGCTTTGTAGCCGGCGGTAATGTCCACACCGGCGGCCGCGTACGAGTCGGATCTTGATTGGTTATGCATAATTTATTCCTTTCCGTTCAAGCAGT
Source organism: uncultured Eubacteriales bacterium (assembly GCA_964490085.1). Lineage (GTDB taxonomy): Bacteria > Bacillota > Clostridia > Oscillospirales > Acutalibacteraceae > RGIG3009. The sequence continues at coordinate 1,514 of CAZBAO010000138.1, read as the reverse complement.
ATGTGCAAAGTTCACATTCGGGGAGCCCGATTGCTTTTACTACGTTTTCGATCGATTGGAAATCCAAAGAAGCGAATTCAAACCGCTTGCAAAGCGCTTCGCGCAGCTTTTTGCCGCGCTCGGTGTTACCGTCGCTGTATTCGTCGATGTGCTCAAAGCCCTCTTCCCCTTCAAGTTCCAAAATCACGCGTCTGGCAATGAGGTCCAGATCCGAGGTAGATCGGGAGAAATTGAGGTATTTACAGCCGAACATGATCGGCGGGCAAGCCGAACGCATATGTACCTCTTTGGCACCGTTCTCATACAGGAAATCGACCGTTTCCTTGATCTGCGTACCGCGCACGATGGAATCGTCCACAAACAGCAGGTTTTTATCGGTGATGAGGTCGTGTACGGGGATCTGCTTCATTTTGGCGACCTTGTCGCGCTCCGCCTGCTTGGACGAGATGAAGCTGCGGGACCAGGTCGGCGTGTATTTGATGAACGCGCGGGCGTAATGCACACCGCTTTCATTGGCGTAGCCGATCGCGTGCGGGATACCGCTGTCCGGCATACCGCAGACGTAATCGAGATCGCCGACCGTGCCGCTTTTCTTATCGTTCGCCGCCATCAGCGCACCGTTGCGATACCGCATCGCCTCGACGTTGACGCCTTCATAACTGGCGGTGGAATAGCCGTAATACGTCCACAGAAAGGAGCAGATGCGTTTTTTCTTACCCGGCTGTGCCAGCACGGTCACCGTCTCGGGCGTCAGCTCCACGATCTCACCGGGGCCGAGTTCTTTTTCGATCTCAAAGCCGAGCTTGTTTGCCGCATACGATTCGAAGGTGACACAATGGCCGTCCTCATTTTTGCCAACGAGAACCGGCAGACGGCCGACCTTATCGCGGGCGGCAATGATGGAACCGCTGTTGGTGAGAATGACGATGGTGGTGGTTCCGTCGATGATCTCCTGTGCGAAACGGATACCGTCCACGAAATTATCCTTTAAGCTGATCAGCGACGCGAGCAACTCGGTGGAATTGACTCTGCCGCCGGTCATAGCATCAAAATGATCGTCGCGTTGCAGGTGCTGCTCGATCAGTTCTTCGGCATTGTTGATGATACCGGTGGTGCAGATGGCAAAGGTGCCGAGCTTGGAACGGATGAGCAACGGCTGAGGATCGCTGTCACTGATACAACCGATCGCAGCGGTACCGTTCATTTCATCCAGCACATGCTCAAACTTGGTGCGAAACGGTGAGTTCTCAATGTTATGGATCTGCCGTTGCAAGCCGATCTCCGCATCGTAGGCAGCGAGTCCCGCTCGGCGTGTGCCCAGATGCGAATGGTAATCCACACCGAAATACACGTCTAAAAGACATTCCTTGGTTGAGGTGATTCCGAAAAATCCTCCCATGATTTCCTCCTTAAACTAAGTCCGTAAAAGCCCAAATACGCCCCGTGGGCGCATTTGGGGCCAAGTATTTACTTACGCGAAAAACAACTCCGAGAGGGTCATGGGATCGATGTAC
>CAZBAO010000137.1:0-2217 GCA_964490085.1 uncultured Eubacteriales bacterium | reverse complement strand
AGGACATGTTGACGTGCATACCGTTGCCCGCCTTGCCGAAGACCGGCTTGGGCATAAAGGTCGCATACATATTGTGACGGTTCGCGATCGTCTTGACCGCCAGCTTAAAGGTCACGATGTTATCCGCCGCTCTCAGCGCGTCGGTATACTTGAAGTCGATCTCGTGCTGACCGTTGGCGCACTCGTGGTGCGAGGCTTCGATCTCATAGCCCATGTCCTCCAGCGTCAGGCACATATCGCGCCGTGCCGCCTCGCCCAGATCGGTGGGACCAAGCTCAAAATACGCACCGCGATCCTTACTGCGGGTGGTGGGATAGCCGTTTTCATCCTTATCGAACAGGAAGAACTCACATTCCGGTCCCACGTTAAACGCCGAGAAGCCCATATCCTCCGCCTGCTTCAGCACACGCTTGAGCAGACCGCGGGGATCGCCCTCAAACGGCGTGCCGTCCGGCTTGTATACGTCGCAGATCAAGCGGGCGACCTTGCCGTCGTTCGCTTCGTACCACGGGAAGATCAAAAAACTGTCGTAATCGGGATACAGGTACATATCCGATTCCTCGATACGCACAAAGCCCTCGATGGAAGACCCGTCAAACATGCACTGGTTGCTAAGCGCCTTTTGCAGCTGACTTGCGGTAATCGCCACATTTTTGAACGCACCGAAAATATCGGTAAATTGCAAACGGATAAAGCGTACGTTTTCCTCTTCCACGATACGCACGATATCGGCGGCCGTATATTTACTCATAGGACAACCCTTCTTTCTCGTTCTTCCCTACACCTTATTATGTCATTTCAGCAGAGGTCTTGTCAATAGAATTTTGGTATATTTACGCGTACATCGCACGATACTACCACAAAAGGAGAGTGTAGTATGCCGAAAAAAGACAAGCGCCCGACACGCATTTACCCCGACAGCCGTGCCCGTACACAGTCATCCGTTACAGGATCCCCCGCCAAGCCAGCAGGATCAAGATCAGCGTCAGCAAAACCGCAAGACCGACCGCCCACACGCTGACACCGAGCTTACGGTCGTGCGCGGTCGTAGCTTGCGGAACCAGATGCGCCTTGCGAAGCGTGGTAACGACCGTTTTATACAGCAACACGGTGAGCACCGCGTTGAGCGATGCCTTGAGCAGATTGAACGGCAAAAACGCCGGCAGCAGCAATTCGACTATCGCCTGACGCGGCATATTCATATACAGCGGCGTAATGAGCCAGTTCCAGAGCAGCATGCCCACCGTCATCAGCAGGGCACCGCACACGAGTCCCAACACGGCGCTCTTTAAATTGCGCTTGCGCTGATACAAAAACGCCGACGGACAAATAAACAGCGCCGACGACAGCACATTCATCAGCAGTCCGATCGCACCGGTATCGCTGACCGTGACCATCTCCAGCAACGCAACGACCACAGCCGTACTCAGCGCGGGAAGCGGTCCGTACAGCATGCCGCAGATCGCCAGAATACAATCCTTTGGCTCGTATTTCAAGAACAGCACCACCGGTATGCGGAACAGCGCCACGCTGGCATAGCTGAGCGCCGCCAGCAGCGCCAGTACCACCAGCCGTTTTGTATCGATCCGCCTTGTTTTGTTCATCCGATATCCCTCACGATCTGAAAAACGCCCCACAGACAATAGCTGTGGGGCGTTTGCTTTTAACCTAACGTCTTCTTTCATCCGGACTGTACCGTCGGCTTTGGAATCTCACCAAATCAACGCATGCGCGCTCGCGGGCTTTACCGCCGGTGGGGAATCTCACCCCGCCCCGAAGACTATCCTTTTACTATATTATACGCGCATATCCGCCGTTCGTCAAGTGGAAAGTATCACCGACGCGACACCGAAATACACGAGCAACGAGATCGCATCCACGATGGTCGTGATAAACGGACTCGCCATCACCGCAGGGTCAAAGCCGACGCGCTTGGCAAACAGCGGCAACGAACAGCCGACCAGCTTGGCGATGAGCACCGTGATAAACAGCGCGACGCACACCACCGCAGCTTCCGGCAACGTCACCGCCATACCGAGCAGCCACCGATCCACCGCTAAAATTTTGAGAAATGTCGCCGCCGCCAGAACGACCCCGCACAACAGCGCGACCCGACATTCCTTCCACAGCACGCGAAACAGATCGCGAAATCCAATGTCGTCCAGAGCAAGACCGCGGATGACCGTGACCGAGGACTGACTGCCGCTGTTACCACCC
>CAZBAO010000136.1:1650-2246 GCA_964490085.1 uncultured Eubacteriales bacterium | reverse complement strand
AGATCCCTGCCGAAAAAGTCACGGTTATGATCATTCCCGGTGAGGCGGCGACCTTGGAGGGCGTTTCGTATTACAGCGTACACCGCCAGCAGCTGATTGAGGTGCTGAACACCTATTTCAACCCCTACGGTGAGGAGATCACCGAGGCGCACGTGCAGGTCACGGAGATCTCCGCAGGCGGCAATTCGGATACCAAGCTGCAGACGATGGATCAGATCGCCGTGGAGCAGAGCGGCATCAAAGAAGACGACGAATGATTAACGGAGCAGAGTGAATCTATGAAATCAATCGACCTTGTTAAAGCGATCATCCGATCGCTGGACACGCATAAGGCGCAGGACATCCGTGTGCTGGAGGTGGGCGATGTGACGTCGCTTGCGGACTATTTCGTTATCGCCTCTACCACCAGTACTACCGGCGTACGCGCGCTTGTGGATTACGTGGACACCGATATCGGGAAGCTGGAGATCCGACCGATCCGTACCGAAGGATATCAGACCTCGTTATGGACACTGTTGGATTACGGCACCGTTGTCGTGCACATTTTTTTGGACAGTACCCGCGAATTTTACGATCTGGAGCGCTTGTGGCAGGAT
>CAZBAO010000136.1:0-1640 GCA_964490085.1 uncultured Eubacteriales bacterium | reverse complement strand
GGATCCCGCAACGTTTTTGGAGGATGAGGAGACATGAGAAAATACGCTTTTGCCGCTATTGAGAAAAAATGGCAGACCAAATGGCAGACGGAGAACACCTTTGCCGCTTCGAACGATACCGATAAGCCCGCGTACTTTGCGCTGGTGGAGTTTCCGTATCCGTCCGGACAGGGTCTACATGTCGGTCATCCCCGTTCCTACACCGCGCTGGACGTGGTGGCGCGCAAACGCCGTATGCAGGGCTATAACGTGCTGTATCCCATGGGTTGGGACGCGTTCGGTCTGCCGACCGAAAACTATGCCATCAAGAATCATATCCATCCTGAGGTCGTGACCGAAAAGAACGTGGCGCGCTTTAAATCACAGCTTCAGGGACTCGGTCTGTCCTTCGACTGGACCAGAGAGATCAACACCACCGATCCGTCCTATTATAAATGGACGCAGTGGATCTTCTTACAGCTGTTCAAGAAGGGGCTTGCCTATAAAAAGGAAATGGCGGTCAACTGGTGCAACTCCTGCAAATGCGTGCTTGCCAACGAAGAGGTCGTCGGCGGCGTGTGTGAGCGTTGCGGCGGTGAGGTCGTGCGCAAGGTCAAGAGCCAGTGGATGCTCAAGATCACGGCGTATGCACAGCGCCTGATCGATGATCTGGATCTGGTGGATTATCCCGATCGTGTGCGTGCACAGCAGATCAACTGGATCGGCCGCTCCACCGGTGCACAGGTCACCTTTAAGACAACGGCCGGCGAGCCGGTCGTGGTGTATACCACCCGTCCGGATACCCTGTTCGGTGCTACATACATGGTCGTTTCTCCTGAACATCCGCTCTTGGAGACTTGGATCGACGCGGGCAAGCTGAAAAACGTGGAGGCGATCCGCGCGTATCAGGAAGCGGCGGCGCGCAAATCCGATTTCGAGCGCACCGAGCTTGCGAAGGATAAGAGCGATGTGTGCTTAGACGGTGTGGTTGCTATCAACCCGGTCAACGGTCGCGAGATCCCGATCTTTATCTCCGATTACGTGCTGGTATCCTACGGTACCGGTGCGATCATGGCGGTTCCGGCTCACGACACGCGTGACTGGGAGTTCGCCAAGAAATTCGATCTGCCCATCATCGAGGTCGTCAAGGGCGGCAACGTTGAGGAAGAAGCGTTTACCGATTGTGCGACCGGTGTTATGGTCAATTCCGGCTTCTTAGACGGCCTGTCGGTCGAAGAAGCGAAGAAGACCATCATCGAATTCCTGACAAAAGAGGGCATCGGTGAGCAAAAGGTCAATTATAAGCTGCGTGACTGGGTGTTCTCTCGTCAGCGCTATTGGGGTGAGCCGATCCCGATCGTGCATTGCCCGCATTGCGGTCAGGTCGCCGTTCCCGAGGAGCAGCTGCCGATCCGTCTGCCGATGGTGGACAGCTATGAGCCCACCGACAACGGCGAGTCCCCGCTTGCGGCGATCGATTCGTGGGTGAACACCACTTGTCCGCAGTGCGGTGCGCCCGCGAAGCGCGAGACCGATACCATGCCGCAGTGGGCAGGTTCCTCTTGGTATTTCCTGCGTTACTGTGATCCGCACAACGATACGGCGCTTGCATCAAAGAAAGCGCTCGATTACTGGATGCCGGTCAACTGGTACAACGGCGG
>CAZBAO010000135.1:0-2309 GCA_964490085.1 uncultured Eubacteriales bacterium | reverse complement strand
AACCTGCGTTCGTAATAGTAGGATCTTTTGCAAGAACGTCACCGGGAAGAATGTCTTCGTACAGTTTGTCCTCCGGAGCGTGAGGCTCGTTCAGTACAACATTGAACACCTCGTCAGCTGTATCATCCTCCGTAGTAGCGAACAAGAATTTGTTTTCAACAGATTCCGAATCGCTGAACCATGCCAAGGTGCCCAACGAGAGAACGGCTACGACGCACACGGCAAGAGCTGCTACAAACACCTTTTTCTTTGTCATCTTCATTTGTTTTTCCTCCTTTCTCCAAAATTTTATTTCAAACCTATGCCTGTCGGAATTCCGTGAACAGGTACAAGTCGGAAACCGTAGTTATTCGCTCGTTTTATCCGCCATTTCCGCGCGGAGCTTTTCAAGCTCGGCTTTCAGCTTTTCGTTTTCCTCGGCGGCGGTGTCAAGCTCGCTCTGCGCGGCGGCAATTTCGGGATCCTGCTCGTCCGCTTTTTTCTTACCGAGCATATCGGGCAGAAAAACGGCAAGGATCAGCACGATCCCCACGCCGATGGTGATATACATACCGGGAGGGTTCTGCACGAAGTCGGATACGTAGCCGAGCTTCGGGATAGAAAACTGCGGCACGCCGATCACGTTATTGAAATGCACCGGCTCGCTGTCCTCGATCTCGTTGGCAAGACCTTTCGTATAAAAATGCTGATTTTCGGCGTCCACACGGACGACCCGGTGGGTCGCAACGACCAGATCCTCGTTTAGGATAAACGTGATATCGTCACCGACCGCAATGCTGTTCACGTCGACCTCCTTGACGTACAGCAGATCACCGACCATATATTTCGGCTGCATACTGCCGGAAATGACGGTGAAGCACTGAAATCCCAACAGACGGGAGCCCATCAGAAAGACGGCGCAGAGCACCATCAGCACCACCAAAACCGTGGATACGATGTTCCATATTTTCTTTAACGTAGTCATATACTGAAATTCCTTTCGAGCCTATCGGCAATCAAAAGACACGATGCGATCGCTGGCTCCCCTTGTCAGGGGAGCTGGCAGCCGAACGGCTGACTGAGGGGTAGTTTATCTCTCCCTCCGCCAAAACTTCGTTTTGCCACCTCCCTCGTCAGAGGGAGGCAGGATCGTGTCCTTTGATTGCCGCCTATCCCTCGCGGGGAGGGATAGGACGGACATAAGATCAAAATATATTATTTTGCAGAAACAACGTAACCGTTAGTTGCATCGCCGGTGATCTTATAACCGTCTGCAACGAAGCCTGCAATAGTGTTTTCACAAATCTCGTTACCGTCGCCACCGGTTTCACCGGTACGCATCCAGCTACCGTAGAAGGTTCCGCCGGTTACAGAGCAATCATATTGCTTTTCACCGTTATAGGTATTAGACTCCAGCACTCTGGTTGTATCAGCATTTCCGTCTTCATTTCTGATAAAGGCATTTGCATCGCCGGTATCGTCGAGCTCATAGACTGTGGTAAAGACACCACCGGTAATTTTAATGGAGCTGCCACGCAGTACTCCGCCCTCCAGACGGTCTTTACCCATAATGTTTCTAACGGCGAACAGCTTATCTGTGTTATCCAGCAAATGAATATTTCCGCCGTTAATTTCAACATAGGCTGCATCACAACGGTTTTGGTTGAGATTGAAGGGTTGATACATATTCAAGGTGCCGTCATTAACAATCAACTGTCCGTTTTCCGCAAAGGAGATACCAAGAACGCCGGCATAGGTACCATGACAATTCAAAGTACCGCCGTTAACAACGATCTTGCCGTTACCGGTTGCAGAGAAAGCACCAAAGGAATGCTCGCCGTCTTCAATAATCAAAGTAGAGTTACCTGTTACGCACAACTCATAATTGGTTTTTAACGTACCGCCGTAAACGGTAATCGAGCCACTGCCGTTTATCAATGCAGTTTCACTAAAAGAAATAACTGCGCCTTCAGAAGCGTAAATGGCAACATCTTCGTTTACTGTAAGATATGTGTTGCCGCTTGCATTGTTGGTCAAATCAATGTTTTCGGTAACGTAAATGTCTTTGCCTTCAGCAAGCAGTGCGGAGATCTCAGCAAAGGTGTTTGCACCGGAAACCTTCTCAGGAGCAGGGATAACGGGATATTCCGCCCCTGCATCATACTGATCATCAAAGCTGTCGCTTTCAACAGTATCCTGTGTTGCAAGGATCTGAATATCGAACGCAGCACCAAGATCCATACCCTGATACTTGTTGCCTGCACTTTCCTGCATCTTCAAAGCGATACCGAGATATGCTGCTTCGCCGGCTTCGAGATTGCCTGTTGTGG
>CAZBAO010000134.1:0-2311 GCA_964490085.1 uncultured Eubacteriales bacterium | reverse complement strand
TACGATCCCGATCAACCGATGGGATTGAGCAAAACGGCGTATCATTTTATCGCGGGTCTTCTGGAGCATGTGCGCGGGATGAGCGCCGTCACCAATCCGTTGGTGAACTCCTACAAGCGATTGGTATCCGGTTACGAGGCACCGGTGTATGTCGCGTGGTCGGCCAGCAACCGCAGTCCGCTGGTGCGTGTGCCGGCGTCCCGTGGCATGTCGACCCGACTGGAGCTGCGCAACCCCGATCCGTCGGCAAACCCGTATCTGACGCTGGCCCTGTGCCTTGCGGCGGGTCTTGACGGTATTCGCCGCGAGCTGACGCCGCCGCCGGCTGTCGAGGAAAATCTGTTTGAGCTCGACGAGGACGAGCGCGAGCGCTTGGGGATCGTACACCTGCCCTCGAACCTGAAAGAGGCGGTGCGCGCGATGAAGGCGGACGAGCTGATCCGCGAAACGCTGGGCGAGCACATTTTCCCCCGCTACGTACAGCACAAGACCAACGAGTGGGACGAGTACAAGGTGCGCGTCACACAGTGGGAGATCGATCGCTATTTAGCGAGATATTAAGGAGGGTATCATGAGCAACGTCATCATCACCATTGCCCGTCAGTTCGGCAGCGGAGGACACGAGATCGGCCGCCGTCTGGCAAAGCGATTGAACATTCCGATGTATGATAAGGAGCTCATTACGCACGCTGCCGAGGAGAGCGGCTTGTCGGAGGAGATCCTGCATTACTTTGATGAGAAGCCCACCAACAGTCTGCTGTATTCGCTGTCGACCGGCACCTATGCGATGGGCGGCGACGGTGCGGTCAATTATTCGTTGCCCGTCAATCAGCAGGTGTTCCAGGCGCAGTTCGATGCGATTCGCTCTTTGGCAGAGAAAAGCTCGTGCATCATTGTCGGCCGTTGCGCCGATTACGTGCTGGAAAAGCACGAGGGGCTGATCAGCGTGTTCCTGTACGCCGATCTGAACGATCGCATGGAGCGCGTGGCGGAGTATGACAAGATCACGCTGCCGGAGGCGAAAAACCGCATCGCGAAAAGTGATAAGCGCCGCGCAAGCTATTATAATTTTTATTCCGGTAAAAAATGGGGCGTGGCCGGCACCTACGATCTGTGCATCAACACCAGCGCCGTCGGGTACGACAACGCGGTGGAGTTGATTGCCAAGTTCGTGGAAATGAAGCAGGCGAAAAGCAGATAAGCGTTTAAGGGACTCCGCTGTTCGGAGTCCTTTTTTGTTAAAAAATCCCTTGCAAGTTTTTGACGGCAACGGCACACGCTATTACCGAAAAGGAGTGGTTGACATGTCAAAAAGCCTAATGAAATTTATGAAGGGTATGGGCATCGGCCTGGCGGTTGGCTGTCTTGCCGGTGCGGTGGGTAACCAGTATATGCACAGCGGCAAAAAAGGCCTCAAGAAAAATCTCGGCAAGGCGCTCAAAAACATGAGCAATCTGGTCGAAGAGGTCGGCGAAATGTTTTGATCCGAAAGCACTGCCCGCGGGCGGTGCTTTTTTCTTGACGAAAGCGGCGTTCTTTTGTATAATAGAGCTGTTCTTATTTAAGGAAAGTAGGGTGAGCCTATGAAATCGGACGATCTGAAAGAGCGCAGTCAAAGTATTTTAGGCACGGAGGACGCTGAGACACCGGCTCAGCCGCTCGACGAAAAGAAAACGAAGATGTCGCTGGAAGAACGCAAAAAGGTGAGATATTTCGCGCTGACTGCCGGAATTTCCTTGCTGGTGGTGGCTGCCGTCTTTGCGGTCGGTGCCGTCGTCGGCAGCCGCGTGCAAAAAGAGGAGGCTGCCCGCGAGCCGCGGGAGGAAACCCCCGTCTTTTCCGCTGCGCTGGAGGAGGATGAACGGAAAGAGAACGATATCACCTCCGCGATCACTGAGGCGTATTATACGGCGAGCAACGGTATGATGGTCACCATCGAATTCTTTAACGATACGGATACCGATGAGCATATCTCCAAAGTGATCGCTACTCTCTGTACCGAAGAAGGGGACGTCATTGCGAAGGCCCAAAGCGCCGGTATGAAATCGGACTTTGCGGTGCCGGCGGGCGGAACCAACGAGATCACGATGTATATCAAGCCGGAGTACGTGTCCATTACGGACGATCTGTTGGAAACGTTGCAGTACGAGATCACCGTGGAGCACGAAGCGGTTGCGTGACAGCGGGAATTTAAGGCGGTAAGCGCATGGTGCTTGCCGCTTTTTTGTTTTTTCAAAAAATTTTTTAAAAACCCCAAAAAAACTGTTGACAAAGCGAGATGTGAGTGGTATTATAGCAAAGCTGTCGCGAA
>CAZBAO010000133.1:0-2316 GCA_964490085.1 uncultured Eubacteriales bacterium | reverse complement strand
GAAAAAGGAAGGCTCCTATACCACCTATCTGTTTGAAAAGGGTCTCGATAAGATCCTGAAAAAGGTCGGCGAGGAATGTACCGAGGTCATCATTGCCGCCAAGGATAACGACAAGCCTGAAACGATCTACGAGATCGCGGATCTTGCCTATCACGTGATGGTGCTGATGATCGAGCAAGGCATTTCGTTAGAGGACATTCATAAAGAGCTGGCATCCCGCCACGTGATCGATCATAAGGTCAAGCAAGAGAAAATGACGAAATGACAAAATCCCCTTGAACGATACGTTCAAGGGGATTTTTATGGATATTTTTAGAACAAGCCGGTGATCTTGCCGCTTTCGTCCACGTCGATGCGTTCGGCAGCGGGGGATTTCGGGAGACCCGGCATGGTGAGAATATCGCCCGTCAGCACGACGATGAAGCCGGCGCCTGCCGATATTTTCACATTCTTAATGGTGACGGTGAAGTCCTCGGGAGCACCCAGTTTGGTGGGATCGTCCGAGAAGCTGTACTGCGTTTTGGCGATACAGACGGGGCAATTAGCAAAACCGAGTTCGGTGAGCTGCTGGATCTGTTTTTTCGCCGCGGGCATTACCGTGATATCCTTACCGCCGTATACCTTTTGCACGACAGCGCGGATCTTGTCTTCAATGGTGCCGTCCAGTTCATACGAGAAGGTAAAGTCGCCTTTTTCTTCCTCGCACAGACGAACGACCTCGCGGGCAAGTGCCTCGCCGCCTTTGCCGCCCTCTGCCCACACGGTGGACAGGACGGTGTTGACACCGAGTTCTTTACATTTGGCAATAATGAAGTCGATCTCGTTATCGGTATCGGTCGGGAAACGGTTGACCGCAACAACGCAAGGCAGCTTATACACGTTCTTGATGTTGGATACGTGGCGGAGAAGGTTCGGGATACCCTTTTCGAGCGCCGCGAGATCCTCGGTGGCAAGCTCCGTTTTGGCAAGGCCACCGTGCATCTTGAGTGCGCGAACGGTGGCAACCACCACGACCGCATCCGGTGTGAGGCCCGCCATACGGCATTTGATATCGAGGAATTTCTCGGCACCGAGATCCGCACCGAAGCCCGCTTCGGTAACGGTGTAATCCCCCATTTTCAGCGCCATACGGGTTGCCATGACCGAGTTACAGCCGTGAGCAATGTTCGCGAACGGGCCGCCGTGTACGAACGCGGGTGTGCCCTCCAAGGTCTGCACCAAATTCGGCTTAAGCGCATCCTTGAGCAATGCGGTCATCGCACCGGCGGCTTTAAGCTGACCGCAGGTGACCGGTTTATCGTCATAGGTATAGCCCACGATGATGCGGGACAGACGTTCTTTGAGATCGGTAATGGACGAGGAGAGGCACAACACCGCCATGATCTCACTGGCAACCGTGATGTCAAAGCCGTCCTCACGCGGGACACCGTTGGCTTTGCCGCCCATGCCGTCAACCACGAAGCGCAGTTGACGGTCGTTCATGTCGACACAGCGTTTCCACGTGATCTTACGCACGTCGATTCCGAGCGCGTTGCCTTGCTGAATGTGGTTATCCAGCATCGCGGCAAGCAGGTTGTTGGCAGCACCAATCGCGTGGAAGTCACCGGTAAAGTGGAGGTTGATGTCCTCCATCGGGACGACCTGTGCGTAGCCGCCGCCTGCGGCACCGCCCTTGACACCGAACACCGGACCGAGGGACGGCTCACGCAAGGCGACCGTGACGTCCTTTCCGATGCGTTTCATACCGTCCGCCAGACCGATGGTGGTGGTCGTTTTGCCCTCGCCCGCCGGTGTCGGGGTAATAGCGGTGACGAGCACCAGTTTACCGTCGGGACGGTCGGTCTCTTCCAGCAAACGCAGATCGATCTTGGCTTTGTAGTTGCCGTACTGCTCGATGTATTTCGCATCCACGTGAGCCGCTTTCGCGATCTCGGTGATGTGCTGCATCTGACATTCCTGAGCGATCTCAATATCGGTTTTGAACGCCATTTTACTTCAACTCCTTAAATGCACGGAAGTATTCGACTGCTGCTTCAAACATACGGATGTCGTAATTGCCGGGGACGTTCTGGTACAAGCCATTGCCGATACGCTCACTGTGACCCATCTTACCGAAGACACGGCCGTCGGGCGAGGTGATACCCTCAATGGCGTACAGCGAGTCGTTGGGGTTGCAGCGGATGTCTGAGGTGGCATTGCCGTCAAGATCCACGTACTGGGTCGCGATCTGACCATTTTTCGCCAGTTCCTTGATGAGGGCTTCCTATGCCAGGAAGCGGCCTTCGCCGTGCGAGATCGGGACGTTAATAACGTCGC
>CAZBAO010000132.1:0-2495 GCA_964490085.1 uncultured Eubacteriales bacterium | reverse complement strand
CGTGTATATCAAATACATGCGGGTTTGAACACATAGGTTAAAATAATAAATACCTTCGAATTTGTACAACCTTTTCAAAAATCGACAAGTTTCGCGTGAGACTTGTCGATTTTACTTTTTCACTATTATGCAGCCCGTTTACAAAGCAACTGTAATGATTCTATCCACGGTGTGCGGAGCGTGTCGTACAAGAATCGACAAACATCCGTGTCTATGCTATACTGATGTTACATCGAAGGCAGTAAGCAAAAAAGAGGCGGTAATATGCGTTTCTTCGGAAAACGATACAGGACATTAGCAATTATCGGAAACGGGTTTGACTTAAATCACGGTTATAAGACCGATTATAAGACCTTCGCGGCGAATACGCAGCATCCTTCCCTGGCGCGGTTCAAGGGCTATTGCGACACGGAAAGAATGGAAACGTGGTATTCCTTTGAAGAAAACATCCGTATTCTTTCCGAGCGGTTCTTTTTAAGATCCATGTCGGAGTACTGCGACTTTGATGATAACCGCAAGGAAGTGCGGGAGCTGACCTTGGTCTTTCGGGATATCCACGAGCTGCTGAGTGAGTATTTGTCGGCTGAGATCGCGGCGAGACCGCTTGAGAAAAAACCGTGTATTGAGAAATATCTTGACGGAAATACGGTGGCGATCAATTTCAACTATACCGACACGGCGGATGATTCCGTATTGCAACACCGTTGAGAGATTTTTGAAGAGATACCGAAAACGGTTTGAGATCTCCGGCGTTCGCTTTTCGGATATTGAAACGCTGGTGGTGTTAGGCCACGGTATTGAAGCAGACAAGGTGTTTTTGAAAAGCATTCTGGAGAAATGTGTGAATCTCAAAAAAGTCGCTCTATATCGATATAACGGCGAAGACGATGAGAGTATTCGTGCGAAAACGGACTTCTTGTGTCTGCATTGTGAAAACATTGAGCTGGTCGAATATTGATAAAACGGGGAATCTGCTGAATCGTACGAGGGATCCCCGCTCTACGACAGAACGTGGCAGGGGACGGACAACTCTGTTCAAGGGGGCGGTGTATTGTTACCCTCCTTGTTTATTTTTGGCTTGACAGAACGCGTAAAGTCTTATATAATGGGTCTGTTATAAGGAACAATACTACTCCGAAGGGAGATCGTGATTATGGCTAAGGAAACCGTTATCACCGACGAAGGCCTCAAACGCCTTGAAAAAGAATTAGAGGAATTGAAAACCGTACGCCGTAAGGAAGTTGCTGAGAAGATCAAGGTGGCGCTGTCCTTCGGTGACCTGTCGGAAAACAGTGAGTACGACGAGGCGAAAAACGAGCAGGCGATCGTCGAGGGACGCATTGCGGAGCTTGAAAATCAACTGAAAAACGTTCGCATCTTAGACGCAAGTGAGATCGGCACGGAAAACGTGCATATCGGTTCCACCGTCACGGTGTGCATGAAGGGTAAAAAGACGACCAACACCTATCAGATCGTCGGATCGACCGAAGCGGATCCTTTGGGTGGACGCATTTCGGATGAGTCGCCTATCGGCAAGGCTTTGTTGGGTCATGCGGAGGGGGACGTCGTCGAGGTGGAGACCCCCGGCGGCGAGATCACGCTGACGATCCAGAAAATCGCGAAATAACAGCGTCGAGCGATACGGATGCGGGTGGGCTTGATCCCGCCCGCTTTTTTTGAAAGTGAGGAAGTCAACATGAGCGAACAACCGGAAATGACCACGGAACAGTTATCCGAACTGCTGCAGGTGCGCCGCGATAAGCTGAAAGCCTTGTGTGAGAGCGGTCAGAATCCGTATGAGGTCACCAAATACGACGTGACCGCCTATACCGAAGAGGCGCGCGCCGAGTACGAGAAACGCGAAGCCGCGTACGTTGCCGAGCACGGTCAGCCGGAAGAGGGGCAGAGCATTGAGCTTGCCGAGCCGATCAACGTGTCCATCGCGGGTCGTATGATGAGTCGCCGTATCATGGGTAAGGCGAGCTTTATGGACGTTCACGACGCCACCGGTCGTATGCAGATTTATGTCAGCCGCTCGGATGTGGGCGAGGACGTGTACGCCGGTTTTAAGAAATGGGATATTGGTGACATCATCGGCCTGACCGGCTATGTGTTTCGCACCAAGATGGGTGAGGTGTCGGTACACGCGACGTCGATCAAGCTGTTGTCGAAATCGCTGCGTCCGTTGCCGGAGAAATTCCACGGACTGAAAGATACCGATACCCGCTTCCGTCAACGCTATCTGGATCTGATCATGAATCCGGAAGTGAAACGGAATTTCACCATTCGTTCGCAGTTTATCAAATATATGCGCAATTATCTGGACAGCAGACGGTACGTTGAAGTGGAAACACCGGTGCTCAATACCATTGCCGGAGGCGCGTCCGCCCGTCCGTTCATCACGCATCACAACACGCTGGATCTGGATATGTATATGCGCATCGCCACCGCCACATCCGAAGAGGCAATCAACTGGTTGAAATCCAAAAACATAA
>CAZBAO010000131.1:0-2517 GCA_964490085.1 uncultured Eubacteriales bacterium | reverse complement strand
CGTGGAAGTGGGACAAACTGTGGTCAAACTCAAATTCCACGCATTTTTGAGTTTCCTTAACCCCCCGAAAGTCCGCATAAGTAAAGGCTTTTCGGGACTTCCGCGAAATCACGGCGTTTCGTGCCGGGCACGCTCCCAAACCAAGCGCTCTACCGGTTACACTACACCACGATGTGTGGATGGATCGTTTTGTGAGTACGATTTGCCGTTGCTATTATACTATATGCGGTGTGGGAGTGTCAAGTGACGGTGGGGCAGTTTTTTGTGTGTAAAGGGTTGCATATTGCGCAATTTTGGTATAAAATAGGGGAAAATTCCAAAAAGGGGATGCGAAAATGAAAGTAGTACAAGCAATCGCCGCTTTTTTGAAACGAAAGGACGTTGTCTTCTCCGGTAAGCGGTATTTCATTGACGCGATGAGTGCCATGGCGCAAGGATTATTCTGCACCTTGCTGGTCGGTACGATTTTGAATACGCTTGGCACGTATTGCGGTGTGGGCTTTTTGGAGCATCTGTTCACCATAAAGCTTGGTCACGGTGCCGGTACGATGGTGCAGTTCACGATTGGCGATCTGTGCTCGGCGATGGTCGGTCCCGGCATGGCGGTTGCCATCGGTCGTGCACTCAATGCGCCGCCGCTGGTGCTGTTTTCGCTGATTCCCGTTGGCTTTGCCACAAACGCGCTGGGCGGTGCCGGAGGTCCGCTGGCGGTGTTCTTTGTGGCGATCGTGGCGGCAGAGCTCGGCAAAATCGTTAGTAAAGAGACGAAGATCGATATCTTGGTGACCCCCATCGTAACCGTTCTCAGCGGTGTGGGGATATCCGCGCTGATTGCGGCACCGATCGGTGCGGCGGCGAATGCGGTCGGCACCTTCATTATGTGGGCAACGGAACAGCACCCGTTTATTATGGGTGTGTTGGTTTCGGTGGTTATCGGTATCGCGTTGACACTGCCGATCAGCAGCGCGGCGATCTGTGCGGCACTTGGTCTGACCGGTTTGGCGGGTGGTGCGGCAGTTGCCGGTTGCTGTGCGCAGATGGTCGGGTTTGCGGTGATGAGCTACCGCGAAAACAAGGTCGGCGGCTTGGTGGCACAGGGGCTTGGTACCAGTATGCTGCAAATGGGTAACATCGTGCGCAATCCGCGCATTTGGATCGCGCCGACGGTGGCGTCTGCCATTACTGGCCCGATTGCGACTTGCTTGTTCAAGCTCGAAATGAATGGTGCGGCGGTGTCATCCGGTATGGGCACCTGTGGTCTGGTCGGCCCGATCGGGGTTATCACCGGTTGGATGAACGATGTGGCGAGCGGTAGCAAAGTTGCCGTGACCGTGATGGATTGGATCGGACTTGTGCTGATTGCGATCGTGCTGCCGGCGGTACTGACCTGGGCGTTGAGCCTGCCGCTGCGCAAAATTGGTTGGATTAAAGAAAACGATTTGAAGTTGGATCTGTAATGTGACATGGAAAAGCGTCTGCTGATTTTCAGCAGACGCTTCGCTTTTATACGTTGAACAGGAATTCGACGACGTCGCCGTCTTTCATCACGTATTCTTTTCCTTCGGTGCGCAGAGCGCCTTTGCTTCTGGCGTTGGCGAGCGAACCGCATGCCATCAGATCGTCAAAGGCGATGACCTGTGCACGGATGAAGCCGCGCTCGAAATCGGTGTGAATACGACCCGCCGCTTGCGGGGCTTTCCAACCATCGCGAATCGTCCACGCACGCACTTCCTTTTCACCTGCCGTGAGGAACGAGATGAGGCCGAGCAGGTGATAGCTCTTTTGGATGAGACGGTCAAGTCCCGAATGTTCCAGTCCGAGTTCCGAAAGGAACATGAGCTTTTCCTCGGCGTCCATATCCACGATATCTGCTTCCATTTGTGCACAGATCGGCAATACCTCGGCGCCTTGCTCGGCGGCAAGATCCTCGACCTGCTTATAATACGGATTATTTTTGGGCTCACCGCCGGAGAAATCACTTTCGCTCAAATTCGCCGCGTAGATGATGGGCTTTGAGGTGAGCAGTGCCATATTGCCCATCATAGCGGTTTCGTCCTCGTTGCAATCGAGTGCGCGAGCGGGCTTGCCGTTTTCCAAGAGTTCCTGCAGACGTTTTAAGAAATCCAATTCCTTTTGCAGACTCTTATCACCTTTTAAGTCCTTTGCAACGCGGGCGATGCGACGCTCCACCATTTCCATATCCGAAAAGATGAGCTCCAGATCGATCGTTTCAATGTCACGCAGCGGATCGATGCTTCCCTCAACGTGAATGATGTCGTCGTTTTCAAAACAACGTACGACGTGCACGATGGCATCACATTCGCGGATGTTGGCGAGGAACTTATTGCCGAGGCCTTCGCCTTTGCTGGCACCCTTGACAAGTCCCGCAATATCGACAAATTCAATGACAGCCGGCACGATGGGCGGCACCTTACTGCCCTCTGTATACATTTCACACAACGCATCTAACCGTTTATCCGGTACCGCGACCACACCCACATTGGGATCAATTGTGCA
>CAZBAO010000130.1:0-2530 GCA_964490085.1 uncultured Eubacteriales bacterium | reverse complement strand
ATATTTTTCAGCTCGACCTGCATATCCTTACGGAGCTTCAGATCCAGTGCCGCGAGCGGTTCGTCAAGCAACAGCACGCGCGGATTATTAGCGAGCGCACGTGCGATCGCCACGCGCTGCTGCTGACCGCCGGACAGCGTGTCAATACGGCGTTTATTAAAGCCGACCAAATTGACAAGCTTCAGCATGTGATCGACGGTTTCACGGATCTCCGCTTTTCCTTTGCGCTGTACGCGCATACCGAACGCCACGTTGTCCTCCACGTTCAGATGCGGGAACAACGCGTAACGCTGGAAAATAGTATTCACCTGACGCTTGTGTGCGGGCAGGCCGGTCATATCCTTACCGTCAAAAAAGACATTGCCGCTATCCGGGAAAACGAAGCCGCCGATGATGCGCAGCGTAGTCGTCTTTCCGCAGCCGGACGGCCCCAGCAGCGTGACGAACTCTCCGTCTGAGATGTTGAGGTTTAACCCGTCCAACACCTTTTCCCCGTCAAATGAAACGGTAATGTCCTTGAGTGTAATAATTTCTTTAGTTTGCATAACAGCATCCCCCTTTGCGGTGTATATACAGCAGTTCGCTGTATACGAAAGTTTCCCATGAACCCCATGGAAGGAAACCGCGATACTTTGAGCAACGCCCTCCGCAAAGGGTTTTTCACAGCCGTCAGAAAAGCCGCGGCTGCGGCGATGCCTCATATCGCTTTTGGTTGTGCCAAGATGCGTGTCATCGTGTGATAACAACTATATCAATATACTGATTTTCCCGTCGGATGTCAATATATTTTACCATTTTTCTGAAATTTGGCGAACTAACGAAAAAAATCGGGAAAACCTGTCGGTTTCCCCTGCATTACGCACGTTTTCGTCACTGCCCGCTCCAGAATCCCGCGGATCTCATCCGCGGTGATATACGGACTGTTATCTCCCGCAATATCCTGTGCCAGTGTCTCGGTCAACTCGTCGCGGGTCATAGGGGTATGTACCGCTTCGCCGCCTTGCTGTACGTACTGTTGCTTGACAGCAAGCGCGTTTTGGAGTATACTGGTTAAGAAGAGGCGTTCGCTCTTCTCGTTCGACCCTGTCGTGCTCAGGTTATCCAACGAGGAGGCGGATGCCTCTTCTTCAATTACAACATCATGGAGATACAGTCGTTGATACTGTGCATCTCTTTGAAGCATAACGCCCATATAGTACGGTTTATTCCCAATCGTTATAGGCGCACACACAACGATTCTTTTTACTCGCCCATTATCCTTGTCGCCCACAAAAATGACCTTGCCGTTCTCTATAACGTTTGGTATTGCTTCAATCGAGGCAATTTTCGCCGCTGTGCTACCATGTCCGATTTCCGATCTTACACTGGCATTCGATAAAGAGATCTCGCCAAATTCTTTCGAATAAATTCGGTTACCCAAACTCTCAAAAAACGAACGATAAAGTTCCCCCTTTGTTTTATCTGTACTCTCTAATCGTTCGGCCGGCACGTCATAAACGGAACCCATTTGAGCAACCTGTTGCGCATTACGGCGTAAATCTTCGTTGGAATATTCGGTATGCTTTATACCATGCTGCTGAACATCATTGCTAATGGTCGCCGCTTTGTTTTCTGCCGCCCGCTCAATGGCATCGGTGATCTGTTCCGCAAAGACGTCAAGATCCTCGTTCGCGCCGTCGTACATTGCCTTATCCGCCTGTGAACGCAAGGTGCGTTGTGCCGCCTTCAGCGTGCCCTCCGGAGTCATGCGCCGTTGCATGGATAACACCTGCACCGCTCGTCCGAGCTCGGTACCCTTGCGGCTGAGTCCCTGCACCAGATCGGCGTACAACTCAAGATCGCCCTCATTCCGGGCGTCGTTTATCATTATCTGCGCTGCAGCGGCATCCACAGCGTTGAACAGATCGTTCGGCTTGTACCGCAAAATGCGTTTACGCAACGCTGTTTGGTACTCCGCATTGCGCAGCTTTTCCTTGGCTCGATCAAGCGTCTTTTGGTTTGCGATCGGGTTGTAGGTCTCGCTTCGACCAGCAAGGAGCTCCAGCAATTCCCTTTCGTGTGCTTTGTTCACGTCGCGGCCCTTTAAGCGTTGCTCGTAAAAACGGCGCGTTTTGCTGCCGCTCTCGCCGCTGTCACCGAGCTCGCTCCACTCAAGCTTACTGCGCGCCGTTAAGATCTGCAGGTCAATCTCTGTCCACTCGGCATCCGTCTCGCCGCGGGCAAACCGCTCCGCGACCTGTGCCGCCTTTTCCGCTTCCCGCTCTTTCAGGTATGCAGTCAACTGCAAATCGTCATCCGGCAACGCCACGTACAGCTCATCCATGTACGCGGTGGTGTTCACCGTCTGCCCGTTGATCTCCAGCGTTGCCGGTGGGCGGTCGATCTGCGCGGCGTAATACATCCGGCGGTACACCGCCTCGTCCCCGATCTCCGCCGTCAGCTCCTCCTCCGTCTGCGCCTGACTCACCGTACCCTCGGACACCCGCCCGCTCTCAAGCGGACTCGGAACGTTGCTCACGATTTCAGGCTG
>CAZBAO010000129.1:0-2569 GCA_964490085.1 uncultured Eubacteriales bacterium | reverse complement strand
GAGATCGATCTGGAGAAGAACAAGGTCCGCGTGACGGTTTCCATGTTCGGCAGAGAAACTCCTGTCGAGCTGGAATTGAATCAGGCGGAAAGCATGGAATAAGGTATTCCATCATTACAAACGAGGGTACGGGCGATTCGCCCTTTCCTGTGCGTCGGACACTTTTCCGACTGTGGGAGGTATGACGCATCGATGATGCAAAATCATGCCGCCATACCACAATTTTTGGAGGTGCAAGAAAAATGGCTCAAAAGATCAGCGGGTACATTAAACTGCAAATTCCGGCGGGTAAAGCAACGCCGGCCCCCCCTGTTGGCCCTGCGCTTGGCCAGCACGGTGTGAACATCATGGCTTTTACAAAAGAATTCAACGAGCGCACGAAGAACGATGCAGGTCTTATCATTCCGGTTATCATCACCGTGTATGCGGATCGCTCTTTCACGTTCGTTACGAAGACCCCTCCGGCAGCTGTTCTGATCAAGAAGGCTTGCGGCATTGAAACCGCTTCCGGTGTTCCGAACAAGACGAAGGTTGCCAAGATTACCAAGGAGCAGATCAAGAAGATCGCCGAAACCAAGATGCCTGACCTGAACGCCGCATCCATTGAAGCTGCCATGAGCATGGTAGCCGGTACGGCTCGCAGCATGGGCGTTGAAGTTGTCGACTAAATATTGACGTTCCGGGTGGGAGGAACCACTGAAAATTCCGATTTTACCACTCATGCCAACCGCGGCGTACGCCGTGTGGATGGTAACTAACAGGGAGGAAAAACCTAATGAAACATGGTAAGAAATATGTCGACAGCGCAAAGCTGATCGACCGTGCCACTCAGTACGATGTGGCGGAAGCTCTGGACATTGCCGTAAAGACCGGCAAGGCCAAATTTGACGAGACCGTTGAGGTTCACGTAAAGCTTGGCGTTGACAGCCGTCACGCCGATCAGCAGGTTCGCGGTGCAGTCGTTCTGCCGCACGGTACCGGTAAGCAACTGCGCGTCCTCGTGTTCGCGAAGGAAGATAAGCATCAGGCGGCTCTGGATGCCGGTGCCGATTACGTCGGCGGCGACGATCTGGTTGCCAAGATCAACGGCGGTTGGATGGATTTCGACGTTGTGATCGCAAGCCCCGATATGATGGGACTCGTCGGTCGTTTGGGTAAGGTGCTCGGTCCCCGCGGCTTGATGCCCAACCCGAAGGCCGGTACGGTTACCCCGGACGTCGCGAAAGCGGTTACCGAAGCGAAAGCCGGTAAGATCGAGTACCGTCTGGACAAGACCAACATCATTCACTGCCCGATCGGCAAGGTCTCCTTTGGTGTAGAGAAGCTGCAGGAGAACTTTGACGCACTGCTCGGCGCGATCGTTCGTGCGAAACCCGCCGCTGCCAAGGGTCAGTACATCCGCTCCTGCACGGTGGCGACCACGATGGGCCCCGGCGTGAAGATCAACCCTGCTAAAGTCGGCTGATAAAAAAAGCTTGCATTTTAGCGGAATATCTGTTATACTGACTATTGCTGTTTTCCACAGACAGCGGGTGTACCTGTTTTAGGTGCTGAAAATTGCCCGCCGAGGTTGACGGTAATGCACGATCGTTTAACGGTCGAATTGTGTTATCACCACCCTTTCTGTGTAAACGGAAAGGGTGTTTTTCTTGGAAAAACGGCATGTTATTCATAGTCTGACAGGAGGTGAAATGAAAATATGCCGAGTGAAAAAGTATTGCTGGAAAAGCAAGAGGTAGTTGCCAAGCTCACTGAAAAGCTGAACAATGCGAAGGCCGGTGTCGTCGTTGACTATTCCGGTATCACCGTGGCTGAGGATACCGTTCTCCGCCGCAAGCTGCGTGAAGCGGGTGTTGAGTATGCAGTTGTGAAGAACACGCTGTTGGGCCGCGCTGCAGATAACGCCGGTTACGGTGATCTGAAGGGCGTGCTGGAAGGTACCACCGCTATTGCTACGTCCGACACGGATGAACTGGCTGCCGCGAAGCTCCTGTGCGAGTATGCCGAGAAGAACGACAATTTCAAGGTAAAAGCCGGTTTCTTCGAGGGAAAGGTCATCGATACCGCAACCGTCCAGAGCCTGGCGAAGGTACCCCCGAAAGAGGTGCTGTTGTCCATGTTCATTGGCGGCTTGAACAACATGGTCGCCGGTTTGGCCCGTGCGCTTAACGCTGTTGCTGAGAAGCAGGGCGAAGGTGCTGCTGAGGCGTAAGAACGTCTCGAAATTGTGAAAATTATTATCAAAATTAAATGGAGGTATTATCATGTCTGAAAAAATCACTGCCATGATCGAAGAGATCAAGGCTATGACCGTTCTGGAACTGAACGAGTTGGTTAAAGCTATTGAGGAAGAATTTGGTGTTTCCGCTGCGGCTCCCGTGGCTGTTATGGCCGGTGGCGCTGCTCCTGCGGCTGCTGCTGAGGAGAAATCCGAGTTTGACGTTGTTCTGGCTGAGGTTGGTCCGAACAAGATCAATGTTATCAAGGTTGTCCGTGAGATCACCGGTCTGGGCCTGAAAGAGGCGAAGGATCTGGTTGACGGCGCTCCGAAGGCTGTTAAAGAAGCTGC
>CAZBAO010000128.1:0-2620 GCA_964490085.1 uncultured Eubacteriales bacterium | reverse complement strand
AGTGGTAATGGGTCACGTTGACCACGGTAAGACCTCGGTGCTGGATGCGATCCGTAAGACCAAGGTGACCGACGGCGAGGCCGGCGGTATCACCCAGCATATCGGTGCGTACCGTGCGAAGATCCAAGGGCAGTCCATTACTTTTTTGGACACCCCCGGTCACGCCGCCTTTACCTCCATGCGTGCCCGTGGTGCACAGGTGACCGATATCGCGATCTTGGTCGTGGCGGCTGACGACGGTATCATGCCGCAGACCATTGAAGCGATCAATCACGCAAAAGCCGCCGGTGTGTCCATCATCGTGGCGATCAATAAAATGGATAAGCCCACCGCCAACCCCGACAAGGTCATGCAGCAGCTCACCGAGTATGAGCTGGTGCCTGAGGAGTGGGGCGGTGACGTGATCTGCGTGCCGGTGTCGGCACTGACCGGCAACGGTATCGACAAGCTGCTTGAATCGGTGCTGTTGGTCGCGGAGATCAAGGAGCTCAAGGCGAACCCCGACCGCGCCGCAAAGGGTACGGTCATTGAAGCGCGTCTGGATAAGGGTCGCGGCCCGATCGCGACCCTGCTTGTACAGAACGGTACCCTGCGCGCAGGGGATATCGTGGTCGCGGGTACGGCTGTCGGCCGTGTGCGCGCGATGGTAGACGACTGCGGACGCAAGGTCACTACCGCCGGTCCGTCGGTGCCCGTTGAGATCATGGGTCTTGCAGAAGTGCCGACCGCGGGCGACGTGTTCAACGCGGTATCGGATGAGCGACTGGCCCGTGAGCTCGTAGAGCAGCGCAAGCAGTCTGCAAAGGAAGAACAGTTCAAGATGTACCAGAAGGTTACGCTGGATAACCTGTTTGATCAAATGCACGCCAACGATATGAAAGAGCTGAACATCATCGTCAAGGCGGACGTTCAGGGTTCTGTTGAGGCGTTGCGTCAGTCGATCGAAAAGCTCAGCAACGAGGAAGTACGCGTGCGCGTGATCCACGGTGCGGTGGGTGCCATCAGCGAAAGCGATATCATGCTCGCACAGGCGTCCAAGGCCATCGTGGTCGGCTTTAACGTCCGTCCCGAACCGCTGGCACAGGTCGCCGCGGAGCAGGCCGAGGTGGATATGCGGATGTACCGCATTATCTACGATTGCCTAGACGAGATCGAGGCCGCGATGAAGGGGATGCTCGCGCCCAAGACACGCGAGGTCCTGCACGGCCGTGCGGAGGTGCGTCAGGTTTATCGTATCACCGGCGTGGGTTTGGTCGCCGGCTGTTACGTGCTGGACGGCAAGGTGTACCGCAACGATCTGTTGCGTATCGTACGTGACGGCATCATCATCGGTGACGATAAGATGATCTCGCTCAAACGCTTTAAGGATGATCAACGCGAGGTCGCTCAAGGGTATGAATGCGGTATCGGTTTGGAGAAATTCACCGATATTCAAGAGGGCGACATTTACGAGACCTATATCATTGAGGAGTATAGGGACTAAGTAACGTCCCGACGAAGGAGGCTCGGTATGGGAAGTTTTCGAATGGACCGCACGGGCGAGGATATTATGCGGGAACTGACGGCGATCTTACGCACCGTGAAGGATCCGCGTGTGACGGGGCTTATTAGCATCGTGCGCGCGGACGTCACGCGGGATATGTCGTATGCAACGGTATATATCAGCTCGATGGATGGCATTGAAGCGGCGAAGACCGCCGTCAAAGGGTTGACTTCTGCCGCCGGTTACATGCGGCGTGAGTTGGGAATGGCGCTTAAATTGCGTCACGTGCCGGAACTGCGCTTTGTGGCGGACGATTCCATCGCGTACAGCTCGCATATTGCTGAACAGCTGAACAGGCTGGGAATGGAAAAACAGGAAACGGAGAGCAGGCATGAGTAAGCGTGTTACCGTAAATGAGGCGGCGGCGATGCTGACCGCCGCCGACCGTGTTCTGATCTTAATTCATCAATTTCCGGACGGGGATACCATCGGCTCGGGGTTTGCACTGTGCCACGCGTTGCAATCGCTTGGCAAGGCTGCCCGTGTCACGTGTCATGACGCGATCCCCGAAAAATACAACTACATGGTGAGCGCCGTGCCGCAACCGGATTTTGAGCCGGATTTCATTTGCGCGGTGGACGTCGCAGACAGCAAGCTGCTGGGGGAATCCCTGCAGCCATATGCGAACAAGGTGGCGCTGTGCATCGACCATCACGGCTCGCACCGCGAGTTTGAGCAGCATCTGCTGCTCAACGCGTCGATGGGTGCTAACGCGATGATCGTGTTGCAGGTCATTGAAGCGATGGGCGTTACGGTCGATCAGACGATCGCGGATTGTTTGTATACCGGCATTGCCACTGATACCGGTTGCTTTAAGTACAGCAACACCACCCCGCTGGCGCACCGTATGGCGGCACAACTGATGGAAGCGGGTGCTCAGGCTGAGCCGATCAACCGCGCGATGTTTGATATCAAATCTCGTGCGCGGATGCAGCTGGAGAAGCTGGCGTTGCAATCCATTACCTTTTACGATAACGACCGCACGGCGGTCATGTGCGTGACCGCGGATATGATCCGCGAGAGCGGTGCCGAGGAAAACGACATGGAGGGGTTATCCCCCTTGACGCGGCAGATCGA
>CAZBAO010000127.1:0-2691 GCA_964490085.1 uncultured Eubacteriales bacterium | reverse complement strand
CCGGCCTGCAGCGCCTTGCGCGCTTCTTCGCCATACAGAATCTCTTTTGCCATGATGCGTTCCTCCTAATACTCTACTTACTCAACGATCGCCAAAATGTCACTCTGGCGAACAATGGTGTACTCCTCGCCGTCCATCTTGACTTCCGTGCCGGAATACTTACTGGTAATGACCTTGTCACCAACCTTGACGTACATGGTCACGTCCTTGCCCTCGACGTTGCCGCCGGGGCCCACCGCGATGACCTCTGCAACCTGCGGTTTTTCTTTTGCCGAACCGGCGAGAATGATACCGCTCTTGGTGGTCTCCTCCGCTTCGACCATTTTGATGACAACTCTGTCAGCCAAAGGTTTCATTGTCATAATCAATTCCTCCTTACGAGATATTAAAATACAAGGTTTAGCACTCTTTTTGTGAGAGTGCTAAACCTATTGTAGCAACTTTATAGGAAAAATCAAGTAGAACTTTGACAAATTTCGGAATTTTTAAAATTTCTTAACAATTCCTCAGCATTTGCCGCCGGATAAACGAACTTGACAGCCCCCGCATGCACTTCAAAACTGACCGCCGTGGTGGTGAAGCACTCGCCGTCCGCCGTCACGCAAGCGGGCTTATCCGCCAATACCTGCATCTTGGTACCGCGAAACGTCTCGCAACACGGCAGATCCAAATGACGGCCGGTTTTATATAAATTGAGGATAGACAACACTTTGAGATGACTGATCTTGCTGATAAGCACAAAATCAAGCAGGCCGTCATCCGGCTGCGACAGTGGCGAGCCGTGGTATCCGCCACCGTAATATTGACCGTTTGCCGCGAGCGCAAACATATAGTTCCCGCTGCGTTCCACAGTGCCCTCCGGCGTTTCCATCACGATGCGCAGCTGCTGACCGAGCGGACGCAAAAAGGTCTGCACCAGCGCCAGATTGTACGCCATCGATCCGTTTACAAACGGCAAATGCTTATACCGCACCATCCGATCGGCAACGTCCGCATCCATGCCCATGGAGCACATATTGAGAGACCATTTGCCGTTGCATAGGATGGCATCCACCGGACGCGCCGTTCCCATGATCTGAGCGCCCAGATCGTCAAACAATTCACGATCCGGCAGCATACGCAAAAAGTCGTTGCCGGAACCGCACGGCAAGCAGGCAAGTTCCGCGTTAGCGGACTCCGCCAGACCGTTTACGACCTCTAACACCGTACCGTCGCCGCCGCAGGCATAAAAGCGCACGGCATCCCCCTTCGCCGTTTCTTCCCGAACGATCTCGGTCGCATAATCGGGGCGCTCGGTAACGCAGATGCGGTACTCCATCGGACATTCCTTGAAAAACGCTTCGATAGCCGGTTGCAGTTGCAACGCCGCCTGTGACTTGCCCGCCGCGGGGTTCAAGATAAACACATGACGCATGGAAGAATTCCTCCTCGTTTCACGTTTACCGATAATAGCAATACAGCTGGCATTTGAGCATGCCGTTGTACAGCTTCCGGCGCTTGTCGGCCTGGCGCCCGAACAGCTCTTCAAACTTCTCGTCGGGACTGATGATAGCATAGCTCCATCCCGCTTTCGGGACAAACACCTTACCCATCACACGGTACAATTCCTGCGCCGTTTGAATATCCAACAGCCGCTCGCCGTAGGGCGGATTACACAACACCACGCCGCTATCCCCCTCCGGTACGAACTGCCGAAGATCGCGCACACTTGCACGCACCTCACTTGCGACGCCTGCCTTTGCGGCGTTTTCGGTTGCCAGACGCACCGCCTCGGGATCAACATCTCCTCCGATGGCAGTAAACGCCCGATCGGATAGCACCTGCTCCATCGCGCGCTGCCGTTCGGCACGCCACACCTCATGCGGCATCCAGTCCCAATCCATAAACGCGAACCGTCTGCGGATCCCCGGCGCAATACGACGCGCCGCGAGCGCCGCCTCAATGAGCAACGTACCTGAACCACAGCACGGATCGATCACACGGTCGGCAAGTCTGGCGCGCGTAACGTCCACGATGGCAGCGGCAAGCGTTTCCTTGATCGGCGCGCCGCCGGCATTTTGGCGGTAACCGCGTTTGTGAAGCCCCGCGCCGCTGGTATCGATCAGCAGGGAGACCTCATCCTTCAAAATGGTGAACTGCACCTGCACCGTCGCCGCAGTTTCCTCAAACCACGCGATGCCGTATTGTGATTTCAACCGTTCCACGATGGCTTTTTTGATAATAGACTGACAATCCGGTACACTGTGCAACGCCGAATTCAGCGACCAGCCCTTGACCGGAAAGGCGTCCTTGCGTGAGATAAAACGCTCCCACGGCAACGCTTTCACACCTTGAAACAATTCCTCAAAGGTGCGCGCCGAAAACGAGCCGACCAACAGTTGAATACGCTCCGCGTACCGACTGCCGATATTGGCGCGTGCCAAAATGTCCTCCCCGCCGGAAAACAGCACGCGGCCGTTTTGCGGGGTCACATTCTGTGCGTCCATACGACGGAACTCATCACCTAAGATCCCCTCGGTACCGAACAGGCAAGGGGCACAAAACTCAAAATTCTGCATGTCAATTCCTTTATACTGTCACACTATAAAAAATGCCGTCACCATCGGGCAACGGCAAATTTGTTTTTAGGATTTTCTGCTGCGGGAGAAGCCGCCGTGCTTGCCGTCCATGGAGCGTTTGAGATCCAGCATT
>CAZBAO010000126.1:0-2741 GCA_964490085.1 uncultured Eubacteriales bacterium | reverse complement strand
CTCCAGAAAAAGAAAAGACAAGTCGGAAGACTTGTCTTTTCTTTTTTAATGAAATTCGCCTTACGGCAAGTGAAATATTGCTACGCAATATGAAATACGCTACGCGCATGAAATATTTGCTTCGCAAATGTTAAAAGGCGAATTTTATTTCACATTTTTGCTATGGCAAAAATATTTCATAATCCGCAAGGATTATTTCATATGGCGAAGCCATATTTCATTATTTCTTGCACCAACACCAACGGTTGATTTGCACTGCAATAGACAGAAAGATCTGCCGAAGATTTTTCATTGAGTTTTAGAAGAATGTCGTCATTGATCGTTTTCACATTGCAACAGAGTGCACGTATTTTCAATATTTTTTGCGTTTATTTTCTATTGATTTAAAAAGCAATTTGTTATATAATGATAAAAAAGTTGTACAAAGACCGATAGTTTTATACACTTTATTATGTGATCTAAGAGGAGATGGGTAACGTGCGCATTGCCAAACGAATGATCGCCTTTCTGTTTGTGACCGTACTGTTGATGGGAGTGGTTCCGAGCAGCCTTGCGGCGAGTGACGACGAGTATTTTTATGAACGGACGCAAGAAAAAACCGATTATGCGTATTCCTTTGCGATCGTCGGTGACACCCAAACGCATGTTTATACGGACGTGCAAACGCTTTACGACAGTAGCTCCAGTAACGACACAGCCTATACCCGAAATCTTTACAAGTGGATCGTGGACAACAAGGAGCAAAAGAAGATAAAGTGGGTGTTCGGTCTCGGTGATATCACGGAAAACCCAAATTATTCCGTAGCGGGTTCCGACGAACAGGAATGGGTAGTGGCAAAAAATGCCATTCGGCAGTTGGATCGTGCCGAAATTCCGTATTCGCTTATTCGGGGGAACCATGACAGCATCCCGCAATTAAATAAGTATTTTGGGCAAACCTTCTATACTTCGCGTATAACGGGGTATTACGATCAAAGCTCGATCGCCAACCACTATATCAATTTTAAGGTGGCAGGCACCAAGTATATGGTCCTTTGCCTGGAGTTTGGCCCTAAAGATGAGGTGCTGGAGTGGGCAAACGAAGTGGTAGCGGCACATCCGGGACGTCGCGTCATTGTTACCACGCATTTTTATTTAGAGCCGGACGGCAGTCTGGCAGACGAAAATTCCAGCCATGCACCCAACCCGAACGGCGTCGTTTCCGATCAATATACGCGCAACAACGGCGATATGATCTGGGAAAAGCTGATTCGCAAGCACCGCAACATCATTATGGTGATGTCGGGGCACTTTACCTCTCGGAACGTTGGTTTTAGCCAACGAACGGGCGATCACGGAAACACGGTTTCGCAGTTCTTGATCGATCCGCAGGACTCCAATTTTTCAGAGGGCTTCATTTGTATGCTGTATTTCTCGGCAGACGGCAAAAAAGCCTCGGTCGAGTGGATATCGACCGTCAGAACGCAGGAGGCGCAGAAGAGTGATCCCAATGCGCAGGATATCCTGTATAAGACGAGCAATCAGTTTGATTTTGTGGTGACAGATCTGGACTACGTCGGCGACGATCCTGTGGCGCCGATCAACGCGATCACGACGTTTGGTTTGGAAAAAAAGACCACGACAACAACGACCGCCACTTCGTCAACCGCAAGTGCCGGCAGTACGTCTGCTGTGGGTAACGTCACGTCCGGCAATGCCGTTGTTTCAAGCACCACCGTTACAGGCGTTGAGAGCACGACGGCGTCGAGCGACGGATCGACGCTTGCGGTCGGTGCCACCACGGCAACGGAACCGAACGGAGACAGCCGGCCGGCGAGCACTACCGTAGTCGTGATAGCGATCGTCGGAGGCGTGGTGCTGCTTGGTGCAGCGGCATTAGTGATCAGTCTGGTTATTGCCAAAAAGAAAGGCAAAAGCGAATAAATTAAAGAAGAACCGGAGGCACACCTTACGAGAAGGTGTGCCTCCGGTTTTGCTCCGGCTGACCGGAAAGCGATACCTCTTGAAATGCAAAAGGGAAAATGGTATATTGATTTTTAGAGAATGTCGGCATCGTCAGAGGACACGAGGACGATTTGTACCAAATTCAACTAAACCTATGCAAAAAAGGGGCGAGAACCGTGAAGAAAGTATTGGTCGGGATGAGCGGCGGCATCGACAGCTCGGCGGCGGTATGGTTGCTCAAAGAACAAGGCTATACGGTCGAGGGCGTGACGCTGTTACTCACCGAGGGCAGTGCGTGCGGTTCTTCCCGTGATGTGGAGGATGCGCGCCTGACGGCACGGCGGATGGGGATCGCGCATCGGGTATTGGATGAACGGCAGTGGTTTTACGATACCGTTATCCGTGATTTCGCCGACACCTATCAAGCGGGAGCCACGCCGAATCCGTGTATCGTATGCAACCGTGAGGTGAAATTCGGCAAGCTGATGAAGCGCGCGTTAGCCGAAGGCTTTGACGCGGTGGCGACCGGTCACTATGCGCGGGTCGAGCGGGCGGAAAACGGACGGTGGCTACTGAAAAAGGCGCTCGACTCCTCCAAGGATCAAAGCTACGTGCTGTATTCGCTGACACAGCATCAGCTCGCGCACACGCTGTTTCCGCTCGGTGACCGATTCAAAGCCGATCTGCGCGTATTGGCGGCAGAACAGGGCTGGGAGGCGGCAAACAAGCCGGATAGTCAGGATATTTGTTTCATCCCCGACGGCGATTACGCGGCGTTTTTAGAAAAAACGATGGGT
>CAZBAO010000125.1:0-2861 GCA_964490085.1 uncultured Eubacteriales bacterium | reverse complement strand
GATGTTATCGTCAAACGGGAAGAACGCGTCACTACCGAGTGCCACGCCGTCTACCGTGTCCAGATAGGCTCTGGCTTCCGCATCGGTCAGCGGTTCGGGCTGTTCAGTAAAGTATTTCTGCCAGTTGCCGTCGGCGCAAACGTCTTCTTCGTTTTTGTTGATGTAACCGTCGATGACGTTGTCACGATCCGGACGCTTGAGATCCGCTTTGAATGGGAGGTTTAATACCTTTTCGTGCTGACGCAAGAACCAGGTGTCGGCTTTGCCGCCCGCGAGACGGGTGCAGTGAATACGGGACTGCTGACCAGCACCGACGCCGATCGCTTGACCGTCCACGGCGTAGCAGACCGAGTTGGACTGCGTGTATTTGAGCGTGATCAGCGCGATAATGAGGTCACGCGCCGCTGAGTCGGGCAGGTCTTTGTTCGCGGACACCATGTTGGAAAGCAACTCGCGGTTGATCTTAAAGTTGTTGCGACCCTGCTCGAAGGTGATACCGTAGACCTGTTTGGTTTCCTGCTCGGCGGGAACGTAATTGGGGGCGATCTTGACGATGTTGTAGCTGCCTTTTCTCTTCGTCTTGAGGATCTCCAGTGCTTCGGGCTCGTAGCCGGGGGCGATGATACCGTCGGACACCTCGCGCGCGATCATTTTCGCGGTGGTGACGTCGCACACGTCACTCAATGCGACCCAGTCACCGAATGAGCACATACGGTCGGTGCCGCGTGCTCTCGCATACGCACACGCGAGAGGAGAATCGTCAAGCCCCTCGATGTCGTCTACAAAGCACGCCTTTTTCAACGTATCCGACAGCGGAATACCTACTGCCGCGGAGGTCGGGCTGACGTGCTTAAAGGACGTCACGGCAGGGAGTCCCAGTGCCTCTTTAAGTTCTTTGACGAGCTGCCACGAGTTGAAGGCATCCAAGAAATTGATGTAGCCGGGGCGACCGCACAAAATCTCAATCGGCAGTTCACTGCCGTCTTGCATATAGATGCGGGACGGTTTTTGATTGGGGTTACAACCGTATTTCAGTTCAAATTCTTTCATGGTGCCTTCTCCTTACTTGTTTTTATTGATGATGATCTCGGTGGGTTTGTCGCCATTAAGCGGGACAGAGCGGACAAACAGCGAGACCTTATTATCTTCGTTTAAGTTGTTCCACACGAGTTCTGCCAGTTCCTCGGCAGTGTTCGGCAGTGCGACCTCTTCCGGTTCACCGTAGAAAGACGGGATGGGATCACCGTCGCATTTGTAGGTGTGGATGAAATGACCGATGCCGTCTTCCGGCACATACTCGTAGAAATACCGGTTGCAGGCTTCGGGACGACCGTTCGCCGATTTCAAAATGGAAAGTTTGTAAGTAAAGGCTTCACGAGGGAAGCAATAGTAACAAATGCCCGAAATGCGAGGGGTGAAGTTGGGAGCATCGGGTTCAAATTCACGCATACGCAACGCGCTCTCAAAGGTATTACCCTCGTTGATATGATCAAAGATCGTGTTGGTCTGATCACCGTTGGTGATGATGTCAATATTGCCGCCTTTGGTGCTCAGGTAGGGATTGTAAATGATTAAGCTCGGGTCGGACAATTTGGATTCGTCAAACGCTTTGGTACGCATACCGCCCTCAAAGCTTTCAAACACGCGGTTGCGGCTGTTGACACTGCGGCCCATGATAAAATACGCGATCATCGCGTTTTTGCCGTCCGCGGATTTGCCGATCACGATGCCGCGACCGGGATAGGTATTCTCACTGAGCAGTGTTTTTAAATCAAATAAAGCCATCATTACTCACCTTTCTGTTTCACAATGTCCGCGGAAACCTGTTCCACAGCCGCGGGTAATAGTTTCCATTCCGCCAAACGCATCACGCGCTTTTGCAGGGTTTCGGGGGTATCGTTTTTCAGGATCTTCACTGCCTTTTGCAGGATGATCTCTCCCCCATCCGGCACCTCGTTGACAAAATGTACGGTGGCACCGGTGACCTTGACACCGTATTCCAGTGCCGCCTCGTGCACGCGCAGCCCATAAAAGCCTTTGCCACAAAACGACGGGATCAGCGACGGATGGACGTTGATGATGCGTTTCGGATACGCGCTTGTGAACCGCTCACTGAGGATCGACATGAAGCCCGCAAGCACGATAATGTCGATACCGTTCTCGCTTAAAGCATCCATGATGGCTTGCTCAAACTTATCTTGCGAGCCGAGTGCCTTTTTGCTGACGGTAAGCGTAGCGATTCCCGCCTTTGCCGCGCGTTCCAGTGCGAACGCAGACGGGTTGTTGGAAATGACCAGCTTGATCTCACCGCTGTGCAGGATGCCGCTTTGTTGTGCGTCGATCAACGCTTGCAGGTTGGTGCCGCCGCCCGAAACCAAAACGGCGATGCGCGTTTTATGGTTCATACGAACAGTCCTCTCAAATAATCGTGATCTTTTCGTCACTCTCGACGATCTTACCGATGACGTACGGCTCTTCGCCGCTTTCTTTGAGAACCGACAGTGCCTTGTCCGCGTCTTCGGGGGCGACCACGATGCTCATGCCGACACCCATATTGAAGGTGTTGAACATATCGCGCTCACCGATTCCGCCGACTTTGGCGAGCAGATCAAAGATCGGCAAGACTTTGACCGCATCGCGCTCGATCTCGGCGCCGAGTCCGTCGGGAATGCTGCGCGGGATGTTCTCGTAGAAGCCGCCGCCCGTGATATGGGAAATGCCTTTGACTTTGACTTGCTCTAACAGGGCGAGCACCGGCTTTACGTAGATCTTGGTGGGGGTCAACAGCGTTTCGCCAAGCGATTTACCGCCGAGTTCGGCGATCGGTGTTGTGAGGTCGGCGTTCTACACATCGCACACCT
>CAZBAO010000124.1:0-2926 GCA_964490085.1 uncultured Eubacteriales bacterium | reverse complement strand
TAAAATTGTTGGAGGTTATTTGTCATGAACAAGGTTGAGTTAGTCGCTTCTGTTGTTGAGAAGACCGGTTTGGCCAAGAAAGACGCTGAGAAGGCTGTCGCTGCTGTTCTGGACTCTGTCAAAGAGGCCGTTGCGAACGGTGATAAGGTACAGCTGGTTGGTTTTGGTACGTTTGAGGTTCGCGCTCGTGCTGCTCGCACCGGCCTGAATCCCCAGACCAAAGAGACCATCGAGATCCCGGCTTCCAAGGCTCCTGTGTTCAAGGCCGGTAAGGCGTTCAAAGACGCTGTTGCGAAATAATCGGATCCTCGGTTATTTAAGCCGCCCGAACGGGCGGCTTTTCGTTTTAGGAGGTTTTATATATGCGTCTGGATAAATATTTGAAAGTGTCGCGCCTTATCAAGCGGCGCACCGTGGCGAACGAAGCCTGTGATGCGGGGCGGGTGTCGGTCAACGGCAAGCCCGCCAGAGCATCCTACGACGTGAAGGTCGGCGACAAGCTCACCATTGCGCTCGGCACGCGCGAGGTGACGGTCGAGGTCGTCGGCGTACAGGAAACGGTAGCGAAGAACGATGCGGCGCTTCTGTACAAGCTGCTGTAATATTGTAACGGCTCTCCCCATATACCTAATGGTGTAAGGGGAGAGTTTTTATGAAAGAACAGCTATCTGCCGGAACGCCCGCCATGCCGCACCTCTTGAGCCTGAGTGAGCGCCGTGCGCTGTCGGTGTCCGGTGTGCAGGACGTGGACAGCTTTGATGAAACCACCGTTGTGGTCTATACGGAGCAGGGCGAGCTCACCGTCAAGGGAACGGGACTGCATATCAACCGTTTGAACATCGAAACCGGGGATCTGACGATGGAGGGGCATGTGGAATCACTTGTGTATACCGAGGTCCATACGCGCTCCGGCGGCTTCTTTGGTAAACTGTTTCGGTGATGGGGTTTACGAATACCACGCAGGTGCGAGAGCTGTTTTTGTCCTGCGGGATGGGATTTCTGCTCGGTGCCTATTACGATGTGTTTCGCGTTCTGCGTCAAGTGCTGCGGCCCGGTGCGGTGCGCGTGTTCTGGCAGGATATTTTGTTTTTTGTCACGGCGGCGCTCATGACCTTCCTGTTTGCGCTGGCGATCACCGATGGCGTGCTGCGTTTATATTTGTTCGCGGGATTGGTCGCCGGATTCTTCGCCTATCGATACACGGTCGGACGTGCCGTGGTACGTCTTATTACCGCGGCGATCGGCTTGTTGTCACGCTTGGGGCGGCGGTTGCGTGCAACTATAGCGGTACCGATCGGTGCGTTAGGCAATGCGTGTCGAAAATTGCCGAAAAAAATCCGAAAAAATCCAAAAAATTTTAAAAAAGGTCTTGAAACAGACAATGACGTTGGTGTATAATCAATTCGTATAAATTTGCGCAGTATACCGAAGAAGGAGGGCGATGTGCCGTGAAAAACGCAAAATCTGCAAAGCGCAGGAAAAGTGTCATTCTTCGCGTCGCCGTTGTCGCCTTTACGGTGTACGTAGTGGTTTCCATGGTGCAGCTGCAGTTGCAGCTTTCCAGCGCACAGGAGCGGCTGGACAAGCTGAATGAACAAACGGCGGCGCAGGAGGAGGTCAATGCGGTCCTACAGGATCAGATCGACAACAGCGATGCGTATAAGGAACAGCAGGCGCGCAAACAAGGTATGGCAAGACCGGGAGAGACGATCTTAGTCGAGATCCCGAATGATTGATTGCAATTTCGTTAGGTAACAGGGGGAACTCCGCAAAATGGTGTTGGAAGTGGGAGCTTGTGTTGAGGGCAAAGTGACCGGTATTACCAAATTCGGTGCGTTCGTTGAACTTGAAGGCGGTCAGACGGGTATGGTGCATATCTCGGAGGTCGCGCCGACGTATGTTAAGGAGATCCGCGATCACGTTACGGAGAATCAGCAGGTCAAGGTCAAGATCTTGAACATCGGCGAGGATGGCAAGATCAGCCTGTCGATCAAAAAGGCAATGGATCCGCCCCCGCGTGTCGGCCGTAGTGCGCCGCGTCACGTATCGCCCGGTCGTCCGGGTGGCTTTGAGTGGCAGCCCGCCCGTACCGATAGCGGCAATTTTGAAGAGATGATGTCGCGCTTTAAGCAGACCAGTGATGAAAAAATGCTGGATCTTAAACGTTCCATGGACGGCAAGCACGGCGGCTTCTCCCGCAGCAGAAAATCCTAAAAATCTGCCGTTGCCCGATGGCAACGGCATTATTTTATAGTACGATTAAAGGAATGTATATGCAAAGCTTTGAATTTTGTGCCCCGTGCCTGTTTGGCATTGAGGGAATATTAGGGGATGAGCTGCGCCGTATGGGCGCGCAGAACGTGACGCCGCAAAACGGACGTGTGCTGTTTTCCGGCGGTGAAGATATGTTGGCACGTGCCAACATCGGCAGTCGGTACGCGGAGCGCATCCAACTGTTGGTCGGCTCGTTTTCCGCACACACCTTTGAAGAATTGTTCCAAGCCGTGAAAGCCTTGCCGTGGGAGCGGTTTATCTCCCGCAAAGACGCGTTTCCGGTCAAGGGCTGGTCGCTGAATTCGACGTTGCACAGCGTACCGGACTGTCAATCCATCGTTAAAAAAGCCATTGTCGAGCGACTCAAGGCACAGTACGGTATTGCTTAGTCGGATTCTCTTTCATTTCCATATACGTTACCAAGGAAGCGTCACTAGCACCCATGGCATAGGATGAGCTCCAATGGTCGCCTGCACCCGTACCGTCCAGCTTAGTAAACATCGTAGGGCCGTAAAGATTCATACGTCCCATTACCGACGCAGCGGATATTTCACCACTCTTATTCAACACACCGAAAGAGAACATCAAGCCTTGTGCGCCCACGAAATTTTTGGTATCCGCGTTTGGCGCCCTCTTCTTTGGCAATCTCATC
>CAZBAO010000123.1:0-3017 GCA_964490085.1 uncultured Eubacteriales bacterium | reverse complement strand
ACGCGTTCTTCCCGTTTGACGATAACATCGAACGCGCCTATCGTAGCGGTGTGAAATACATCGCCGAGCCGGGCGGTTCCATCCGCGACGACGTCGTGATCGAATGCTGTGACAAGTACGGTATGACGCTCTCCTTCACCGGTATGCGGTTATTCCACCACTAATTTGCAAGGAGCTTCTGTATGAAAATTATGGTCGTTGGCGGCGGCGGACGCGAGCACGCCATCATCAAAAAACTGAAAGAAAGCCCGGCGGTCACCAAGATCTACGCCCTGCCCGGTAACGGCGGCATGGCAAACGATGCCACGCTGGTTCCCATCGGCGCAAAAGACGTCGATGCGATCGTGGACTTTGCCGTAAAGACGGGTATTGATTACGCTGTCGTTGCTCCCGATGATCCGTTGGTACTCGGTGCGGTGGATGCTCTGCAAGATAAAGGCATCCCGTGCTTCGGCCCCGAGGCGAAAGCCGCCATCATCGAGGGCAGCAAGGTATTCTCCAAAAATCTGATGAAAAAATACGGCATCCCCACCGCCGCGTACGAAGTGTTTGACGATGTGAACGCCGCACTTTCGTATCTGGATACCGCTCCCATTCCCACGGTTATCAAGGCGGACGGTTTAGCGCTCGGCAAGGGTGTTATCATCGCCATGACGCGTGAAGAAGCCAAGGATGCCGTCCGTTCCATGATGGAAGATAAAGTGTTCGGCAAGAGCGGCGATAACATTGTTATCGAGGAATTTTTGACCGGTCCGGAGGTCAGCGTTCTCTCGTTTACCGACGGCGAGACCGTCGTGCCCATGATCTCGTCTATGGACCATAAGCGAGCAGGGGATAACGACACAGGGTTAAACACCGGCGGCATGGGCACCGTTGCTCCGAACCCCTATTACACCGCCGATATCGCCGCGCAGTGCATGGAAACCATTTTCCTGCCTACCATTCGCGCCATGAAAGCGGAGGGCCGCACCTTTAAAGGCTGTCTGTATTTCGGCTTGATGCTCACGGAAAACGGCCCGAAAGTCATTGAATACAACTGCCGTTTCGGTGATCCCGAAACGCAGGTCGTGTTACCGCTTTTGGAAAGTGATCTGCTCACCGTTATGCAAGCGGTGACGGGCGGCACTTTGTCGGATGTGGACGTCAAGTTCAGCGACAAGCACGCCTGCTGTGTGATCATGGCATCCGCCGGTTACCCGACAGCGTACGAAAAAGGCTATGAGATCACCATTCCCGATGCGATCGCCGACAACGTGTACGTTGCAGGTGCAAAACTATCGGACGGCAAACTGCTGACCGATGGCGGTCGTGTGCTCGGCGCAACGGCTGTTGCCGATTCGCTCGCCGAAGCCATCAAAGCCTCGTACGCGTTGGTTGATCAAATTCATTTCGATAACAAGTATTATCGCTCCGATATCGGCGCGCGTGCCATGAGGGCAAAAGTGGAGGGTTAACGATGGTATACAGAGTATTTGTAGAAAAGAAAAAAGAACTCGCGAGCGAGGCGAAAGCCCTGCTCGGTGATGCTCGCACCCTGCTCGGCATTACCGCTTTGACCGGCGTGCGCGTCATCAACCGCTACGACGCGGAAAATATTACCGAGGAGCTATTCAACTACGCGAAAAAGACGGTGTTCTCCGAGCCGCAGCTCGACACCGTCAGCGACGAACTGTCGGTAGACGGTGCCACCGTATTCGCAGTGGAATACCTGCCCGGTCAGTTTGACCAGCGTGCCGATTCCGCGGCACAGTGTATTCAGATCATCTCTACCGGTGACCGTCCGCTGGTGCGCACGGCGAAAGTCTACGCACTGTACGGCAATTTGAGCGAGCAGGAACTCGCCGAGATCAAAAAATACGTCATTAACCCCGTGGAAGCCCGCGAAGCCACTCTGGATAAGCCGGAAACTCTTCACACGGAGTATGACATTCCCACCACAGTCAAAACGCTTGAAGGCTTTATTGAACTGGATCGGGCGGGACTTGATAAATTCGTTGAGGACTATGCCTTGGCAATGGACGGCGACGATATTGCGTTCTGCCAGGCGTATTTCCAAAGCGAAAAACGTGATCCCACCATCACCGAGATCCGCATGATCGACACCTATTGGTCGGATCACTGCCGCCACACTACCTTCCTCACCACCATTGACGACGTGGTGTTTGAAGACGCGCTGTTGCAGGCAACCTATGAGGATTATCTTGCCACCCGCAAGGAACTCGGCAGAACCAAACCGATTTGCTTGATGGATATCGCCACGTTGGCGGTACGTTACCTCAAAAAAGAGGGTAAGCTCGAAAAACTCGACGAGTCGGAAGAGATCAACGCTTGCACCGTCAAAATTGAGGTCGAGGCAGACGGCAAAAAAGAGCCGTGGCTTCTTTTGTTCAAGAACGAAACCCACAACCACCCGACCGAGATCGAACCGTTCGGCGGCGCGGCGACCTGTATCGGCGGTGCTATCCGCGATCCCTTAAGCGGCCGCAGCTACGTGTATGCCGCGATGCGCGTGACGGGTGCGGCAGATCCGCTCAAGCCCGTCAGCGAGACCATCCCCGGCAAATTACCGCAGCGCAAGATCGTGACCACGGCGGCGGCTGGGTATTCGTCCTACGGTAACCAGATTGGTCTTGCGACCGGTATGGTCGATGAGATCTATCACGACGGCTATGCCGCCAAACGTATGGAGATCGGCGCGGTCATCGCGGCGGCTCCCGCTGAGAACGTCCGCCGCGAACGTCCCGAACCGGGCGATATCGTTATCCTGCTCGGCGGTGCTACCGGCCGTGACGGCTGCGGCGGTGCCACCGGCTCCTCCAAATCGCACACCTCCAAATCGCTGGAGACCTGCGGTGCGGAAGTGCAAAAGGGTAACGCTCCCGAAGAACGCAAGCTTCAGCGCTTGTTCCGCAACGGCGAAGCCACCCGCTTGATCAAGCGTTGTAACGACTTCGGCGCAGGCGGCGCGTCGATTGCCATCGGCAAACTGGCGGACGGCTTAACGATCGACCTCAACG
>CAZBAO010000122.1:0-3066 GCA_964490085.1 uncultured Eubacteriales bacterium | reverse complement strand
GGCAAAACGCAGGTGACGGTGGAATACGACGGGAACAAGCCGATTCGCGTGGATGCCGTGGTCGTATCGACTCAGCACGATCCTGAGGTGACGCTGGATACCATCCGTACGGATATTACGGAGAAGCTCATTAAAGCGGTGGTGCCGGCAGAGCTGATGGATGAACATACTAAGATTTTTGTGAACCCTACCGGACGGTTCGTCGTGGGCGGCCCGCAGGGCGACAGCGGTCTGACCGGCCGCAAGATCATCGTGGATACCTATGGCGGCTATGCCTGCCACGGCGGCGGTGCGTTCTCCGGCAAGGATCCCACGAAAGTGGATCGTTCCGCTTCGTATATGGCGCGGTACGCGGCGAAAAACGTCGTTGCAGCGGGTCTGGCAACACAGTGCGAGGTACAGCTCGCGTATGCTATCGGCGTGGCCAATCCGGTATCGGTGCGCGTGGATACCCGCGGTACCGGTACGGTAGCGGACGAGGCGCTCGCTGCAGCGGTGAGCAGCGTGTTCGATTTCCGTCCCGCGGCGATCATCGACACGCTCGAACTGCGCCGACCGATCTACCGTTCCCTGGCGGCGTACGG
Organism: uncultured Eubacteriales bacterium; assembly: GCA_964490085.1. Taxonomy (GTDB): domain Bacteria; phylum Bacillota; class Clostridia; order Oscillospirales; family Acutalibacteraceae; genus RGIG3009. The sequence continues at coordinate 2,482 of CAZBAO010000122.1, read as the reverse complement.
CCATATCGGGCGTGAGGATCTGGACGTTGTGTGGGAGCGCACTGACCGCGTTGCAGCGCTCAAGGCGGCCGTACAGGCGTGATTTTAATAAAAATGTTGACATTATCCGCGGATAATGGGATAATAGAGGTTGTATGAGAGTTATTACCGGAACAGCGCGGGGATGCCGCCTGGAAACGCTTTCGGGGTTGGACACGCGTCCGACGGTCGAGCGGGTCAAGGAAGGGCTTTTCTCCGCCATCAGCTTTGAGATCGAGGGGCGGCGGGTATTGGATCTGTTTGCCGGTTCGGGACAGATGGGCATTGAAACGCTCAGCCGCGGTGCGCGTGCCTGCGTGTTTGTAGATCGCAGCCGCGAAGCGGTGGAGGTGATCCGCCGCAACCTGAAAGTGACAAAGCTGGAAACGAGTGCCGAAGTGGTGTGTCGCGATTCGTTGGAGTATCTCGCACACACGACACGGCAGTTTGATCTGGTGTTTTTGGATCCGCCGTATGCGGCAGAGCTGCTGACACCGTGTCTGGAACAGCTTTCCGGTAAGGTGGCGGCAGGTGGTACCGTAGTCTGCGAGAGTGATCGCGAGACGGAACTGCCGGAAACGGTCGGAACGTTTTCTCTGTACCGCTCGTATCGGTACGGGCGGGTAGTCGTGCGGCTGTACCGTGTGAAAGAATAGAGGGCGACTATGAAACTGGCGATTTGTCCGGGCAGCTTTGATCCGGTGACCTGCGGTCATCTCAATATCATCTCCCGCGCGGCGGCGATGTTCGATAAGGTGATCGTCGTTGTGATGGTCAATAATAACAAGAATCCGCTGTTTACACAGGAGGAGCGTGTAGAGCTTCTCAAACGCGCCACTGCGACGCTTGCGAACGTGGAGGTGGAAGCCTACAGCGGAATGCTCGCGGAATACGCCCGCGAGAAGCAGGCGACCGTTATTGTCAAGGGCTTGCGCGCGATGTCGGATTTTGAATACGAATTCCAGATGGCGCTTACCAACCGCAAGCTGAACCCGTCGGTGGAAACGGTCTTTCTGACGACGAACGCCGAGTATATGTATCTGTCGTCCAGCCTGGTCAAGCAGGTGGCAGCGCTCGGCGGGGATATCCGTGAATTTGTGCCAGCGTGCATTGTAAAGGATATATTAGAAAAATACGGAAGGAACGAAGAAGCATGACTATCGAAAATTTACTGGATCAGATCGACGAAATGATCGACAAGGCGTGGGGCCTGCCGCTGTCCGGTGGCAAATGTTTGGTGGAGGCGGACAAGCTGCGTGACATCATTGACGATATCCGCGGCAATATGCCCAGCGAGATCCGTCAGGCAAAATCCATCGTATCGGATCGCGCGGACATCATCGCGACCGCCAAGAAGGAAGCGGAGGATATCGTCCGTGCTGCCGAGGAGCGCGCCCGCGCGATGGTAATGCAGGAGGAGGTCGTCAAACAGGCGGCGCAGAAGGCAAACGAGATCGCCACGCAGACTCAGCTCAAGTGCCGCGAGATGCGCAAGGGCGCACAGGATTTCGTGGACGATCTGCTCAAGCGCACGGAGGAGGATCTGGCGAAGCACGCGTCCGAGGTGCATCAGATGCGTCAGATGCTGCGCAAACCCGCTGCACGAGAGGAATAATCCCGAATATTAGGGCCGATGGCAACGCCATCGGCCTTTTTTGTGAAAAAACTAACAAATTCTGGGACAAGCCCCTTGCGTTTCCTGCAAAATCGGGGTATAATATAAAACGCATTAAAATCCGAAAGGAGTACCAATATGAACTATTCCCATGAAGTTGAACAAATGTGTATAGTGAAGAAGGGCCCGCACCACGGCCCGGCTCCCATTCCCGAAGAGGGCAAATGGGTGAAGGCTACACAGATCGCAGACATTTCCGGTCTTACCCACGGCGTGGGTTGGTGTGCACCGCAGCAGGGCACCTGCAAGCTGACGCTGAACGTCAAAGACGGTGTCGTTGAGGAAGCGTTAGTCGAAACCATCGGTTGCTCCGGTATGACGCACTCCGCGGCGATGGCTGCCGAGATCCTGCCCGGCAAGACCCTGCTCGAATGCCTCAACACCGACCTCGTGTGCGATGCGATCAACGTCGCGATGCGCGAGCTGTTCTTGCAGATCGTATACGGTCGCACCCAGTCTGCTTTCTCCGAGGACGGCTTGTCCATCGGCGCCGGTCTGGAGGATCTGGGCAAAGGCCTGCGTTCGCAGGTGGGAACGATGTATTCCACCAAGGCTAAAGGCGTGCGTTTCCTGGAAATGGCAGAAGGCTATGTTACCAAGATCGCGCTCGACGAAGAGGGCGAGGTTATCGGTTATCAGTTCGTCCGTCTTGGCAAAATGCTGGAAGACATTCGTCACGGCATGGAGCCGAACGAAGCCTACAACAAAAACATCGGTCAGTACGGTCGCTTCGATTCTGCAGCGAAGTACACTGACCCCCGTGAAGAATAAGAGGAGGTTGCAGACATG
>CAZBAO010000121.1:0-3072 GCA_964490085.1 uncultured Eubacteriales bacterium | reverse complement strand
AACGGACGACCTGCTCATTACGAGTGAGCTGCTCTACCTGCTGAGCCACGGTAGCGTATTCACAGCCCTTGTATTATAGCAAACAACCGCGCACTCGTCAAGAGATTTTTTAAAGACAGCACGGTTTTTCGTCTTTTCGCTTGTATCCGCCTTTATTTTATGGTATGATAACGGTATATGATTTCAAATGAGGTGTTCCGTTATGGGATTCTTAAAAGCCCTGTTCGGTGATTATAGCAAGCGCGAGATCAAACGCGCACAGCCGCTGTGCGATCGCGTGCTCGCCTTGGAAGAAACCTACCGCGCCATGGATGAGGCTACGTTGAAAAGCCAGACTGATCTGCTGCGTGATCGACTCGCGTCGGGTGAAAGCACGGACGATATCCTGCCGGAGGCGTTTGCCACCTGCCGCGAAGCGTGCGACCGCGTGCTCGGCATGCGCCCGTTTCCGGTTCAGATCCTCGGCGGTATCATTCTGCATCAAGGCCGTATAGCCGAAATGAAGACCGGCGAGGGTAAAACGCTCGTTGCCACCCTCCCCGCCTATCTCAACGCGTTGACCGGCAACGGCGTGCACATCGTCACGGTCAACGATTACCTCGCCCGCCGCGACAGCGAGTGGATGGGCAAGGTCTATCGGTATTTGGGACTCACCGTCGGTCTGATCGTGCACGATCTGGACAACGAAGCCCGCCGCGCAGCGTACGCCGCCGATATCACCTACGGCACCAATAACGAGCTCGGCTTTGATTACCTGCGCGATAACATGGTCATCTACAAAGAGCGCAAGGTACAGCGCGGGCATCACTACGCCATCGTGGACGAGGTGGACTCCATCTTAGTCGACGAGGCGCGCACCCCGCTGATCATTTCCGGTCAGGGCGATAAATCCACCGACCTGTATAACCAGGCGGATAAATTCGCCCGCGCCCTGCGGATGTTCAAGATCAAGGAAATGGACACCAAGGAAGAGCAGGACACCGTGGACGGCGACTATATCGTGGATGAAAAGGCTCGCACCGCCACTCTGACACAAAGCGGCGTCAAAAAGGCAGAACAGTATTTCCATGTCGAGAACCTGATGGATCCCGACAACGTCACCCTGCTGCACCACATCAACCAAGCAATCAAGGCGCGGGGCGTCATGGCCCGCGATATCGACTATGTGGTAAAAGACGGTCAGGTCATCATCGTCGATGAATTCACCGGTCGTTTGATGTTCGGCAGACGGTACAACGAGGGCCTGCACCAGGCGATCGAAGCCAAGGAAAACGTCAAGGTGGAGCGTGAAAGCAAAACACTCGCCACCATCACGTTCCAAAACTATTTCCGTTTGTATAACAAGCTATCCGGTATGACCGGTACTGCTATGACGGAGGAGACCGAGTTTCAGCAGATCTATCACCTCGACGTAGTGGAGATCCCCACCAACAAGCCGATGGTGCGTAATGACCTGCCGGACGTGGTATACAAGACCGAAAACGGCAAGTTTAACGCCGTCATCGAGCAGATCATTAAGTGTCATCAACACGATCAGCCGGTGCTGGTCGGTACCATTTCCATCGAAAAATCCGAAAAGCTCTCGCGTATGCTCAAAAACCGCGGCATCCCGCATGAGGTTCTGAATGCGAAACACCACGAAAAGGAAGCCGAAATCGTCGCGCAGGCGGGCAAATGCGGCGCTGTGACCATCGCCACCAACATGGCGGGCCGCGGTACCGATATTCGTCTCGGCGGTAACGCAGAATTCTTGGCGAAAGCCGAAATGCGCCGTATGGGTATTCCGGAACAGCTTATCATTGAATCCACCGCGTTCGGCGAAACGGACGATGCGGAGATTTTGTCTGCGCGGGAAACGTTCCAACAACTGGAACAAAAATACCGCGAGGAGATCCGTCCCGAGGAAGAAGCGGTCAAGGCGGCGGGCGGCTTGTATATCATCGGTACCGAGCGTCACGAATCCCGCCGTATTGATAACCAGCTCCGCGGCCGTGCCGGCCGTCAGGGCGATCCCGGCACCACCCGCTTCTATCTCTCGCTGGAAGACGATCTGATGCGTCTGTTCGGCGGCGAGCGAATGAACACCATTATGGAAATGCTCGGTGTGGACGAATCGATGCCGATCGAAAATCGGATGCTGTCAAACGCCATCGAAACGGCGCAAAGCCGCGTCGAGGAACGCAACTTCGGCATCCGCCGCAGTGTGTTGCAGTATGACGACGTCATGAACCGTCAACGCGAGCTGATCTACGATCAGCGCAATAAGGTACTGGACGGCGAGGATGTGCGCCATTCCATTATGGGCATGATCCGCGAATCCATCGAAGCGACCGTCAACCGCTACACCGTCAGCGATACCGATCGCGATGAATGGAATCTCGATGGCCTGCGTGAATATTATACCGGCTGGCTCATCGAATCGGACGACCTGCATTACACCGCCCAGGAGCTTGAGGATCTGGAGCGCACCGATCTGACCGAAAAGCTGGTCGAATACGCCCAAGCAGTATATGACAAAAAGGAAGCCGAATACGGCGAAAACCTTATGCGCGAGCTGGAGCGTGTCGTATTGTTAAAAACCGTTGACCGCTATTGGATGGATCACATCGACAACATGGATGAGCTGCGCAAGGGTATCCATCTGCGCGCTTACGGTCAACACGATCCGGTCGTGTTGTACCGCAAGGAAGGCTTTGATATGTTCGACGGCATGATCGCCGCTATCCGCGAGGATACCGCCCGCCTGATGCTCACGGCGCAGATCCGTCGCGAAGAAGGCCCCAAACGCGAGGAGGTTGCGAAACCGGTCGCCACCTCCGCTGACGGCACCGACCAAAAGCGTACCGTGCGCAAAACGCAGGCAGAAAAGATCGGGCGCAACGATCCCTGCCCCTGCGGCAGCGGCAAGAAGTACAAAAAATGCTGCGGTGCAGGCAGCATAGACGAGTAAGAAAAAAGGGGGTTTCCATTGAAATCAGGTATGGTAAGACACCGACCGCATTTCATAACTCCTCAAGAAAATGGAGTAGAAATGGCGTAAAAGATTTTTGACACCGGGGAAAAAGCACATTG
>CAZBAO010000120.1:0-3089 GCA_964490085.1 uncultured Eubacteriales bacterium | reverse complement strand
CCGGCCTTTGGAATCGGAATCCACTGCGATATCCAGCTTCGCCACGGGCGGATGTAAGCCTCTGTTATTGTACACTGTTTTCATTGGTTTTGCAAGACCAAAAATGAAAATTTCGCCAATCCGCTTGTGCCATCGAATTCTCTTTACGAATCGTGCTTTTTCTGCTATAATATAGGTATCAGTCGAAAGGAACTTGAAAACGATGGAAAAGCTCGAAAAACGGTACGGTCTGCCGACCGCGATCTGTATGGTGGTGGGAACCGTCATTGGCTCCGGCGTCTTTTTCAAAGCGCAAAACGTCTTGGCCGCGACCGGCGGGAATATGCCGCCCGCTATTTCGGCGTGCTGTTCGGCTGGACGCCCGACAGCGCCGAGGTATTGGCGCTTGCCGGCTTTTTCCTGATCGCGTCGTATATGCTAAACGCCTTGTCCCCGAAGCTGGCGGGCAAATTTCAAGTCAGCGCCACGGTGGTCAAGCTTATCCCGCTCTTCTTGATGGCGGTCGTGGGCACGGTGGTCGGTCTTGTCAACGGCACCCTGCCGAGCAACTTCGTGACGGTGGTCGGTGAAGTGACGGGCGGCACCGGCGGTGCGTTGTTCGCGGCGATCGTGGCGACCGCGTTCGCGTACGAGGGGTGGATCGTGGCGACCTCCATCAACGCCGAGCTGAAAAACGCTAAAAAGGCCCTGCCGCTGGCGCTGGTGATCGGCTCGCTGATCGTGGTCGTGGCGTACGTGCTTTATTATATCGGCGTTGCGGGCGGCGCGACCAATGCCGTGCTGATCGAGGAAGGCTCCCCCAAAGCCTTCACCAACATTTTCGGCGGCATCGGCGGTACGTTCCTTAACGTTTGCATCGTCATTTCGTGCCTCGGTACCCTGAACGGTCTGATGATGGGCGTCACCCGCAGTATGTACGCCATCGCCTGCCGCGACGAGGGCCCAAGACCCGAGATGTTCAAGGAGATCGACCCTCACACCAATATGGTGACCAACTCCGCCGTTTGGGGTCTGTTTGCCAGCAGTGCGTGGCTCGTGTACTTCTACGGTGCCAACCTCACGTCGGGCTGGTTCGGGTGCTTCAACTTTGATTCGTCCGAGCTACCCATCATCACGATCTACGCGTTCTATATCCCGATGTTTATCCGCTGGATGATGAAGGAAAAGGAGCTCGGCTTCGTCAAACGGTTTATGTTGCCGTCGCTCGCCGTGCTCTCCTGTCTGGCGATGGTGTTCGCCGCGGTGTATGCCCACGGTATCACACCGTATCTCGCGGCAAAGGAAAACGGCGCGTTCTCATTTCCGGTGCTGTTCTACTTCATCGTGTTCGCCGTGATCATGCTGATCGGCGTGTATTTCCAAAAGCCCCGACACGAAGCATAAGAGGAGGCGACAAGGGTGTTTACTTATCATTATACGGTGACAGAGAACGACTATTTGACATTTAATGCGCACACGCTGAAGTATACGTCACAAGGACGCAAAAACGTGTGGATTTTCCGCGGCTCGTTTTTGGTCGTTGCCTTGCTGGTGGTGGCGATCATGCGAGTTCTGGGGGCAGAGTGGTGGATGACGCTGGTGATGGCTATAGCACTGGCGATCTCCACGGTAGTGTACGGACTGCGTGCCGAAAAAGAGATTATCAAAACCGTAGAAAAGCATATGCGCAAGGCTGAGAAAAAGGGTATGCCCATGTACAGCAAGGCCGGTACGATAGTCTTTAGCGACGTCAGCATACAAGATGACGATGGACGCGCATCGATCAAGCTGCCGTACGAGTCTGTTTACGCACTGCACGTGACGTATCAAGCACTGTATTTCTTCTTGGATCCGCGGTGTGCGATCCTACTGCCGACGCACTGTGTGGGCGGTTCCGGTGCAGTGGGAGAACTCCTTGCCTTTTTGCAGACGGTGATACCGGCTGACAAGATCGTGCAAAACTAAAGACGGCGGATTTTGTCGAAAATAGGAAGAGCGCTCACCAAAACGGTGAACGCTCTTTTGTTATGTATTTAGAAATTTTTCGGTGCGGCGTATGATGATCGGGTCGGCTTCGGGAATGTCAGCGAAGGGGAACGGAATCCCCAGCTCGTCGTATTTCATTTGACAAATTTTCCGGAACGGGAGCAGCTCGATACCGTCCACGCAAGCGTGCCCGTCGGCGAGCCGCCTGAGCGCTTCAAAATTCTCGTCCGTATCGTTGACGGTGGGAATCACCACCTGCCGCAGCGTGGTGGGAACGTGCAGCTCGTCCAGATACGCCAAAAACGCAAGCGCCTTTTCATACGGCATCCCCACGTGACGGCGGTATAACGTATCGTCCGTGTATTTGATATCCAACAGCACGCGGTCGCAGTGCGAAAGCAGGCGGCGCACGTCGTCGTTTAACACCACGCCCGAGGTGTCCAGACAGGTGTGTATTCCGCGCTCGCGGCACAGGCGGAACACCTCGGCGGCAAAGCCTGCCTGCATCAGCGGTTCCCCGCCCGACAGCGTGATACCGCCCTTGTTCCCAAAATAGTCGCGGAACTGTTCGGCTTTTTCAACCAGCGCGGCGGGGGTGTATTCGGTGCCGCTGCCGACTTCCCACGTATCGGGATTGTGACAGCAGGAGCACCGCAAGGGACACCCCGCCAGGAACGCCACGAACCGCACGCCGGGGCCGTCCACCGTGCCGAGCGACTGAATGGAATGTATAAAGCCCGTCATCTTACAACGAACCGTGGAACGTGCGGTTGATGACCTCACGCTGTTGCTCGCGGGACAGCTTGTGGAAATGCACCGCGTAGCCGGACACGCGAATGGTGAGGTTCGGGTAGTCCTCGGGATGCTCGTACGCTTTCAGCAGGGTCTCACGGTTCATCACGTTGACGTTGATGTGATGCGCACCCTTGGCAAAATAGCCGTCCAAAATGGAAACGAGGTTATCGATCCGCTCCTCGTCGGTTCTGCCGAGTGCCTCGGGCGTGATCGAGAACGTGTTGGACACACCGTCGCGGCAATCGTCGTAGCGGATCTTCGCCACGGAGTTGAGCGATGCGAGCGCGCCGTTTTCCTCGCGGTTGTGAAGCGGGTTCGCGCCCGGTGCG
>CAZBAO010000119.1:0-3109 GCA_964490085.1 uncultured Eubacteriales bacterium | reverse complement strand
CGGCTATGTCGGCTACGATGAAGCGGGTCAGCTCACCGAAAAGGTACGCCGCAAACCGTATTCGGTCATTCTGTTCGATGAAATTGAAAAAGCGCATCCCGATGTGTTAAATATCCTGTTACAGATCTTGGATGAGGGCCGTGTCACGGATGCCCACGGTCGAATCGTCAATTTTGAAAATACGGTCATTGTGATGACCTCCAACGCCGGCAGTCAGTTCCACGAAAATCTGATGGGCTTCGGCAAGAGCGATGCGCAAGCGTCACGCGATAAGGCGAAGAAAGCACTGTCGGATTTTCTGCGTCCGGAGTTTATCAGCCGTGTGGATGAGATCGTGTATTTCGAACCGCTGACTAAAGCGGACTACCAAGAGATAGCGGTGTTGATGCTGACTGAATTGGTCGTGCCACTTGGTGAGCGCGGTATCACGCTGACTTGGTCGGCAGAGGTGCCGGCGTGCTTGGCGGATAACGCGCACGGCGGCAAACGTGGTGCGCGCGACCTGCGCAATGCCGTTCGCCGCGAGATAGAGGACTCGATCGCGTCACTGATCGTTGAACAACGCAATACCACGATCAGCGGTATCGCGCTGTCTGTCGAAAACGGCCGTATCGTATTAAACGCACTGTAAAATAGAAAAGAAAAATGCTCTTGTGAGGAATTCACAAGAGCATTTTTCTGTAAGAGCAATTTGAGGTAAGGTATGAAAAGGTTCTGTCAATTAGTTAGCGTATGCTAACTAATTGTTATAATACACAAAAGGAAAGTGTTTGTCAAGTGGAAATTTAAAAATTTTGCAGGTTTCTCGATTGACATCCAAAGTGGAGGATTTTATAATAAGGAAAGGGTGGTGTCCGGATGAAGTCAGTATTATTTTTGTGCCACGGGAATATTTGCCGTTCGCCGATGGCGGAATTTATTTTCAAAAATTTGACGCAAGGCGAAAACCTTTACACCGAATCTAAGGCGGTATCCCGTGAGGAGATCGGAAATCCCATTTACCCCAAGGCCGCGGATACCTTGCGCCGGCACGGGATCTCGTTCGGAGGTCACCGAGCACGGCAGATAACGGCGGAAGATTATGACAGGTTTGACTACATCGTTGTGATGGAGGAGTACAATCTTCCTCGTCTGATGCGCATCATTGGCGACGATCCTAAGGGAAAGGTATACCGTTTGTTGGATTTTACCGATACGCCGGGCGATATCGAAGATCCCTGGTACAGCGGCCGCTTTGAAGCGGTATTTGAGCAGATCTACGACGGATGTACCGCCCTGCTGAAACACATAAAAAACACCGAGGAATGATCCTCGGTGTTTTTGCTTATAGGTAATCTTTAACGAACGCACCTTTTGACAGGGCGTACACGTATTCAAAACCGATATCACGCAGCATGGCTCTGGTTTCTGTGAAGGATTGATCCAGTTTATCCGCCGCGTGGCAGTCAGAGGACAACACCAACTTTCCGCCGTTTCCTTTAAGAATATGCAGCAGCTCCGCGCTGGGGTAGGGGGAGGTGCGGTATCCGCGTGCGATCGCGCCGGTATTTACCTCAAAAAAGCAATCGCTTTTCAGCGCTTCCTTTAGATACTGCGCCGCCAATTTTTGATAGGCGGCATCCGTCAAGAACTGCGAGGCGTCAAGTTCGTCGTACTTGGTGATCAGATCAAAATGCCCGATAATATCCGGTTTTCGTGCGAGGATATACTCACAAAACGTACGGTAATAGGTATCAGCCAATTTTACGTAATCGTCCTCAAACACTTCAACACAGCGTTTGAAACCGTCGTGAGAGCAATCGATCGCATAATACTGATCGTCCACACAAAGGTAATGAGAGGAGCCGATGATGTAATCAAAATCCGTACGGTTGGGGAGGGGATAGCCGGCATCCTCCTCCACACCGAGATAGATCTCGATCTTGTCGCGATAACGCTCGCGCAGGTCGCGCACGGCAGCAATATACCCGTTCATATCGTTCATACAATATGACAGGTCAAAATCGGTATAACCGTGTCCGGAAAAACCGATTGAGGAAAACCCTTTGTCGATCGCAGCGAGGACGACTTCTTCTGCCGTGTTTTTGCCATCACAAAGGTTCGTGTGAGTGTGCAGATTGGATAACATTACGAGTCCTCCCGCAGCAGTGCTTTTCGTAAAGCTTCTACATCGCCGTTAAACAGATAGCCGTGGATGCCAACTGTCTCTGCGGCGGCGATGTTGCTCACATTATCATCGATAAATACGCACTCGTCGGCTTTTAAGTCAAAGCGACTGAGCAAATGCTCATAGATCGCGCGATCCGGTTTTGCTAACCCGATCGGTCCGGAGAAAACCAGACCGTCAAACAGCGGAAAGAGCTCTTTTACATAGGGGTTTACATCGTACGTTTTAGAAAAGCCGACGCTGATATTGGATAGCAAATACAGCTTTCCGCCGCGCGCTTTGATATCGGCTACCAGTTCCCGCATACCGTCGATCGGCGGCATCGATTTGATCCAATCATCGTACACACGACAGGCACTTGCGTGCAATTCCTTCGGCAAACGGCCGCAAATACCGGTTCTTACCTCGTTATCGGTAATAGTACCGTTATCCAACCGATCCCAATACAGGCGGTCAAACACGACGTTGCTCACTGCTTTTCGGGTGTCTGCGTCTTTAATATGGACCGCTGTCAGCTCATCCGGATCAAAACGCGCCAATACGTTTCCAAAATCAAATATGTAGTTTTGAATCATAGTGACCACTCCTGCGCGTTATTGTATGATTGTGTCAAATTGGGGATAAATTAGCCTCCCTTGCCCTAAAGGTAGCCTTGTTTCAGCTTGTGGAAAAGATTTCCACAAGCTGAAATTCCCACATAACTACAAGCATTTTTTTGTTTTAAATATAACATTTTTTATCGAGATTTTCAAGTTGTATATGTAAATAGAGTTAACACTGGTTGCGACTTGTCGCAACTTCGTTTTGTGTCCGGCCGTGAGAATGATGTTTGTGCTACACATAAACACAAAGAAACAAGGACTTGCTTAAAGCAAGTCCTTGTTTCTTTATTGTAGGAAAAAACCACCAGCTGTGCTGGTGGTACTATAAAGCTTTAGCTAT
>CAZBAO010000118.1:0-3124 GCA_964490085.1 uncultured Eubacteriales bacterium | reverse complement strand
GTGCGCACGCCCGCCGAAGCGCAGGCAATGATTGACAAACAGCGTGCGGAGATCACCGGTGAGCCGAAAAACTTAGAGGAGCAGGCGATCAGCTTAGTCGGCCGAGATATCTACGAAAAGCTCGTCAAGGGCTACACCGAAAAGCAGTGGGGGCGCGATTGTACTGAACTGCCCGCGTTCATCATCAAGCGTCTGCCGGTTCGTCTGACCTACGATAACAACTATTTCAACGACCGTTATCAGGGCATCCCGATCGGCGGCTACAACGTCATCATCGATAAACTGCTGGAAAAAGCCGACGTCTTAACGGGTGTGGATTTCCTGTCTGATCCCGACAAATACCGTGCGATGGCGGATACCGTGGTATACACCGGCACCATCGACTCGTACTTCGGCTACCGCTTCGGCAAGCTGGAATACCGCACCGTCCGTTTTGAGTCGGAAGTGCTGGATGAACCCAACTATCAAGGCGTCGCGGTGGTGAACTACACTGACCGCGAGACCCCCTACACCCGCGTGATCGAGCACAAGCACTTTGAATTCGGCACCCAACCGAAAACGGTGGTCACCCGTGAGTATTCCACCGACTGGCAAGACGGTATGGAGCCGTACTACCCCGTCAACGACGAGCGCAACGGCACGTTGTATGCGCAGTATGAAGCGCTCGCCAAAGAGGAAAAGAACACCCTGTTCGGCGGCAGACTCGCCGAGTATCGCTATTACGATATGGATAAAGTGATCGAGTCGGCGCTCGCGCTGACCGCCACGCTGTTTTGAGGAGGAAGTAAAAACATGGCTGCAAAGAACCCGATGGTTTCTATCATCGCGCCGGTATACGGCGTGGAAAACTACGTCGGCAAAGCAATTGAAAGTATGCAGGCGCAAACCTTCTCCGACTGGGAGTTTTTCTTAGTTGACGACGGCGCGAAGGATCGCAGCGGTGAGATCTGTGACGAATACGCCGCCAGGGACGAGCGCATCATCGTCATTCACAAAGAAAACGGCGGCGCGCACACCGCCCGCAACATGGCGATCGAGCAGGCACGCGGCAAGTATTTCTATTTCATGGATCCCGACGACTGGACGGAACCCACCATGCTTGAGGATATGGTCGCGCTCGCTGAGCAGCACGAAGCCGAGCTCGTCGTCACCGGCTATTACATTGATACCTATTATAACGATACCGAGTACGTAACGCAGGAGAATTCCCAGCCGTCGCAGGTGTTCGCCACTCAGCGTGAGTTCCGCGAGAACGCGTACCGTCTGTTCGATTGCAATCTGCTCTATACCCCGTGGAACAAGCTGTACCTCGGCAACTATATCCTGGAGCATGACCTGCGCTTCCCCCTAACGTTCTGGGACGATTTCCCGTTCAACTTAAGCGTGCTGCGCGACGTTGAGCGCGTGGTCGTGTCGGATAAGAAATACTATCACTTCATGCGCGCCCGCGCCGAGAGTGAGACGGCAAAATACCGTCCCGAGATGTACGACAAGCGCGAGGAAGAGCACGGCTGGATGGTCGATCTGTACAAGCACTGGGGGATCGACGATGAGAATTCCCGCGAATTCTTGGCTCGCCGTTACGTTGAGCGCGTGGTGGGTTGTATCGAGAACATCACCAACCCCGCCTGCACGCTGACAGGCAAGGAAAAGAGCGCCGAGATCCGCCGCATCATCCGCGATCCCAAGGTCAAGGAGCTGTTAAAGGTCGCAAAGCCCCGCTCCACCATGATGAAGCTGATGCTGATCCCCATCCGTATGGGCTCGGCAACGCTGACCAAATGGGAAGGCACCGTGATCTCAAACGTCAAGCGCAAGAACACGCGTCTGTTCGCCTCGCTCAAAGCCAAACGTTGACCACCTAAAGGCTTGAAATAATCTGAATTTTCACAAAAAGCAAACTCCCGTTCTCGGAAGGGAACGGGAGTTTTGTCTTTATTCGTATGATCTTAAATCACCCAAGCAACAAGCCGATAGCGGAAAATAAAACGGTGGGACAAAGCGCCAGAAACCAAATACGGTTATCAAAGGAAAGTGTAATATTGGGGTTTTGTTTTTTGATTTCTTTCAAACCGTACAAAGGAAAATGTGCCACGTCAAACGATTCGGTGCCACCGTTTTCGGATTGCACAACAAAGGTGGCGTAACAAGAACCGGATCCGCTTCTCGACCTTAGCTTTGGGTGATACGCAATTTCCATAATCTTGGTTATATCCATTTCACGATCATTTAAGAACAGCGTAGAATCATCGACCACACCCAAAACTTTACCAAAACAAAAACGATTCAAAATCGATAAAACAAGAAACGGGCCTATCAAAATCCCATATATCACTGAAACAACAGATATCGCCCCGGACATTTCAACAATACTGTTCCAAACATCAAAATTACCTTTCTTTACTTCCATCAATATAAGCATTACCGGAACTGCAGGAATAAGACTAAGCTGCAAATAAATATAGGCGTTGAAATATTGCCAACGAATTCTTTTACCGCTTTTGCTTAAGAGCCGTTTGTTTTTCCGTTCATATTTCTCTCTTTCGTACTCTTCCTTGGTAACCAAAAACTTTCGCCTGTTCTTCAGTACGGCAACAAAGGCGGCCGCTACGAAAGCAAGAAAAATTAAGCCTAACCCCATAAGCCCATATCCAACGCTAACGGAACGGGGCGTGGCAATTTGATTCGGATCTTGCGGGTTATAAAAAATGTCAACCGTATCCCCGATAGAATACGCCGCTGCCGTGCCGGCGGCAAAAGCTATTCCCGTGTCGGTACCTAATTCTCGATTATAAACGATGCCGTCAACCTCGTAAATAATGTAAATTTCCTGTACGTTAGGCCCACGCACGCCTATATCCAAATCAATATCGACAATTGTTGCCTGAGTAGGCTCCATATTGGCTACTAAATTATCATATTGAATTTTGGAAACAACAGCGGGGACAATACACGCACAAGACAATAAAACAAAAAGCACAAGGGCGATCATAGCATTTCTAAACGCTTTATTGTATACCAATTTTTCCATCACGTCACCGCCTTGAGCATAGTGTATGCTTGTGTCAAAACAGGAACAAATCTACACCTTGGCTCCCTCTGACGAGGGTAGATTCCCTCACAG
>CAZBAO010000117.1:0-3176 GCA_964490085.1 uncultured Eubacteriales bacterium | reverse complement strand
TTTGAAAAGGTATAAAAAATGACCGAAAGTGGAGGACAAACCTCAAATTTCGGTCAAAATTTGGTCGAGGTGACAGGATTTGAACCTGCGGCCCCTACGTCCCGAACGTAGTGCTCTACCAAACTGAGCCACACCTCGATATTCAATTTTTTTGTACCCAAAGTTTCACGAAAATATCGTATCTGTGGGATTTTATGTGGTCGTAGCGGTATTTTATGCTGATTTATAAATACTGTGCCACCGATAAAGTGGCTGTTTACAAGGGGTTGTGCAGTTCGGGGAGAAAATCGGTCTCCGTTTGGTATGGTATCCCGAACGCAGCGCTCTACCAAACTGAGCCACATCTCGATATAACTTACTGCCCATTTCTCACGAGCAGTAGTCATTATACTATGTCAGCTCCGGTTTGTCAACCTTTTCTTTTTGCTTTTTATTCGAAAATCGGCTCGGACAAATGCGTGATCACCGCCTGCATCTGTTCCGACACCCATTTTTCGCGATGATACAACAACTGTTTCCATAGATCGGGCTCAAAATCCCGCACTGCCAGCCGCACGATAAGACCCTCGCGCACCGCGCATCCGGTAACGTAATCCGGCAAAAACGACACACCGACTCCCTTTTCCACCAGCTCGCAGATCAGCCGCGCACTGCCGATCTCCAACACCGGACGGATCTCCCGCGACTCGCGTGCCAGCCACTCGTCCAACAGGCGGCGATAGCTCATGTTTTTCTCGGTCAACAAGAAAGTCTCGTTCATCAGATCCTCCATACGCACGCTGTCCGCACACGCCAACGCATGACCCGCCGGCACGACAAAATGCGCACCCATCCTCTGCTCGTCGGCAACGACGTAATTCATGTCACAGATGTGACTGTCCAGCGTGCACACCATGTCCACCTCGTTGTGATCCAGCAGCCGGAACAGCTCATCCGTTCCCGCCGTGATGATCACGACGTGAATGTGCGGATACTCTTCCCGAAACCGATGAAAGCGATCCTCTACCAACGCCGCGCACAACGAATCCGCCATACCGACCCGCACCGTCCCCGCAACGTCATGCGGCAGCTCCCCGCTCGTCAGCTCCCCGCACAGCTTACAGATCTGCTGTGCGCGTAACAATGCCGCGTGCCCCTTATCGGTCAGCCGCACCGTGTGCCCGATGCGGTCAAACAAACGGACTCCGAGCTGCTCCTCGAGCTGCTTGATCTGAAATGACACCGTCGGTTGGGAATATCCCAACCGCTCTCCGGCACGCGTAAAGCTATTCGCCTCTGCCACCTGAATAAAGGTGTTGAGTATTCTGAGATCCATACACTCCGCTCCATTAAAAATATTGATCCTCTTTATAATAACTATCAATTTGACAAATGCTTCTTCTAATTATAAAGTAATATCTGAAAATGTCAAGTGAATTTGAGGGGTATGGACTATGGAACAGAAAAAGAACGCTCACTTTTCTTCCCGCTGGGGATTTATTCTGTCTGCGGTAGGTTCTGCTGTGGGCATGGCAAACGTCTGGGGATTCCCGGCCAAAATGGGAGCAAACGGTGGCGGTGCTTTTTTAGTCGCCTATTTATTCTTCGTCGCGCTGTTCAGTGCGGTAGGCTTATCGGCAGAATACGCCATCGGCCGTCGTGCCCGCACCGGCACGCTCGGCTCGTACCGTAACGCCTGGGCAACGCGCGGTGAAAAAGCCGGAAAAATCGGCGGCGTGATCGGCTGGTTGCCTCTGATCGGCTCACTGTGCATTGCACTCGGCTACGCCGTCATTATCGCATACGTATTCAAAGCGTTTTGGAGCTCTGTTACCGGTGAACTGATGCAGGCTGACACCGCCGCGTGGTTCAGCACCTTCTCCGGCAACGATTTTTCGGTGATCCCGTTCCACGTTATTGTGGTAGTTGGCACGCTGCTCACACTGCTTCTCGGAGCGAAAAGCATCGAGCGCTCCAACAAGGTGATGATGCCGGTATTTTTCTTGGTGTTTGTCGCACTTGCCATCCGCGTGGCGTTTCTCCCCGGTGCCGTTGACGGCTACGTCTTTATGTTCACCCCCGATTGGTCGGCGCTTGCCGATCCCATGACGTGGGTCTGGGCAATGGGTCAGGCGTTTTTCTCGCTGTCCGTCACCGGCAGCGGTATGATCGTATACGGCGCCTATTTGGACGAGCAGGAAAACGTCGTTAAGATCGCCGCGCGTACGGCGATCTTCGACACCGTCGCCGCTCTGGTCGCCTCACTCGTGATCATTCCCGCGTGCTTTGCCTATGATCTGGATATCGGCGCGGGCCCTTCTCTGCTTTTTGTCACCCTACCGCGCATCCTACAGGATATTCCGTTCGGTCAGGTGTTCGCCGTTATTTTGTATATCGCCATGATCTTTGCCGGTGTCAGCTCTCTGCAGAATATGTTTGAAGCGGTCAGCGAATCCTTACAGCACCGCTTCAAAAGGCTCAGCCGCAATATCACGCTGATCGTTCTCGGCGCCCTTTGCCTCGGCATCGGCATCTTTATGGAGCCCATCGCCAAATGGGGCCCGTGGATGGATATCGTGTCCATCTACGTCATCCCGATCGGCGCGACACTCGGCGCGCTCTCTTGGTTCTGGGTGATGAAGAAGAACGATCTCTTGCACGAGATCAACAAAGGGACTCTGCGCGCACACGGCAACGTCTGGTACTTTGCCGGCCGCTGTCTGTACGTCCCCTGTGCGATCATCCTGTGCTGTGTTGCCCTGTTCATGCAGGTGGCTTTTTGACCCGACACGCCAAAACGCGCCCCGCAAAAATGCGGGGCGCGTTCGTTTGTTTATTTCTCGTGTTCCGCTGTATCGCCGCAACCACAGGAACAGCCGCACTCTTTCGAGTGACAGGAGCCGCTGTCGGGGCAGCCGATGCATTTCTTACCGCTTTTCTTCGCTTTATACACGTACCACGCGGCAAGACCGATGACTACGACCAGTACAGCGATAATAATGAAATCTTGCATATCAGACAGACCTCTTACTTCGCGCTGACAGCGGCCTCAGCCTTTTTACCCTTCAGCGCGTACTCTTCTTTGAGCTTCTTATCCGAACGGATGCACAGGTACACGACGACGGCTACCATCGCGGCGACCGCGATCAAGCCGGGCAGGAAACCGGCACCAAGAGCACCCGTAACGATGAGCGTAC
>CAZBAO010000116.1:0-3256 GCA_964490085.1 uncultured Eubacteriales bacterium | reverse complement strand
GTTCAATTTCGCCGCGCTGACGGCGGCTCATTTCACCGTGTTGCGGCACAGCCCTGTGTGCTCGCTGTATCCGCCCCCGGCGGCGCTCGCACTCGGTTCTTTCGAGTCCCTTCGGGCAAAAAAATACGAGCACTGCAAAAAGCGGTACTCGTATTTTTGGCGCGCCCGAAGGGACTCGAACCCCTGACCTCTTGATTCGTAGTCAAGCACTCTATCCAGCTGAGCTACGAGCGCAAATGTGGACAACGAAATAGATTATAGTGGGTTTGTGGAGAAAAGTCAAGGGCTTTTTAAAAATTTTTTGGTCTTTAGCGATGCTAAGCGTTTGCGTGTGCGCCGCCATAGTGTGACGGGCACGGAAAGGAGCGTCACGAACGGTTGACGCAGGTAAATGTGTGCGATCACGTCGGCAAAGCCGATGATGGTCAAGAAGTTTCCGACCAGCTTGGGGGACAGAAACGGATAGTCGACCATGCCGTATACCACGAATGCGACGACGAATATTACCATGGCGTTGCCCAATCCGCTGCCGCGGCGGTTGCGGTTGGCAAGCTCCAGACTGTTTTGCAGCATACGGATGGCGATCATACACATAATAAACAGGGCGATGAAACCGCCCTCCACCAGCAACTGCAGTACCAGATTGTGAGAATGGGGCGCACCGACGCCGGCGTTTTGAAGCTGTTCCCAGAAATTGCTGATGCCCGGTCCGAGACCGAACAGCGGATTGCTGATGATGGTGCGAATCGCGACGTCCCACGCCTCGAACCGTTCAAAGATCGCAAAATCGTTACCGCCTTGACCGATAGACAGAAAACGGCTCATGATCGCTTCGGGGATCAGGGAGATCGCGGCGGTCAGACACAGAGCCAGCGGGGTGATCCGTTTCAGGTTGGAAACAAAGATCATGAGCAGGATCGACAGCATCGCGATATACGCGCCGCGCGAGAGCGAGACCGCTGCGCCGAGAATGGCGATAAACAGGAACAGGCGGGACAGCAGGGAACGGCGGGTGCGGAACTCCGAAAAGCCACAGTAGCCGATCAGCGGCAACACCATGGTCAGATATTCACCGAGAATGTTAGGGTTATTGAATGTCCCGCTGGCACGGTCATCCGCCATGTGCAGATCAACGTCCATGGGAAAATAGGTGTAGAAAAACTCGTCGACACGCAGCCATAGCTGGTTTGGAACGTCCCGATCGAGAATACTGATACACACGTACTGCGCACAGGCGACAAGTCCGACGAACGCGGCGGCGACACCCACCAAGAACAGGGCGGTGTGCAGACGGTGACGGTTATACAAAACGGTCGTTAACGTCAGATATCCGCAAAACATGACCGCCCACATGGCGAGAGTGGAAAGGCTGTTGAGCGGGTGCGCGGAATAGAGGACCCCAATGGCGGTATATAAAAGATAGACCAATAACAGTTTGCCCAACGTGCCGATCTGTACCGTCGTGTTACGGCGGCGGGCATCTGTCAGAGCGGCGACAAGTGAGGCGATCGCCAAAACGGGGGCGCAGTATTCCGGAAATACAGGTATGGCGACAAGCAGCAGAATAGCCCACGCAAAGGCGTGTTCGCGACGGAACAGTCGGTGCCATTCTTTACGCATGAGCGATCCTCTCCTTTCGCACGATTCTATCATGAGTATAACCAAAATTTGACCAAGGTTCAATTATTGTTACAAACTTGTTACACTTTTCTCTTTACATCGCACAGTGAAAAATGCTACACTATGGATAGTGAAAAGGACGGAGGGGATCGCGTGAAACGGTATACGGCGATCATAGCGGTGCTGTGTTGCTTGCTGTCGCTGTGCGCGTGCGGCGTCGAGTCTCCTTTGCCGTCACGCACCGACTTTGCATTGGACACGGTGGTGACCGTCACGCTGTACGACGCCGGCGAGGCGGACGCCGAGAAAGCACTTTCCGCGGGTTTTGCGGAAATCGAACGATTGGAAGCGTTGCTCAGTGCTACAAGAGAAAACAGCGACGTGATGCGCATTAACGCGGCGAACGGGCAGCCGGTGACGGTAGCCAATGAGACTGCTGAGGTGATCGCGCTTGCTTTGCAGTATGCGCAGTTATCCGACGGTGCGCTGGATATCACCATCCGTCCGGTGTCTGCTTTGTGGAATTTTGCCGCACAAACGATACCGGATCCCCAAGCCTTACAGCAGGCAGTGGCGCTGGTGGATCATCGGAAGCTTCAGATAGAAGGACAAACCGTGACGCTGGCGGCAGGTGCCATTGATCTCGGCGGTATTGCCAAGGGGTATATCGCGGATCGGGTAGCGGTGGTGCTCAAAGAACAGGGCGTTCGTTCGGCTGTGATCGATCTCGGCGGCAACATCGTGGCGGTCGGCAGTAGGGCGGGCGAGGCGTTCCGCATCGGCATCAAGGACCCCGCTGCAACGGACTCGTTGTGTGCGATCGTTGAGGGGCGGGATGTATCGGTCGTGACATCGGGTATCTATGAGCGCGGCTTTGACAAGGACGGCGTGCGGTATCATCATTTATTGGACCCCGCAACCGGTATGCCGGTACAGAATACGCTGGCATCGGTGACCATCGTGTGCGAAAATTCTGCCGAGGCGGATGCGCTGTCCACCGCATGCTTCGTGATGGGGGAGGAGAAAGCAACGGCACTGGTCGAGTCACTTGCCGACACGGAGGCGCTGTTTGTGCGACGGGACGGCACGATGTCGGCAACAACGGGGCTTGATTACACAACGCCGTAGAAAAAACCACGCGATTGTGTTGCTTTTCTGAAAGGAATATGTTATACTGACTAGTAGCGCCGTGTACTTTGGGGCATACGGGCTGATGGGTCCTGTGCGACGGTGGCCCGTGAACCATGTCAGGCGGGGAACCGAGCAGCATTAAGCGGATTCCATCCGTGCGCCGCAGGTAACCTGTCGGCCCGTATGCCCGAAAGGACACGGCGTTTTTACAAGGAGGCGAGAGCGTGTATCAAGTACTATACCGCAAATGGCGGCCGCAGACTTTCATTGAGGTTTACGGGCAACCGGCTGTGACGACAGCGCTCAAAAACGAATTACGTTCCGGCCGTTTGGCACATGCCTACCTGTTCACCGGCTCGCGGGGAACGGGTAAGACCTCCTGTGCCAAGATTCTTGCCAAAGCCGTCAACTGCCTGCATCCGCAGGACGGTGATCCTTGTAATGACTGTGACAATTGCCGCGGCATTGATGCCGGCACGATCTTGGATGTGGTGGAGATCGACGC
>CAZBAO010000115.1:0-3281 GCA_964490085.1 uncultured Eubacteriales bacterium | reverse complement strand
CCGTCGCCGCCGGCAATACCGATATCTGCCTCTTTCGCTTCACCGGGGCCGTTGACAATGCAACCCATGACGGCAACCGTCACCGGCTTGTGGATGCGGCGCATATGCTGCTCCACCTCGTTTGCCATTCCGATCAGATCAACGCGCGTTCTGCCGCAGGTCGGACAAGAGATCAGTGTGGGTTCGTTTTGTCGCATACCTAAAGCTTTGAGAATGTCAATACCGGCTTCCACCTCACGCACCGGATCGGCGGTGAGAGATACGCGGATCGTATCACCGATGCCGCGCAAAAGCAACGAGCCGATACCGGCGGCGGATTTGATGAGTCCCATGCGCTCGGTGCCCGCCTCCGTGACGCCCAAATGCAACGGATACGGGCAGGCAGCAGCGGTCAGCTCATACGCCTTCACCATCGTGTCCACGTGCGAGGATTTGATGGACAGAACAATGTCATCGAAATCGTATTTTTCGAGCAGGGATGCATGATACAGCGCGCTGTCACGCATCGCCTCGGCTGACGGGTGACCGTATTTTGCCAAAATCTCTTTTTCCAGCGAGCCGGAATTAACACCGATACGGATCGGGATGCCACGCGTACGGCACGCATCGGCGACCGCCTTGACGCGGCTTTCATCGCCGATGTTGCCGGGATTGATGCGGATCTTGTTGATCCCTGCGGCAACCGATTCCAGCGCCAACTGATAGTCAAAATGAATATCCGCAACCAGCGGAATGTCCACGGCGGATTTGATCGCTTCGATCAGACGCACCGCGGCTTTATCGGGAACAGCAATGCGCAGAATATCACAACCCGCCTCTTTCAGTGCCGCCGCCTGCCGCACCGTGCCTTCGATATCCGTTGACGGAACATTCCCCATCGACTGTACGGAGATCGGCGCGTCGCCGCCGATCAGCACACCGCCGACCGATACTTGTTTGGATTCACGTCTGTACATCGCTTTCACCGCACGTTTCAGAATAATTTGATGATGTCACTGAACGTGACCACGACAATCAAAAGTAACAATAACACGAGCCCCACCGCATGTACGATCGCTTCGTACTTTTGCGGGACCGGCTTGCGCGTGATGCCTTCCCAAATTAAGAACAACAATCTACCGCCGTCCAACGCCGGAACGGGAAGCAAGTTAAAAACACCGACGTTCACGGTCAATAAAACGACCAGCATCAGCACGCTACCCAACCCCGCCTGCCACTGTTCCGCGGTCATCGCATCGGCGACGGTATCGCCGATAATGTCTACCGTGCCAACCGGTCCGGACAGCTCGTTGAGACCGTATTTACCGGTAAGCAGACCGCTCAGACTGCGCCATACCATCACCGCTACGCTGCACTCGGTTTTGGCGGCTTGCGTGATGGTGGAACCGACCGTCTGCGGGATGGCATTCACCTTAAAATCATATTGCAGGATATAGCTGTCGGTATCCTCGTTATATTCGCGTTTAAAGTTGACCGCCGGTAACGTCACGGTCTCGCCGTCGCGCCGAACCTCCATTTCAAAGGTGGCATCATCGCTGTCCTGCAGCAAGGATTGGATGTCAAACACGGTAAACACGCGTTTTCCGTCGATCGTGAGCAGCGTATCACCGGGGCGCAGGCCGCTTTCATAGCTTAGCGCATCCTCTTCCTGCCACGAGATCGTGGTACCGGCGTAATACGCGTTGCCGTCACCGGAGGGCAGCGTACACGCACCGAAATAGACGAGCAAAAGCACGAAGCCCAGCACAATATTCATGGTAGCACCCGCCACCGTGATGAGCATGCGCTGCCACACCTTTTTGCGATAAAACGCGCGCGGATTATCGGCGGGAGTTTCGGTTGCGTCAAGCTTTACCTCACCGCCGCCGGCGGCGTCCTCCCCTTCCATGGCGCAATAGCCGCCGATCGGAAGCAGGCGCACGGAATAGCGCGTTTCGCCTTTGCCCCAACCAAACAGCTTCGGGCCCATACCGATAGCAAATTCATTGACCTGTACGCCGGTGAGCTTCGCAACGATAAAATGTCCCCATTCGTGAATGACCACAATGAGCCCAAATACGATAACAGCCGCCAACAAGCGAAAAATATACAGCAATACGGTTGTAATAACGATCACCTTCGGTCCATAATAGTACGGCGACACTCGGCATCAACCGCCAAAATGTCTTCCACAGTTGAAATAGCGGGCAATGTGCGGGAAAGCGTGTCGGCAACCACCTCACTGATGGCACAAAACGAGATCTTTCCCTCTCGGAACAGAAGATTTGCCTGTTCGTTGGCAGCATTGACCGCCGTCGGATACGCACCGCCCTTTTCGATGGCGGTACGGCACAGCTCGATCGCCGGAAATGCCTCGCGGTCGGGCTTGAAGAAGGTGAGCTTTCCGATCTCGGTCAGATCCAGCCTGCGCACCGGCGGATCACCCCGCAACGGCCACGTTAAGGCGTACTGAATAGGAATGCGCATATCCGGCACGCCCAACTGGGCGAGCACGGAATGATCGCTGAATTCGATCAACGAATGGATAACGCTTTCCCGATGCACCACAATATCTATATTCTCCGGCGGGACATCAAATAACCATTTTGCCTCGATCAGTTCAAGGCCTTTATTCATCATAGTAGCGGAATCGATGGTAATCTTTTGTCCCATGCTCCAATTGGGATGCCGCAGAGCATCCTCCAACGTCACCTGCCGTAGTTCCTCAGCGTTCTTTCCGAAAAACGGGCCGCCGGAGGCAGTCAGGATCACGCGGGAAAGTCCGAGCGGTTCAGAAGAAGATGGCGGCGCCCACGCTCCCGCCGGCGTGCCCTGCAAGCATTGGAAGATCGCGGAATGCTCACTGTCAACCGGCAAAATACGGGCGTGATGCTCACGCGCCGCGCTCATTATCAGTTCACCGCCGGCAACCAATGTTTCTTTATTCGCCAGAGCCACATCGTGACCTGCACGCAACGCGTGCAAGGTAGGAAGCAAGCCCACCATGCCAACGACCGCATTGAGCACGACGTCCGTATCCGGTAGTTCGGCGAGGGTACACAGCCCCTCCATTCCGGATAAGACCGGTATATCCAGATCCCGTACGCGGTCACGCAGATCGCGCGCTGCCGCCTCATCGTACAGGGCGGCCATTGCTGGACGGAAGCGACGGATCTGTTCCTCCATCAGCTTAACGTTGGAGTAGGCGGCAAGCGCTTCAACAACATAGCCGCGCTGTGCCGCGACATCCAGACTTTGTGTACCGATGGATCCGGTCGAACCGAGTATCACCAATCGTTTTG
>CAZBAO010000114.1:387-3350 GCA_964490085.1 uncultured Eubacteriales bacterium | reverse complement strand
GGCGATCAACGCGGAGGATGAGCGGTACAAGCATTTGCACGGCTGTCACGTGATCCTGCCGCTACTCAATAAAGAAATTCCGATCGTGTGCGACGAGCACGCGGATATGACCAAGGGCACGGGCGTCGTGAAGATCACGCCCGCGCACGACCCGAACGACTTTGAGGTCGGCAAACGTCACGATCTGCCGATGATCCGCGTCTTTACCTACGACGGTCACCTGACCGGCGCTAAAGACAAAGCGGCGGCAGATGAGCTGCGGGCGTCCGGTCGCGCGGCGGTGGACGAACCCGAAGTACTGGATTGCGGCAAGTATGCCGGTATGACGGCACTGGAAGCGCGCAAGGCGATTTTGGCGGATCTGGAAGCGGGCGGTTATCTCAAAGAGACCGAGCCGCGCAAACACGACGTGGGCACCTGCTACCGTTGCCATCAGACCATCGAGCCGATGGTGTCCAAGCAGTGGTTTGTGAAGATGGAGCCGCTCGCCAAGCCTGCCATTGAGGCGGTGGAAAAGGGCGAGATCAAGTTTGTGCCCGAGCGGTTCACCAAAAACTATATGAACTGGATGCGCGGCACGCGCGATTGGTGTATCTCCCGTCAGCTGTGGTGGGGACACCAGATCCCCGCGTGGTACTGCGCAGATTGCGGCGAGATGATCGTCGCGAAAGAGGCACCCGAGGTCTGCCCGAAATGCGGCAGCCATGCACTCACACAGGATCCCGATACGCTGGATACCTGGTTCTCCTCGGCGCTGTGGCCGTTCTCGACCCTTGGTTGGCCGAACGAGGACAGCGAGGATCTCAAGTATTTCTATCCCACCGATACGCTGGTGACCGGCTACGATATTATCGGGTTCTGGGTCAGCCGTATGATCTTCTCGGGACTCGCGTATACGGACAAGGCACCGTTCCATACGGTGTTGATTCACGGCTTGGTGCGTGACGCGCAGGGCCGCAAGATGTCGAAGTCACTCGGCAACGGCATTGATCCGCTGGAGATCATTGACCAGTACGGTGCGGATGCATTGCGCTTTATGCTCGCGACCGGTAACAGCCCCGGAAACGATATGCGCTTTATGACCGACAAGGTTGAGTCGTCCCGCAACTTTGCCAACAAGCTGTGGAACGCGGCGCGGTTTATTTTGATGAATATCGGAGACGAGTCGGTAGAACTGTCGTTGCCCGCGGAACTCACGCTGGAGGATAAGTGGATCGTTTCCCGCTTTAATACGCTTGTCCGCGCGGTGACGGAAAATCTGGATAAATATGAGCTCGGTATCGCGGTGCAGAAGCTTTACGACTTCATTTGGGACAATTTCTGCGACTGGTACATTGAGCTGTGCAAGGGTCGTCTGCAGGGTGAAAACGCTGCGGAGGCACGGCAGGTTCTTGTGTACGTGATGACGGGGATGCTCAAACTGTTGCATCCGTTTATGCCGTTCGTGACCGAAGAGATCTGGCAGTCGTTGCCGCACGAGGGCGAGGCGCTCATGATCGCTCGTTGGCCTGAGTATGACGAGGCGCTGTCCTTCCCGTCAGAGGAAAAGGAAATGGAGCGCATCATGGAGGCTATAGGTGCGATCCGTAACCGCCGCGGCGAGATGAACGTGCCGCCGTCGCGCAAAGCACAGATCTTTGTGGAAACGGCGTTTGCCGATACCTTTAAGAAGGGCGTGTCGTTCTTCCTGCGGCTCGCGTCCGCGTCCGAGGTGACGGTGGGCGAGGCGTTTGACGTGGACGGTGCCGTCAGCATCGTCACGGCTGACGCTACCATCAAGATCCCGATGGCGGAGCTGGTGGATATGCAGGCGGAAAAGGCGCGTCTTACTAAGGAAAAGGATACCGCGCAAAAGCAGCTTGACGGCGTGCTGGCACGACTGGCAAATCCGTCGTTTACCGATAAAGCGCCCGAAGCGGTCGTGCAGACCGCACGCGATCAGGCGGCACGGCTGCAGGAAAAGATCGCACTGTTAGAACAGAGTATGGCGCAGTTGGGATGATAATATGAAATTCACGGAAGAATATCGGATTTCTTCGCACGACCTCGCGCATAATAACCGTGTGCGACCGTCCGCAGTGCTGCGGTACATGATGGAAACGGCGAACCGCAATATGTACGTGCAAAAGCCGTCGTACAGCGAATTGCTCGCACAGGGCTATGCGTTCTTGGTCGGGCGCACGCATTTGTGCATTTACGGCGATCTGCAGGCGTATGATACCGTCACGGCGGAGACCTGGGCGATCCCCGAAAAGGGAGCGTCGTTTGACCGATGCTATCGGTTACTGAAGGACGGCGAGGTTGTGGCAGAGGCGTATTGTGTGTTCGGGCTTTTAAACCTGAACACCAAAAAGCTGTGCCGCGCAGGCGAGGTCGGGTTGTCCTATTATACGGATGAACCGTTGCCGATCTCAACCAGATTCCGGCTGCCGGACTGGGAGATGACGGTGGTTGGCGAGCGAGAGATCCGGTATGCCGATACCGACTGCAACGCGCATATGAACAACACAAACTATCCCGATATGCTGTGTGATTTTATCCCTGAGATCGACAGCGTGCGGGTGACTGACGTGCAGATCCAGTTTGTCAGCGAAGCGCCGCTCGGCGAGCGGCTGACCGTGAAAATGGGACGGTGCGAGGAGACGGACAAAACCGTGTTCGCGTTTGAAACACTGCATGCCGACGGAACGGTCAACGTTCGCGCGCTGATTGAGACGGCGAAAGCAGAGTCGTAAAAAATTTTTTCCTTCAATTTTCTTGACACAAAAAACCCACAGTACTATAATATTTTCTATTCTAAGACCTTGGAGGAGGAACCCGTATGGACAACAACAAACGGCCCGAAACGATGGAACGCATCACTACCCTCGAACTGGCAAACCGCTTTATTGACGAGCAGGTCGGGGCAGTTCGCGCACAAGTGGGCGATAAGAAGGTGCTCTTGGCACTCTCCGGCGGTGTGG
>CAZBAO010000114.1:0-377 GCA_964490085.1 uncultured Eubacteriales bacterium | reverse complement strand
TGCACGTCAACCACGGTCTGATGCGCAAGGGCGAAAGCGAACAGGTGATCGAGGTCTTTGGTAAAGAGCTGGATGCCAACCTCATTTATGTGGATGCGACGGATCGGTTCTTGGATCTGCTCGCGGGTGTCAGTGAACCGGAAAAGAAGCGTAAGATCATCGGTGGCGAGTTTATCAAGGTGTTTGATGAAGAAGCAAGCAAGCTTTCGGGCATCTCGTTCTTGGCGCAAGGCACCATTTATCCGGATATTTTAGAGTCGGACGGCGTCAAAGCGCACCACAACGTGGGCGGCCTGCCGGAGGATATGGAGATGGAGCTTGTCGAGCCGGTCAAGCTGTTGTATAAGGACGAAGTCCGCGTAGTCGGTGAGGCGTTG
>CAZBAO010000113.1:0-3371 GCA_964490085.1 uncultured Eubacteriales bacterium | reverse complement strand
CATAGTCCTTTTTGTTACTCTCTTGGGAATAATGCAATTTTGTCATCTTCGGCGTCATTAGGCCGCAAGAAAAAGCTTTGCGACACCCTAAAAACAATTTCGTTATTTGGAGTTTTGAATTTTTTAGGCAGTCCAAACGAGTTTGGTTTTCCGCCTGTGGGACTACCTATTATCTTTGCTATGCCATTATCCTTTAATGTAGCAGCAAATGTGCGTGCACTACTGAATGTATCATGCGATACACGGCAATATATATCTAACGGAAAGAGTTTTGATGCTTTGTTGTTTTTTACAATATCCCCACGCTTTGTTATATACTGTGGTTTCCCTTGCGAATAATCAATCATTTCATATCGTCTAAATTCATCAATATCAACATGTTTTATAAATTCATCGATAACGGCAGAGGAACCGCCCATATTCTTACTCAAATCCAATATTAGAGAATTTACTTCTTTTTCATTACATATATCTGCCACTTTGTTCAATGTGGTTTTATAAACTTCATCACATATACAAGAATTCAAGTGTAAAACAACAGTTTCTCCTGCCAGCTCGTAATAAACAAACCTATCTTCATTGAAATCTAAAAACCCATTATAGTTTTCAAGCCCACACGGCTTTGCTATTGTGTTTCCTTTTGTGGCAAAGCATATATTAAACTTGTCTTTCTTTCCAAATAACGATGATAAATTAAATTCGCTGAAGACATGGTAATTCTTATATGGATAATTAGTCATTCGGCTTTTTACAAGATAAATATTTTCATGTGGAATTCGGCACGACATAAAATCGAAAATATCACTAATTGCGATATTATTTATGGACAATATTTCCGAGCCGCTTTTAATTCCATTATAATCTTGCGAGAGAACCAAGCGGTTTTCTTCCCATTGACACGGTATATTTAGACATTTATCAATAGCCGTATATGGCAATTCTATATTTGTGTGTCCGTCCTCAAAAAAACAAGTTAGCATTGTCATTGAGTTGACAAAAGTACAAAAGTCTTTTTGCTTACAGATTATATCGTCATATAATTTATTGAATCTATCAAGTTCGTCTTTTTCAATAATAAATAATGGATGTTTAATTAGTTTGCTATATAAGAATTCAATGTCCTTTACATATGTTGAAATATCCAATATACCACCTCTTATTGCGACACTTGAATACGGGTTAATTTATATTATAAAAAACATTTAAGGTCAATATTCCCGCAATCCATATGAGTCATGATAATTCTTATAGAATCGTTATGACTCTTTTTTATATAAGACTCTTTATTAGTCGGAATTATACAAGTATTATGACTATAACCGGGTACAGTTGTTCTACGCCTAACACACGGCGGTGGGCAGCTCGCCGCCACACACGGAACGGATAAATCCGTTCCCTACAACACCCGAATCAACACCGTAGGGACGCTCCCTCGTCAGAGGGCGGCAAGGCATAAAACACTTCCTGCGTTCACCGTTGATTCCTACGATCGAGCAGTCGTCGGAGTTTTTTGATTATCTTTGTGTGTTTACTGTGGTGTCAGCTCCAACGAGG
This sequence comes from uncultured Eubacteriales bacterium, assembly GCA_964490085.1. GTDB lineage: Bacteria > Bacillota > Clostridia > Oscillospirales > Acutalibacteraceae > RGIG3009. The sequence continues at coordinate 1,817 of CAZBAO010000113.1, read as the reverse complement.
AAACCGACATGGCATCGGCAGACGCCGTGCATACCATCGCAACGCTGTCGCCGGCTTTGGCAAACGGCAAACGGCTGTTGATGCCCACCTCTGCTACGTAGACGGTCGTATCATTTTGCAGCAGAATATAGTAACGGGTCTCACCGCCGACCACAGCAGAACGTATATCCGCGATCACACCGGTGACGGTCTGTTCTTTCAGGGCAGATCCGCTCTCATCGCCAAAATCGACTTCATCGCTGTTCTGCAGTTCCTCAAAAAAGGCGTTCAATGCCGCTTTGACGGAGGTTCCGGTGCCGACGATCTGGTATTGCCGCACGTCAACAAACGCGTACATTTTTACGAGGCCCGCACTGTCTTTCAGCGACATAAAATAGGTCGGGCGATCGTTTACATTCAGCAACAGCGGGAAAGTCGCCGTATAGTTTTTCTCTTGCACCTTGCCTTGTGCGGATTCCATCGCAGAATATTCTTCTGCACCCGGACACTCGTAAAACTTGGTTTCCTTTGTACGCAGATTCACCAAAACGAAGCCAACGTTGGACTCGTCACTGGAAACACTGGTCATACCGGTATACAGATAAACATCGTCGTTCAAGGCGAGATAGTTGTAGCCGTCGGTCGGTTGCAGCACGTCTTTTTGTCCGAACAACGAATTCCAATAGCCGTTAACGTATTCGCCGTTATAAGTGAGCTGCTCAATGATGATCTCTGAATCGTACGCTTGATCGATCCACTGAGGCACATTCCCCATCTCATAATACGTGCATTCACCCGTGACGGCATTGCACAAAACGACACCGTCAATATCGCGGCCGCTCCACACGCCGACACGGTAGGTAACGGTAGAAGCGACCCAATACGGCGTGCCGTTTTCATCGATCTCAAAGGAAATGTTGTCAAAAATCTTGGTGGGATAACGGAATCTTAAGTGGCGATTCAGATCACGCAAGAAATACTCGCTCTCGCTGTATTTCATCCCCTCGTCCAAACGGACTAATGAGGTCTCCTGCGTTTCCATGTTCACCGTGATATAGGCAGGAATCCCCTCTGCCTGATTATTGAGCCATTTAAAAAAATCACCGTAGATAAGCGGCGTAACGCGCGTGGGTGTGCCTTGATAGTTGATCTGCGTGTTATACCATTCGTCCACTTCAAACTGCGAAACGAGATCGCTCATTTCACCGAGTTCGCGCAAGGATAGCCGTGCCGCCGTGTCACGGTCCACAACCGGCACCGAATCCATATTCAGCTTGCCGTTATCGTTGGTGACCACATCAGCGATCTCCTCTTGAAAGTTGCCGGTTTGATATGTCAACAGCTGCCCGTACGCCTTAGCAGAGAATAATGCCCAACCGGTAACGCCGCCGATGAAACCGAAGGCAACGATAGCAATTAAGCTTATCGCTACGATTTTAAGCGGTAAACTTAACCCCTTAAAGTGTATGCGTCCCTTTTTGACAACCGCTTCGCGATGAGGTGCTATCGTTTCAATAACCTTGTGCGTAAAATTGACAGCGGTGCAAATGACAATACAGAATGCCACAAACGTCCACATTTCCATGCTGCGCCAGTTGATCGGCGGCAACATAAGCCAGTATAAAACGCCGATGATGACAATAGAAAGAATCCATTTCACAATAGTAGATAACCGTATTTTCAAAAATGACACCTCTCTCTCAGTTCTGCTATTAATATTCTATCATAAGTAAAACCAAAAATCCATACAAAAAACGGGAAGCACCCACCTACCAAAACCACCCCGTAGGGCGGGGATAAAACCCCGCCGCATACGATCCGCAGCGCTGTGCGCGATA
>CAZBAO010000112.1:0-3381 GCA_964490085.1 uncultured Eubacteriales bacterium | reverse complement strand
AATTTTTTAGAAAAGGTGAGGAAGATGATCGTCGGAAAAGTCGTGGGAAGCATCGTTTCCACACGAAAAAACGATAACTTGATCGGCAGCAAATTTATGGTGGTTGAGCCTCTCGCCGATATGGGCGACCACTCCTCGAACATCGTTGCCATCGACAATGTCGGCGCCGGTATCGGCGAACTCGTCTTAGTGGCGACCGGCAGTGCGGCCCGTATCGGCTGCAACATGGAGAAAGCACCTGTGGATGCCGCCATCGTCGGTATCGTAGACAGCGGTATTGGAATGAATAATCATGAACATAACTGAACTGAAAACCCTTCTCCGTGAGGGCGGCGTAGTCGGCGCCGGCGGTGCCGGTTTCCCCTCGTATGCGAAACTGGACGAGCGCGCCGACACCCTTATCCTCAACTGCGCGGAATGCGAGCCGCTCTTAAAACTGCATCAACAGCTATTGGAGCAGCACGCGGAAAAGATCCTCAGCGCATTTGATCTGATTGCGAAAACAATAGGCGCCAAATCGGTCATCATCGGCATCAAAAAGCATTACAAGCAGACCATTGAAGCCGTTGAACACTACATGGCGGCCTACTCAAATATGTCGATCTGCCGTCTGCCGGCGGTATACCCTGCCGGCGACGAGGTCGTTCTGATCTACGAGGCCACAGGCCGCGTCGTGCCCGCGGGGGGACTGCCCATCGCGGTCGGCGTCACGGTCTTTAACGTTGAAACGATCCTCAACGTGGCAAACCTGCTCGGCGGTCAGCCGGTCACACACAAGTATGTGACCGTGGCGGGCGAGGTCGCCTCCCCCGCCACCTTCAAGGTGCCGATCGGCACGGCCATCAGCGAATTGTTAGCACTTGCCGGCGGTGTCACCACACCGCATCCGGCGTATCTGATGGGTGGCCCGATGATGGGCCGCATCGGCAGCAGCTACGAGCCGGTCACCCGAACGACAAACGCCGTGCTGGTGTTACCGGACGATCATCTGCTGATCGAGAAAAAGCAAGCGAAACCGTTTGTGGATATGAAGCGCGCCATGGCGGCGTGCTGTCAGTGCAACTATTGCACCGACCTGTGTCCCCGTCACATGCTGGGACACCCGATCGAGCCACACAAGTTTATGCTGTACGCGTCCAACGGCGTCACCAACGACGCGACACCGTATCTCAACTCATTTTACTGCGTCGGCTGCGGTCTGTGTGAGCTGTATTCCTGCGGTCAGGGGCTCGCCCCCCGCACACTGCTTGCCGCTTGCAAAAGCGGGCTTCGGCAAAACGGCGTCAAACCGCCCGCACCGGAGGTACAGCCGGTCAATCCGGCCCGTGACTACCGCCGAGTACCGATGAACCGTTTGATGGCGCGTCTAAAGCTGACCGCCTACGACAAACCGGCACCGTTATCCGATGCCGTACCGTCCGGCAAGGAACTCCGCATACTGCTGTCACAGCATATCGGCGCTCCCGCCAAAGCGGTTGTCGCCGCCGGTGACAAGGTGGTCGCCGATCAGGTGATCGCCACAGCGGCGGAAAACGCGCTCAGCGTCAACATTCACGCGCCGGTCAGCGCGACGGTCAGCTCTGTCAGCGACTCGGTCATTACACTGATTAAGGAGGATGCCTAATGAAAAAAGCGATCGGCATGGTCGAATATAAAACCGTATCCTCCGGTATGTTAGCGGCGGATCGGATGGTCAAAACCGCCGAGGTGGAGTTGCTGGAAGCCACCACCGTCTGCCCCGGCAAATTCATGGTACTCATCAGTGGTGATCTCAGCGCGGTGAAAGCGGCGGTCGACGCCACGGCCACCCAGTACGCCGACACCCTGATCGACAGCTTCGTGCTGGGTAACCCCCACGAATCCATTTTCAGCGCGTTATACGGTTCAACGGAGATCGGTAGTCCTAACGCGCTGGGTGTTCTGGAAACCTTTACGGCTGCCGCGGCGATCGTTGCCGCGGATCTGGCTGCCAAGACCTCACAGGTCGAATTAGTGGAATTGCGACTGGCCCGAGGTATGTGCGGCAAATCGTACCTGCTTCTGACCGGCGAGATCGCCGCCGTCGAGGCCGCGATCGAAAACGCTAAAAAGGCGACCGGTGAATCCGGTATGTTCCTTGACAGTGCGATCATTCCGCATCCCGACGAAAAGATGTGGCGCAGCATTCTGTAAAGCAAAGCCCGAATTTCTGAAAAAAGGAGGTCATGGCGATGCTCGCGATTGAACGGCGGAATGCGATCCTCTCGAAGTTAGCGCAAGACGGCAAAGTAATTGTCGCGGACTTGAGCCGTGACTTCGGCGTAACAGAGGAAACCATTCGTCGCGATCTCGAAAAACTGGATAAAGACGGACTCGCGAAAAAGACGCACGGCGGTGCGGTATCGACACAGGTCATGAAGACCGACCTGCCGTTCAGCGTCCGCAAACGGGCAAACGTGGATCGCAAACAGCGTATCGCACAGAAGATCAGCGAAATGATCCACGACGGCGACTATATCATGTTAGACGCCAGCTCCACTGCGATCTTCGTTACCAAATACATCAAATCGCGTAAAAACATTACGCTGATTACCAACTCCGTGGAGATCCTCTTGGAGCTCGCGGACAAGGAAGGCTGGAACGTGCTGTCCACCGGCGGCACGCTCAAGGAGGGCGCACTGGCGATGGTCGGCGCCTCCGCCGAAAAGATGATCCGCGGCTTCCACGTGGATCTGGCGGTATGCTCGTCCAAAGGCATCGACATGTCGATGGGCATTACCGATTCCAACGAAAAGGATTCGCAGATCAAGCAGGCGATCTTCGCCGCCGCCAACCGCAAGGTGCTGGCGATCGACGGAACGAAATTCGATAAGATCTCGTTCGTCAAGGTCTGTGAGGTTAATGAAATTGACACCGTCGTGACCGACGAAAAGCCGTCGGATCGCTGGGTCGAATATTTAAGAAACAAAGACGTTGAATTAGTCTACTGATAAAACCAAGCAAGGAGTGATCAAGATGGCAGCAACAATTTCGGAAGCTGAGATCCGCGAGGTCGTCAGCCAGGTTTTAGGTCGTATGCAGTCTGCCCCTGCCGCGTCGTGGGATTCTACCCAGTACGGCGGTCGTAAACTGATCGGTATCTACGAGGACATGAACGAGGCTATCAAAGCCGCTGAGGCCGGTTACCGTGCCGTTCGCGCCATGAGCGTGGAGGAGCGTGAGCGGATCATCACCGAGATCCGTAAACTCACCCGTGCGGAAGCGCCGATCATGGCGGAACTGGGTGTCGCGGAGACCGGTATGGGTCGCGTCGATCATAAAAAGGCCAAGCATCTGCTGGTTGCGGATAAGACCCCCGGCACTGAGGATATCGTCTCGGCCGCCAAGACCGGCGACAGCGGT
>CAZBAO010000111.1:0-3668 GCA_964490085.1 uncultured Eubacteriales bacterium | reverse complement strand
GCTGCCCGCAAACCTCGCGATCTGCCTCGGCCCGACCTTCACCTATCAGGTGGTGAAATGCGGCGAGGAGAATTACATTCTCGCCGAGGGTCTCGTTGAGGAAACGATGAAGGCGGCGAGTATCAGCGAGTACGAGGTGTTGGCCTCCTTTACCGGTGCCGAGCTGGAACTCATGACCGCTCAGCATCCGTTCTTAGACCGTGAGTCGCTGGTCATCGTGGGCGATCACGTTACGCTGGAAAGCGGTACCGGTTGCGTGCATACCGCGCCAGGTCATGGTGTTGACGACTTTAACATCTGCAAGAATTACAAGCAGATCGGCATGTGCGTGCCGGTGGACAGCGAGGGCCGTATGACCGATGAGGCGGGCCCCATCTGTGCTGGTATGACCACCGACGAGGCGAACAAGGCCATCGCAATTCACATGGACAAGACCGGCTCGTTGCTCGCCATGAAGAAGATCGTCCATCAGTATCCGCACTGCTGGCGCTGCAAGAAGCCCGTGTTGTTCCGTGCGACCGATCAGTGGTTCTGCTCGGTGGAGAGCTTCAAGGACGAGGCTGTCAAAGCCATTGAAGACGTGCGCTGGATGCCGTCGTGGGGTGAGGATCGTATCACCTCGATGGTGCGCGAGCGCGCCGACTGGTGTATTTCCCGTCAGCGTCTGTGGGGTGTGCCGATCCCGATCTTCTACTGCGAGGATTGCGGCAAGCCGATCATTGACGCGGACTTTATCAAGGCGGTCTCCGAGCTGTTCCGCAAGGAGGGCTCGGACGGCTGGTACACGCACGAGGCGGATGAGATCCTGCCCGCGGGTGCCACCTGTCCGCATTGCGGCGGCAAGCATTTCCGCAAGGAAAGCGATATTATGGACGTGTGGTTCGATTCCGGTTCCTCCCACGCCGCCGTGCTGGAGGAACGTGACGAGCTTGGCTGGCCGGCGGATCTGTATCTGGAGGGTGCCGACCAGTATCGCGGCTGGTTCCAGTCGTCGCTCTTAACCTCGGTCGCCTGCACCGGCAAAGCGCCGTACAAGGCGGTGCTGACCCACGGTTGGGTCGTGGACGGCGAGGGTAAGGCGATGCACAAATCGCTCGGCAACGCTATCTCGCCGGGCGAGGTCACCAAGGACTACGGCGCGGAGATCCTGCGCCTGTGGGTGGCGTCGCTCGACTATCGCGTGGACGTTCGCCTGTCAAAGGATATCTTGAAGCAGTTATCCGAGGCGTATCGCAAGGTGCGCAACACCGCGCGCTACATTCTCGGCAACATTCACGATTTTGATCCCAACAAGGATAGCGTATCGGACGATAAGCTGCACGATATCGACCGCTGGGCGCTGCTGCGGCTGAGTCAGGTGATCGAGCAGGTGGATGCCGCGTACAAGGAATTTGAGTTCCACGACGCGTTCCACGCCATCCATCATTTCTGCGTGGTGGATCTGTCCAACTTCTATCTGGATGTGCTCAAAGATCGCCTGTACGTCGAGGCGGCTGACAGTGTCGATCGCCGTGCCGCGCAGACGACTATGTACCGTATTTTAAACGCGCTCACGCGCTTGCTTGCGCCGATCTTGGCGTTTACCTCCGAGGAGATCTGGTCCTTCATGCCGCACGCCGAGGGTGACGATGCCCGTTCGGTGATGCTCAACGAGATGCCGAAGGCGGAAGCGGTCGCGGTGGACGCGGCGTTTGAGGAAAAATGGAACCGTATTCACGCTCTGCGTGACGACGTGCAGAAGGCGCTGGAGGCCGCCCGTACCGCAAAGGTCATCGGTGGCTCGTTGGATGCGAAGGTCACCTTGTTCTGCGAGGGCGAGGCGCTCACCTTCGTGAAAGAGATCGAGCCGTTGCTCAAAACCGTTCTGATCGTATCGCAGGTGGAGATCTGCGAGGGCGGCGTGGGCGAGTTTACCGGTGAGTTTGCCGGTAAATTTACCGGCGAGTCTGCGGGACTTTCCGTGTCGGTCGCGCACGCAGACGGCGAAAAATGCTGCCGTTGCTGGGCGTACAGCGACACGGTGAAGGCCGACGGCGAAGCAGCCGGCTTGTGTGCCCGTTGCGCGGCAATACTGAACAAGTAACGTCCGGATCCGCTGATGGGCGGATATCGGCTTTCGAAGGGGGAACCGTATGTTCCAATTCACGGTACTGGCGGTCGCCGCCGCGTTGGTCAGCCTCGATCAGCTGACAAAATGGCTGGCGGTGCTCAGCCTGAAAAACGCCGGAACCACCGAGATCATACCCAAGGTGTTGGGTCTGACCTACGTGGAAAACGAGGGCGCGGCGTTCGGCATCCTGCAAGGACAGCGCCTGTTGTTTCTGATCTTCACCGGTGTGGTGATGGCGGCGATCTTGACGTTGTTACTGTTCGGCAAATTCCGCAAATACCAGTTGTTTAACGTCAGCGCAACGCTCATTGTGGCGGGTGGGATCGGCAATTTTATCGACCGTTTGATCCACGGCTACGTGGTGGATTTCATTGAAGTGCTGTTTTTTGATTTTCCGGTATTTAACGTGGCGGATTGCTATGTGGTCATCGGTTCGGTGCTGTTGCTCGTGTTTTTCTTCTTTATGTACGACGACAAAAAGGTCCCTGTCGCAGGCAAGACGGAGGAGCCCCATGAAGACGATTCAACTGATCGTACCAACTGAACATCGCGGGGACAGGATCGACACGGTCCTGTCCCGCTCTCTTACTATCACGCGTTCGGCGGCACAGCAGTTGCTGGAGCAGGGGCACGTGACGGCGCGTGACGGCGGAAAGCTGACCAAAAGCACGCGGCTGTCCGGCGGCGAGGAATTGACTGTTCAGCTCCCCGATCCGGAGCCGTGTGAGGCGGTGGCACAGGATATCCCGCTCGATATCGTGTACGAGGACAACGACTTGCTGGTGGTCAACAAGCCGAAGGGTATGGTGGTGCATCCTGCGGCGGGCAACCCTGACGGGACGCTCGTAAACGCGCTTCTCCATCACTGCCCCGATACGTTGTCGGGTATCAACGGCGTGATGCGTCCGGGTATCGTGCATCGCATTGATAAGGATACGAGCGGTCTGCTCATCGTCGCGAAAAACGATACCGCGCACCAAGGGCTGGCGGAGCAGATCAAGGAGCATAGCTTTACCCGCGTGTATGAGGCGGTGATCGTCGGTCATCTGCGCGAGTCAGAGGGGACGGTGAACGCGCCGATCGGCAGACATCCCTTGAATCGCAAAAAAATGACGGTCATCGACCGCAATTCCAAGCCCGCTGTGACGCATTACAAGGTGTTGGAGGGATTCAGCGGGTATTCGCACGTGCGCCTGCAGTTGGAGACCGGCCGCACGCACCAGATCCGCGTGCACATGGCGTATCTCGGTCATCCGGTGGCGGGGGATACCGTGTACGGCGGCGCAAAGCAACCGGCGGGGCTTGACGGCCAGTGCTTACACGCCAAGGTGATCGGGTTTGTGCATCCCGTTACGGGCGAGTATCTGGAGTTCGAAAGTGAGTTGCCGGCGTATTTTCGTGAATTTTTGAACAAGATCCGCGCAAGATAAGAATTGTCAGGGAAAGATTCAAAATTTTTCCTTGACAATTTGGGGTGAGTTATATATAATAGCATAGCACGATTCATTAGCTCAGTCGGTAGAGCACCTGACTTTTAATCAGGGTGTCCGGGGTTCGA
>CAZBAO010000110.1:0-3914 GCA_964490085.1 uncultured Eubacteriales bacterium | reverse complement strand
CATAATGACCTGTTTCAGCACAATTTTCCGAAACACCTGCGACTTGGTCAATCCCAATACGTATCCGGCCTCGTACTGACCGCGCGGAATACTCTCTATACCGCCACGGTAGATCTCGGAAAAATAGCAGGCATAGTTGAGCGTGAACGCGATCAAAACCGCTACAATACGACCGGAATCGGTGATGCCGTAGTTAAGCAGCATATACCGATCGACGTAACTGAAGATGGGCGTATCAAACAAGAGTCCCGGTACATAGTAGATGATGAAGATCTGCAGCATCAACGGAATACCGCGAACGATCCAAACGACAATCTTTGAAACGGCTTTTAATGGCTTCCATTTGCTCATAGAGCAGAACGCTATAGGCAAACCAAGCGGTGCGCCGCAAAGCAGCGTCACCGCAAAGATCAGCAACGATATAGCAAAGCCGTCAAGTAAAAACCGGGTAACTTCCCAAAAAGACATAGCTTACTCTCCAATGGCTTTTTTCGTTAAATGAAGGGGACTTATTACTTCTGGTCGGAGAAATCCTTGATTGCCGTGGATGAAACGTCGTATTTCTCCGCGAGTGCTTCAATAGTACCGTCTGCACCGAGTTTTTCGAGCTGCTCATTGACTTTCGCGGTCAGTTCGCTGCCCTTCTTAAATCCGATACCGTAGTACTCGACGTCGCTGGATAATGCGTCGACGATCGCCAGATCTGCGTAATCACCCTTGCCGACATAGCTCTTGGCAAGCTGTGCGTCGATGACGGCGAAATCAGCAGTACCTGCTTTGATTTCGGTCAGGCATTCAGTCTGCTTGAGAAATCCCTTGAATGTGGTGCCTTCAAATTCTTTGGCATAGGTTTCGCCGGCGGAACCGCTTTCCGCAACGCCCATTTTACCGTTCAGATCCGCTGCAGCGGCAATGCCCGCGTCAGCTTTTACTACTACGACCTGGCGGTTCTCCATGTAATTGTAGGAGAAATCGACTTTTTCGGAACGCAGGATACCGTCGTCGTCAGCCGTATTGCAGGTAAAACCGTTCCACACGCAGTCAATCGCACCGGACTCCAGATCGGTATACTTTTGCGACCACTCGATTTCTTGGAACAATACCGTGTATCCCAGGTTGCCGAACACAGCTTTCGCTAACTCGGTATCATAACCGACCAGTTCGTTATTTTCGTCAAAATAGTTCATCGGCGAATAAATGGTGTAGCCGACAGTGATTACTTCCTGCTCACTGGGGGTACAGCCTGCAAAGCAGCAGACCACCAGCAGACAGGCCAGACAAAGTGCCAATACCTTTTTCATAACAATACCCTCTCTTTTTTGTGATGTGCTCATTATACACCACCGCGTTAGCAAAGTAAAGTGGAGAATCGCAAAAAAAGCCGCTTTCTATGTTTTGCACAAATAGAAAACGGATTTTTGTGCACTATGCCTGCTTCGCGTTTGTGATTGGTAAACTGGCGAGTAACACCGAACCGAACATCAGGCAGCATCCGATGATCTCACGGGCGGAAAGCGTGTCGCCCTGAACGATCCAACCCGTCAGCACGGCGAATACAGATTCAAGACAAAGCAGCAATGAGACTACGGTGGGGTTGCTGCCTTTTTGCGATACGATCTGCAGGGTGTAGGCGATGGCACTGGAAAAAACGCCGATATATACGAGAGGGAACCAATGTTTTAAGATCAAGTCGGCCGAAGGTGCCTCGAACGCAAGCATTAGCACAGTACTGATGGTTGCTACAACGAATAACTGAGCACAGCACAGGTGTATGCCGTTAATTTCCGGTAAACGGTCTACGAGCATGATCTGTAACGCGAAAAACAGTGCGCACAATAAAATTAACAGATCGCTGGGTGCGATGGTAAACGAATCGGTGATACACAGCAGATATAAGCCGACAAGTGACAGACCGATACCGATCCATACGGTATACGGTGCGCGCCGGTGAAGAAAAATACCGAGGATGGGAACGAGTACGACGTACAACGAGGTGATGAATCCGGCTTTACCGGGATCGGTTGCGCCGATGCCGGCTTGTTGGAGATTGGCGGCTGCTGTAAGCAACAGACCGCAACCGAGGCCGCCCCAAAACAGTTGCTTTTTGTAAGCGGCACGCTTTTCCTGGGGTACGGTGATCTTTTTCCTTAAGATGAAGGATATGAGTAAAAGTGCAAACGCACCGATCCAGGAACGAACGGCATTGACGGTAAACGGACTCAGATCTTGTGCAGCAATATCCTGCGCCACAAACGCTGAGCCCCAAATGAAGGCGGCGAGCAACGGACAGAGAGTACTGCGCACGTGAGAAACGCGTGATGACATGAGGTAGACCTCGCTTTTTACAAGAATGGCAACAGTGTATCACAAACCGACACAAAGCGCAAGCCTCTTGCACTTGACAATCATCGAAAATATCGGTATTCTAATAAGGATGCAGAAGGGAGGAAAGCGTATGGATAAATATAAACGCCTGTTTTCCAATACCGTTATCTTTGCTATTGGTACCTTCAGCTCTAAGCTGTTATCGTTCTTCCTCACGCGTTTGTATACCGAGGTGCTGTCCCAGGGTGAGTACGGTATCACCGATATGCTGCAGCAGAGCGGGAATCTGCTGTTGCCGCTGATTACACTGGGCATTACCAATGCGGTGGTGCGTTTCGGCTTGGATAAGGGCGTGCGCAAAAGCGATGTGTTCACCACCGGGTTGCTGTCGTTATTCGGCGGTATGGTGCTGCTGTTGCTTATCAGTCCGTTGCTTGGATTTATTCCGCTGATTACCGACTATGTATGGCTGCTCTGCATTTTCGTTTTCACGTCCTCGTTGCGTTCGCTGTGCGCCCAGTTCGTGCGGGCTCAAAACCGCGTCAAGCTGTTTGCGGTCGACGGTATATTGAGCACACTCACCACGATTCTCTTTAATGTCCTATTTTTAGTGGTATTCAAATTTGGTATCGTCGGCTATATGTTCTCCATCATTTGCTCTGACATTTTATCGGTCATATTCTTAGCGGCGGTTGCGCGGTTGTATCGGTTTATCAATGTCCGTTCACTGGATTTTTCGGTGATGCGGTCGATGCTCAAATATGCCATTCCGCTGATCCCTAACACGGTGCTGTGGTGGATCACCAATGTGTCCGATCGGTATATTGTCAGTTGGGTATGGGATGAGTCATATACCGGTCTGTATGCGGCAGCGTATAAGATCCCGTCGCTGGTGATTTTAGTGTCCGGTATTTTTATGGATGCTTGGCAGATCTCGGCGGTGACCGAGAAGGAGGGGCGCAATCGTTTCTATACGAAGATCACCTCCCTGTACAGTGCGTTTCTATTCATGATGGCATCCGGTGTGATCCTGTTCACGCGATTTGTGCCTCACATTTTGTTTGCGGAAGAATACTATGAGGCGTGGCGCTATATCCCGTTGCTCACCATCACGGTCGTGTTCACCTGCTTGGTAAATTTCCTCGGCAGTATTTACATGGTGGAAAAGAAGAGCGTGCGCTCGCTTCTCACGGCGTTGCTCAGCGCGGTGATCAACATCATACTCAACCTATTGTGGATCCCGAGATACGGTGTCAACGGTGCGGCCGCAGCGACACTCGTGTGTTATCTTGTGGTCTTTATCGTGCGTCTGATTGATACACGTCGGTATATCCGTATCGATTGGCAGTATACCCGCTTGATTATGGGCACCGGCATTGTACTCATTCAAACGGTGATTATGTTAAAAGAAACCCCGCTTTGGATCGTGTCGGAATTATTGCTTTTCACGGCTATGCTGCTGTTGTACGGTAAGGATTTGCTTGCCGGTGTGAAGCATATGCTCAAACGCTAAAAAAATATTAAAAGTTTTTCAAAAAAAGTGTTGACAATTCCATTGAATGATGGTATATTGTAAAAACTGACCCCCA
>CAZBAO010000109.1:0-3934 GCA_964490085.1 uncultured Eubacteriales bacterium | reverse complement strand
GCTTTTTGAATGATGTGTGCCTTGCGGCACATTGGGCAAACATCGCATCATTGCGAAACGAAGTGGAGCAACATCATTTTGAGCGAAGCGAAAAACATCATATCGCCGTAGGCGATGCATTATTGAAAAATGCAAACTTTATGGTATAATAATCAAAGGGAGGCGTTTTCATGAAAAGATACCCTATTACGGAGAACGATAAAACCCTCATAAAAATAGGTTTGAAAGTTTTGGAAAACAATTTTGATGACGGCGTTTATAACCACACGGTCGGATGTGCAGTTTTATGTAAGAATGGAAATGTCTATAAAGGCGTAAATTGTGACGGCATTCACGGTTCTTGCGCTGAATATATTACCATTGGAATTGCAATTTCAAACGGAGAACGTGAATTTGATACAATCGTTGCCGTTCACGAAAAACATCATAATTGTGTTATTCCGCCCTGCGGCAACTGCAGACAAATGCTGTTTGAGTACTGCCCCGATATTAAAGTGATTGTAAACGATGAGCAGGGAAATCTTATCAAGGTAACAGCAAGAGATTTATTGCCGTTTGCTTGGGAGCCTGTGACCTGCTAAATATGCGTTTGAAATACTACAGCACACTATTTTAATGGTTCGTTCACAAGTAAAAGAAGCCTCTTTTGTCTAATGACAAAAGAGGCTTCTTTGCGTTTTCATCGGCCATGAAGGGCGCGCCATGCGCGGGCAAACAAAGGGCGCAACGGGCGTAACCACATCCAAATTGCCACATATAAGCGGTAGCCAAAATTTCGGCAACTCACTGCTCGTCCCTTACGGATAAAACCGGTCATCACCGCCAACACGTTGTCCTTCGGCAATCCCGTTTCAAGCTCCCATTGCGCATCACCGGTCAGCGTGTAGGTATCTTCTTCAACACGTACGACGCGGTGCAGTACATACTGACCGTTATCCCGCCGATACAGCGGCACATCGCCCCGTTTTAGCGAACGTGGGTCACAGGCAGATAACACGACACTGTCTCTCTTGTGAAAAAACAAAGGCCGCATACTACCGCCGGTGACGGGTAGCGTAACCGTGAGGCCCTGACGGAACGAGTCCTCGATCATCGGCATCAGCTCGGCAAACGCGACTTCGCGATGAACGTGTTTCATAAAAGCAGATCCGCTTCCTGTAAAGATCGGATGAACGCACCCACATCTGCAGCTGCTCTCTTGCTGTCTACGTCGTATTCGTTCGTCATGGCCGCTACCAAAGACTCCTCGGTACATTCACGTTCCGACAACTGCTTCCACAAAAACGCACCAGTTTCATTCAGGCGGATCATGCCCTTAAAATCCAACGTTTGCAAACCGACGGCAACCACCACATACGAGCCGCCGACCTGTCGCAATACGAAGCCTTCTTTGAGCTTCATACATTGTCACTCTCCTTTTACCATTGCATGGTATTCTTTACCAGTTCCACTGCCTGGGTACTGATCGTACATTCCAGCAGGAACACCGGTACGGATTGGATCAACCGTTCCGCGGTTTCCAGAACTTTTACGCCAAGCGCCTCGTCGTAAAACGGGCGAACAGTCTCGCGATGAATATACATCACCGCGTCCGACACCGATAACGGCAGGATTCTATTTTCCGGTGCTTGTTTTAAAAACACGATTGCCTTGAGCGGTGCGGAACTATTGGAATTCGTATCCGTTTTCCCGCTCCACGGTGTCCCGTATATAACCGGTACCTCTTTATCAAAACGAATAGCTGGTTTATCATCGTTGATGTGCACCACCCGCTCACCGTAGTGCTGTTTCCATAAACCGGCATGTGTTGATTTACCGGTTCCGGACGGTGCCGAAAACACGACACCTTTCCCCTCGTAGCTAATTGCAGAGCCGTGCATCACCAAGCCGCCAAGATATGCCAGCCGACTGGCAAACGCCTCTCCCGTGTACACATATTCGAAATCAGTGAGCGACAAAGCGGGATGCTTGCGACTGTCAAGCAAGGTGAAATCCCAATTGGAATGGTCGGCTGACGAACGGCACAGCTGAAGAATGCGCCCCGTCTTATTCCCAATCGTGTAACGGCATATCTGTCCTTCAGGGGAACGTACTAATACCAATCCGCCGTGACGAGCGACCTCTTCACCCTCCGGTGCGGCAATCTCCGGCACACGTGACAGCTTCATCGAAAGCTCCGCTTTCTCCACCGTCGCTTTGTATTGTTGCAAACGAACCGAAAAAAAATCCGAATCGCCGCCGTCAAGCTGTACGGATACACCCGCTATGCGTGCCTGTATCATCCTGTCACCCGCCTTACGATTGATTTATGAGATACGAGAGCGCCATCAAGCTGTCCCCCAAATGCACGTTTTCCACCAGCACCTGCGGATAGTGCAGAGCGATGTCGTAGTGGCTGTAGTTCCAAAACGCTTTCACGCCGCTGTCTATCAGGCGTGCGACCAATTTCGGTGCCGCTTCCTTCGGAATACACAAAATTGCCAGTTGCGGATGATTTTGTTTGCAAAACGCCGCCAGATCGCCTGTGCCTTGAATTTTGATTCCGTGGATCTCCTGCCCGATCAGTGTCGGAGCGTCGTCAAAAATACCGTCAAGTGAAACACCCTTGTTGGAAAAATTCATATGGTTGATAAGGGCGTGTCCTAAGTTACCGGCACCGAGCAGAATTGCCGGCGTAAGCGTATCCATACCCAAAATGTGATACAACTCGTCGTACAATTGCTCAACCAGATAGCCGTAGCCCTGCTGTCCAAACTCTCCAAAGCAGTTTAGATCTTGGCGGATCTGTGAGGCGGTCAGCCCCATGCGCTCCGCCAATTCGCGCGATGAAATACGCACCACACCGTTTTCCTTCAGATCATACAAAAACCGATAATAGCGCGGCAATCGACGCACGACTGACATGGAGATCGCTGTATCCTTCGATGCCATTTATAGCATCTCCTCTCACGTATTCTGCTGACGCGTATAGTCCAACAAACCGCCCGCAAGCAGCATATCGATCTGACGATCGGAGAAGTTGGCGTTTAGCGCAATTTCTTCGCCTGTCGTTTCGTTCTTCAACACCAACGGCTCGCGGCGCGTCAGACGGCCACGCACATCCGACAACACCAGACGGTCGCCGAGTGAAATACGGTCGTAATCCGCCTCGTTGGCAAAGGTCAACGGGATGATACCCGCGTTGATGAGGTTCGCCACATGAATACGTGCAAAAGATTTCACGATAACCGCTTTTATACCCAGATATAGCGGTGCCAACGCGGCATGTTCACGCGAGCTGCCTTGGCCGTAGTTGGATCCACCGATGATGAAACCGATCTTTTCCTCGTGACAGCGTGCCGGAAACTCAGGATCGCAACGCACAAAGCAATGCTCTGAAATTGCCGGAATATTGGAGCGCAACGGCAAAATTTTGGCACCCGCCGGCATAATATGATCGGTGGTGATGTTATCGCCAACCTTGAGCAACACTTTAGCGGCAATTTCTTCTGCCATCGGCGTGGTCTTCGGGAAAGGCTTGATGTTGGGACCGCGCACGACCTCGACCGTGTTCATATCTGCTTCACCCACGGGTGTCACGATCATGTTATCGTTAATAAGAAAACGCTCGGGCATGGTAAACGTCGGTGCTGCACCGGCAGTACGCGGATCGGTAAATACACCGGTCAATGCGGAAACAGCTGCGGTTTCGGGGCTGACAAGATACACCTGCCCGTCCGCCGTACCGGAGCGCCCCTCAAAGTTACGGTTAAAGGTGCGCAGTGAAACGCCCCTGGAATTCGGTGATTGACCCATGCCGATACACGGACCGCACGCACATTCCAGAATACGCGCACCGGCGGCGATCAAATCGGCAAGTGCGCCGTTTTCGGCCAACATATTATAGACCTGTTTAGAACCGGGGGCGATGGACAAGCTGACATTCGGATGTACC
>CAZBAO010000108.1:0-3982 GCA_964490085.1 uncultured Eubacteriales bacterium | reverse complement strand
GGTTTCCTTATCCGTCACGCGCAGGCCGTCGACAAATTCAGGCTTCTTATCCAGGCGGGTCATCATATCGCTGATCTCGGGGCCGCCGCCGTGTACCAACACGACCTTGACACCCGTCAGCCATAAGAGGACGATATCCTGCATGACCTCTTTTTTTAGTTCCTCGTTTATCATGGCGTTACCGCCGTATTTCACAACAACGATCTCGCCGTTGTACCGCCGAATATAGGGGAGCGCCGCAGTCAAGACCTCAGCGCGCTCGGCATTGGAAATGATATCGTGCATACTATTCACTCCTTAGGTGCGGTAATCACCGTTGATCTTCACGTAATCATAGGTCAGATCGCAACCCCACGCACACGCGCCGTACGAGCCGTTGCCGACCTTGACGAGGATTTCAATTTCGTGCTCGAGCAGGATCTCTTTTGCCAGTTCCTCAGAAAACGGAATACCGGCGCCGTCACGGCATACGGCGATCTCGCCCTTTGCCGAACGAAATGACACGTCGACCTTGTTTACGTCAACGTCCGCGCCACTGTAACCGATGGCACAAAGGATGCGTCCCCAGTTGGCGTCTGCACCGAACATGGCGGCTTTCAGCAGGCTGGAGCAGATGACGCTTTTTGCCGACAGCTTCGCTGCCTGCTCGGTATCGGCACCGCTGACCTTACATTCGAGTAGCTTGGTGGCGCCCTCACCGTCACCCGCGATGATGCGGCACAGGTTGACCGTCACGGTGTTGAGCGCCTTCATAAAGGTATCAAACGCTTCGCCCTCGGCGGTGATCTCGTCGTTTTCGGCAAGACCGTTGGCAAGCACCGTCACCATATCGTTGGTGGAGGTATCGCCGTCGATGCTCAACATATTAAACGTATTGGCAATATCACCCGACAAGGCTTTTTGCAGCATGGCGGGGGAGATGGCAACGTCGGAGGTGATAAACACCAGCATGGTCGCCATATTGGGGTGGATCATGCCGCTCCCCTTGGCAATACCGCCGATATGACAGACTTTATCGCCGACGGTGAATTCCACGGCGATCTCTTTCTTGACGGTGTCGGTCGTCATAATGGCTTCCGCCGCCGCTTCGCCGCCGTTTTCGGACAATCCGTCCGCGAGCTCCTTGATATGCTCGGCAATCGGCTCGAGATTTAGCGGTTGCCCGATAACACCGGTGGAAGCTACCACCACGTCGTCTGCCGGCACACCGATCGCGCCCGACACCAGATCACACATGGCGGTTGCTTTTTCAATGCCGTCCGCATTGCAGGTGTTGGCGATCCCGCTGTTGCAGATGATCGCCTGCGCCGTGCCGTTAGCCAAATGCGTTTTGGTGACGGTCAGCGGCGCACCTTTCACTAAGTTGGTGGTATACACCGCCGCCGCGTGCGCGGGCACGTCACTGACGATCAGCGCCAGATCCTTTTTGGTACGGTTCTTGCGGATGCCGCAGTGAATACCGTTTGCTTTGTAGCCTTTTGCGGCACATACGCCGCCCGAAATCAGTTTCATAGTCTTTTCCTCTTATACGTTCAAGCCGGTTGCTTCGTCCACGCCGAGCAGAATATTCATATTCTGGATGGCAGCGCCCGAAGCGCCCTTGCCGAGATTATCAAACCGTGCTGTGAGCAGAATGCGCTCGTCGTTTCCCTGCACCGACACCTGCAGATCGTCGCGGTCGGCGTAAGCCGCCGCGGACAGCATACCGTCGGCATCGGTGGTGTTATCAAAACGGATAAGACCACTTGCATAGTACGACGCATACAACTGTTCAATATCCTGCTTCGTGCCGGTCACGTCTTTTGTAAACAACGGAACGGTGACTTCCATACCGCTGTAAAAATCCGCGACGATGGGGCAGAACACGGGAGCGGTTTCAAGACCGCAGACAGTGACCATTTCCTTTAAATGCTTGTGTTGCTGCGACAGTGCATACTGCCGCGGCGCTTTCAAAAGCGGGTTTCTGTCGACACTCTCGTATTCCGCGATCATTTTCTTACCGCCGCCGGAATAGCCGGTGAGCGAGAAGCAGGTGAGCGGGATATCTGCTTTGAGCAACCCTTGCTCGACGAGCGGGGCTACCAACGCGATAAAGCCGCTGGCGTGACAGCCGGGATTGGCGATGCGGTGCGACGCGGCAATGCGCTCGCGCTGTCCGCAAAGCTCCGGCATACCGTAGACCCAATCGGGGTGCGTACGGTGCGCCGTAGAGGTGTCAATGATCTTCACAGCGGGATTTTCCGCAAGGGATACCGCTTCGATCGCTGCCGGATCCGGCAGACACAAGAACACGATATCCGCGCTGTTGATCGCCTCTTTACGGGCGGCGGTATCCTTTCGGGTCTCTTCCGAAAGGGTGATCAGCTTCAGATCCTCTCGTAGAGCTAACCGGTCGGCGATCCGCAAGCCGGTCGTGCCGGCACTGCCGTCGATAAATATATTGGTCATTCTGCTAACATCTCTTTCACGTAAGCAATTTGCGCTTCCACGGAAGCGACAGAGGTGCCGCCTTCGGAAATGCGTTTTTCAACGCACACGTTCAGGTCGATCGCTTGATACAGATCTTCCCCAAACAATTCGCTGAACGAGCGGTAGGTGGTAAGCGGCAGTTCCTCCAACACGGTGTGCTGTTCAATACACAACGCAACCAGTTGTCCCGAGATCTTATAGGCGCTGCGGAACGGCAGTCCCTTTTTGACCAAATAATCCGCGAGATCGGTGGCGTTGATAAAGCCCTTTTGCGCCGCCGACTTCATGTTCGCGATGTTGGCTTCCATGGTCGAGATCATACCGGTGAATACCTGCAGACACATCTTCACGGTATCGCAGGCATCAAACACGCCTTCCTTGTCCTCCTGCATATCCTTGTTGTACGCAAGCGGCAACCCTTTGAGCGTGGTGAGCAGTCCCATCAGATCCCCGAACACACGACCGGTCTTGCCGCGAACAAGCTCCGCCATATCGGGATTTTTCTTCTGCGGCATAATGGAGGAGCCGGTGGTATACGCGTCGGACAGTTCGATAAACTTAAATTCCCAGCTTGACCACAGAATGATCTCCTCGGAAAAGCGGGACAGATGCACCATCAACGTCGAAAACGCAGAAAGCAGTTCCAAACTGAAATCACGGTCGGATACGCCGTCTAAACTGTTCAGACAAATGCCGTCAAAGCCGAGTTTCTCCGCTTCAAAGCGGCGATCGGTATCGTAGGTCGTCCCCGCGAGCGCACAGCACCCGATGGGAGACTGATTCATACGCTTGCGGCAATCCGCCAACCGATCAAGGTCGCGGAGCAGCATCATGGCATATGCCATCAGATGATGACCGAAGGTGATGGGCTGTGCGCGCTGCAAATGCGTGTAGCCGGGCATAATGGTCGCTTTATATTGCTCTGCTTTCGTGACGATCGCATTCAACAGATCACGGATCAGCGCGGAGATGTCGTCGATCTCGTTACGCAGATACAAACGGATATCCAGCGCGACCTGATCGTTTCGACTGCGCGCGGTGTGCAGCTTTTTGCCCACGTCACCCAGCCGCTCCGTCAGCACTTGCTCAACGAACATGTGGATATCTTCGCAATCCATATCAATTGCCAACGCACCGCTGTCGATGTCCTCTAAAATGTTAGAAAGACCGTCGATCAACTGATCGGCATCTTCTTTTGTGATGATACCTTGTGCGGACAGCATAGCGGCATGCGCCATACTGCCGGTGATATCCTGACGATACATTCTTTGGTCGAACCGAATGGACGAGTTAAAATCGTCCGCGAGCTTTTCCGTTTTGCCGTCGGTTCTTCCGGCCCACATCTTAGGCATGTGTTACACGCTCCCTAATTATTTGCCGTCCACCATTGCCTGCACCTTGATCGGCAGACCGTAGAGGTTGATAAAGCCTTCGGCATCCTTCTGATTGTAATCGCTTTCACCGAAGGTGGCGATCTCCTCGCTGTACAGCGAATAGGGGCTCCACACGCCCG
>CAZBAO010000107.1:0-3994 GCA_964490085.1 uncultured Eubacteriales bacterium | reverse complement strand
GCACTATTTCGACTTACTATAACCATTATAATTATTTTACTATAAACCTTACGGAGTTGCAATTATGAAACTTGATGTACTACAGACCTGTCCTCCGATTATACGCGATTTTCTTACCTACAATGAAACCATAAGGGGTAAATCGGGGCTTTCGGTTGAGGGGTATTTTCTCGATTTGCAATCATTTTTTAGGTATCTTTTAATGATACGCGGCAAGGTAGAAAAGGATACTGAATTTGAAAAAATTGATATATCGGTTGTTGATATCGAGCTTATAAAATCGGTTACAATTTCAGACTTATATGCTTTTTTAGTTTACTGCAAAAACGAGCGCGGCAACAACACCGCAACCAGAGCGCGAAAAACTTCAACACTTAGGCTTTTCTTTAAATATATGTCCTCACAGACACACCAGATAGAAACTAATCCCGCCGAAATGCTCGAAGCACCCAAGGTAAAACAAGCACTTCCAAAACATCTGACCCTTGAAGACTCACTTGAACTGCTGAGCGCTGTTGACGGTCCTAACAAAGAAAGAGATTATTGCATTTTAGTGCTTTTCCTTAATTGTGGACTGCGTCTTGCAGAGCTTTGCTCACTTAATTTAAGCAGTATCTCGTCCGACGGCACATTAACTGTTGTCGGCAAGGGCAATAAAGAAAGGGTTGTTTATCTTAATTCTGCCTGTCTTGATGCAATTAAAGACTATCTTGCGGTAAGACCCAATGACAATATCCCTGTAACCGAAAAGAATGCGCTTTTTATCAGCCGTAACAGGCGGAGAATCAGTCCTAAAACAGTACAGCATATTGTTAAAACCTACTTGGAAAAATCGGGACTTGGCGGTCAGGGCTTTTCAACCCACAAGCTTCGCCATACCGCCGCCACACTTATGTATCAGCACGGCGATGTGGATATACGTGTTTTAAAGGATATTCTAGGCCACGCAAACTTAGGCACAACCCAGATTTATACCCACGTATCCAACAAACAGATTAAGCACGCGGTCGACCAAAACCCACTCGCAAATGTAAAGCAGAAAAAATAATAATTTAGAATGCGTAATTATTCACAATCTATGCCTCCCTCTGACGAGGGAGGTGGCAAAACCGCAGGTTTTGACGGAGGGAGAGAAAACGTCCGTCGCGCCCCGCGCGACACCTTAATTATTCATTATTCATCATTCATTAAACAAGACCTCGTCCAAATGGACGAGGTCTTGTTTATCATTATTTCTTCAACCAACGCTCACGCATCAAAAACGCAACGCCTTTCGGCTGGCGCTGTCTGGTGAACATACCCTTTTTGTTGCCGTCAAAACGTCTTAATTCCGATTTGGTCATAAAATCCGCAAACGCCCAGGGATGCTCGCCAACAACGAATTCGCAATCATCCAGCGCGCGATGGTTTTCACGGTAGTATTCCATTTGGTACTCCTCCGAGTAGAGCGTTTCCGGGAGCTTATGGTTACCCGCAATCGCATCTGCACCGAACTCCGACATAAAGATGGGCTTACCGGTCTTTTCGTGCCAAGCGCGGAACTCCGCCGTCAATCGGGGATAAATGGTCTCCAACTCCGCCGTATTATAATACCACGAATAGTAGCGGTTTATCCCGAGTATGTCAAACAGATGCCCCACCGTATCCTGATCTGCCACGGTCTCCGTCACGTTGCAAACAAGACGGGTGCTGTCCAGCGAGCGAACCAGGTTAACGAGTTCCGTAAAATAGGCAAGCGCGTTCGGATCCTGCACTTGAGCCTCGTTGGACACATTCCACATGATCACGCACGGATGATTCTTATCCCGTTCGTACAACTCGCGAAGTACGTCCTTGTGGTGCGCCAGTGTTTTTTCGTCTACCATACCATCCACAAACACCGGAGTGCCCGCCCAGAAATTCATACCGACCGCCGGCACCTCGTCAATGACCAAGTAGCCTTGACGGTCTGCCATCTGCATCATTTCCTCCGAATACGGATAATGCGACGTGCGGAAGGAATTGGCACCGATCCAGTTAAGCAATTCAAAGTCCCGCGCGTTGACCGCTTCATCCAAGCCCTTACCCTTGATCTCGCTGTCCTCGTGCTTGCCGAAGCCCTTCAAGTACACCGGCTTGTCGTTGATAAGCAGTTGAGTAGCGGTCGTCTTGACGGTACGGATACCGACAGGGATGGTATAGTGGTCTTCACCCGAACGGATATCCAGTTGATACAGATACGCCGCTCTCACTTCCCACAATTTTGCATCGGGCACGCACAGTTTCCCTTGCGTTCCCGTCGCCTGCGCCACCGTTACGCCGTCCTCATCGATCAACGCAACGTCACAGTCCGTCGCCCCCTCTACCACCACTTGATAGTTCACGATGCCATCTGAACCGCTAATATCCGTGGTCACGGTCACGTCTTTGATGTAAGCGGTCGGCGTTGTGTAGATCCGCACCGGTCTGTGAATACCGGAATAGTTGAAAAAGTCAAACTTATATTGTTGCCTTTTCCCGCCTTCGGGATAATAGGCGGGGTTGAGATCCTCGAGGTAACCCCACGGGATACACGTCTCGTCCAACAGGTTGCTGACCGCCACGGTCAGGCGGTTGTTGCCCACGTTCACGTGCGCATTAAGTTCCACTTCAAACGGCAGAAAACCACCCTTATGGGAAGCAACTTCTTTCCCGTTCACATACACAACGGCATGATGTGTCACACTGCCGAAGCGAAGCACCATTCGCTTATCCTGCCAATCACGGGGAATCGCGAATTCTCGCTCATACCACACGACCCCCACGTGATCTCTCAGTTTTTTGTCCGTGGTAATGTCGTTGTAACTGGCGGGTACCGGCATCTCCGTACAATTTGTCAAGGGCCGCTCATACCATTTTTCCTCGGTGCCTTGATACAGTCGGTCTTCCTTGCGGAATTTCCAAATACCGTTTAAAAATTTTACCTGTCGGATCTCATTTTCTACGGGGAATAACATCGTTCTCCACTCCTTACCGATTGTTTAACATAAATCCAGTATACATAAAAACTTTTTTTGAATCCATACTGAAAAAGCTCAAAAAAACATTGAATTTATGCGCCTTTCGGGCACTCCTGCAATAAAAAAGACCCCGACGATACCGGTCGAGGTCTTTTGATCGTGTGACTTATTTCACGAGTTCGATGATGGCCATCTCCGCAGCATCACCGCGGCGAGCACCGATCTTGATGATGCGGGTGTAACCGCCGTTGCGACCCTCATAGGAGGGGGCGATCTCATCAAACAGTTTCTTGCAAACGCTCTCTTTCGTCACAAAAGAGAACACCAGTCGCTTGTTAGCCAGAGTCGGCTGTTTCGCGATCGTGATCATTTTTTCTGCCATGGCGCGAACTTCCTTAGCGCGGGTAACGGTCGTTTCGATACGGCCCTTTTCCAGCAAGAAGGTCACCATCGCTCTCAGCATCGCCATACGCGAAGCGGTAGGTCTGCCGAGCTTACGAGTTCCGGGCATGTGAATTCACTCCTTTTCAGAATTCTGCGGAATAGGTAGCTTCCTTATTCCTCTTCGTCGCGCAGACTAAAGCCCAACGACGCCAATTTGTTGATAACTTCTTCCAAAGACTTGCGGCCGAGGTTGCGAACCTTCATCATGTCGTCCTCAGTCTTGTTGGTCAGATCTTCCACCGTGTTGATACCGGCACGCTTTAAGCAGTTGAAGGAACGGACCGACAGATCGAGCTCTTCGATCGTCATCTCCAAAGCCTTCTCCTTACCCTTGTCGTCTTTCTCGACCATGATGGAGTCGCCGGCATACATCTCGCCGGAGAGATCCACGAACAGCGCCAGATGATCGGTGATGATCTTTGCTGCCAACGAAACAGCTTCCTGAGCGGTGATCGTACCGTTGGTCCAAACCTCCAGGCTCAGCTTATCGTAGTCTGTGATCTGACCCACGCGGGTATTGCTGACCGCATAGTTGACCTTGACCACGGGCGTGTAGATGGAATCGACCGGAA
>CAZBAO010000106.1:0-4052 GCA_964490085.1 uncultured Eubacteriales bacterium | reverse complement strand
AACGTGTGGCGATCGCCAGAGCGCTCGCCCTTGATCCGGAGATCCTGTTCTTTGACGAACCGACCTCCGCACTGGATCCGGAATTGACCGGCGAGATCTTACGTGTTATCAAAGATCTGGCACAACGCGATATGACGATGGTCATCGTCACACATGAAATGCAATTCGCCGCCGAGGTATCGGATCAGGTGATCTTTATGGATGGCGGTGTAATCGTAGAACAAGG
Source organism: uncultured Eubacteriales bacterium (assembly GCA_964490085.1). Taxonomy (GTDB): domain Bacteria; phylum Bacillota; class Clostridia; order Oscillospirales; family Acutalibacteraceae; genus RGIG3009. The sequence goes on along the minus strand of CAZBAO010000106.1, from coordinate 3,826 downwards.
TACACCCGATGACGTGTTCGTGCATACCAAGAACGAACGCACCAAAGCTTTTCTCTCCCGATACAATAACCCATAAGGAAACGCCGTACGATTTCATTCAATCGTACGGCGTTTATTCTACGATATTTATTTTGTACCGAAAATACGGTCTCCGGCATCACCGAGTCCGGGGACGATGTAGCCTTTTTCATTCAAACGCTCATCCAAAGATGCACAGTAGATCTGCACGTCGGGATGCGCCTCTGTTAAAGCTTTGAGCCCCTCGGGAGCGGCGATGATACACATAAATTTAATATTCTTCGGGCCACGTCGCTTGATCTGACCGATGGCATCAATGGCAGAACCGCCGGTAGCAAGCATCGGATCCAGCACGATGACCTCTCGCTCGTGAATATCACCGGGGAGCTTGCAATAATACTCGACCGGTTGCAGAGTGGTTTCGTCGCGATACAAGCCGATATGACCGATACGTGCCGAGGGAACCAGTTCCACCGCACCGTCAACCATGCCGAGACCTGCGCGCAGGATCGGGACAAACGCCAGCTTACGACCGGCGATTTTCAAGGATTTGGTTTTAGCGATCGGCGTTTCGACCACCACCTCACAGGTCGGTAGATCACGAGTCGCCTCATAGCACATGAGACCGGTGATCTCACGGATCAACTCACGGAATTGCTTTGAACTGGTATTGCGGTCGCGCAGCAGAGTTACCTTGTGTTGAATGAGCGGATGATCCGCAATAAACGGTTTTAACATAATGTCCCCTCCATATTGTATTTTACATCATTTTTTTGATGCTTGTCCCTGTTTAGCGCGAAGCTCCCGTTCCGCCTGCGGAAGACGCAGATACGCAGGCAGTAGTTCTTCCCCGCTCACGAGTGTCCCGTTATCTACCATGCAGATCGCTTCGCGGGCGATTCCTACCGCGTGCTGATATCGCAGACCAACAGGAGCAAGGGTTACAGACGGAGCCACGTCCTCCAGTGCTGAATAACACAGTTCAGCACCGTCTCCCACCACGACGATAGGGCGCGTTTCTGATGCAAGACGTGTTTTCACTTTTTCGATGGGCAACGCTTCATCCGATGTTTCACGTACGATCACCCCGTTTTCCGAAGAGAACAAGGCGGTATACACCTGCTGACAGCGGGCATCCATAGCCGTCAAGATCAAACCGGTATACGGCAAGCCTTCAAATCGCCGCGCCATACCGGCAAGCGTGGATACAGCCGCACAGGGTAAATCGTTCGGGAACGACAAGCCTTTGACCGCCGCCACACCAATACGCACACCGGTAAACGAGCCGGGACCGACCGCCACCGCCAGATGTGAAATATCCGCAAGCGACATGCCGGCGTTTTTGAGCATATCGTGGATCATCGGCATAAGGGTCTGGCTATGAGTCAGACGATTGTTGACCGACGCGGTGCAGACGATCTGCTCCGTTCCGTTTTCACGACGGAGCACGGCGCACGACGCCGGACCGGCAGACGATTCTACCGCAAGCAGGGTAACAGATCGTTGTTCCATTATAGTGTTACCCCCTCGATCGTGATCTTACGTTCTGTTTCGGACAAGCGTTCAAACGTGACGCGCACAGCATCGGGCGGCAATGCAGCCTCAATATTTTCGCTCCATTCCACCGCAAGGATCGCACCTTGATCCTGATAATCATAATATCCGGTCGTGTCCAGATCCTCCCAACCGGTGATACGATACATATCAAAATGTACAAGCGGCGGGTTTCCGCCGTAATCGTTCACAAGAGCAAAGGTCGGGCTGGATACGTGAGCATTCGGCGACAGAACTCTCGCCATACCGCGCACAAACGCGGTCTTCCCCATACCGAGCCCACCAAAAAACGCCACCACCGTGCCGGCGGTACAGGAAGCAGCCAAACGCGCACCGAGCTCGCCCGTTTCGGATTCGCCGTGCGTTATAACCGTCATACTGCTCGCCTCCTTTTTGACTATCTCTATGGTAACACAAATTTCCGATAAGGGAAAGAGGTAAATCAAAAGTTTTTCATCATACCGCGCTGACCCATGTCCATACTAACAGCGGGAGTGAGAGTATGGACCGCACGCGTTTTGTCAACCGATCGTTGCGCGATACCGATTGGCTACTGCTCGGCAGCTGTTTCACAGCCGCCGTATACGGGCTGCTGCTGATCTATTCTGCAAACGCGTCAGGAGCCGGCGGCAGTCCAATGATGCAGACGCTTTGCCTAGTGCTTGGCGTTTTGGAAGCGTGTGCCGTTTCTGTGATAAACTACCGCTCACTTGTGCGACACTGGTATCTACTCGCGTTGCCGACCGTACTGCTTATGGCACTCACCTTCACCTCGCTCGGCTATGAAGTGCCCGGCACGGACGACCGTAACTGGATCTTACTCACGCTCGGATCACAGAACCTATTGTTACAGCCGTCGGAATTGCTTAAAATTGTCTTTATCGTCACCTTTTCACAGCATATCGTCCGGTTGGGACCGCGCATCTGCAAACCGCTTCCGATACTGGGACTATGCGTTCACGGTGCCGTTCCCATACTTCTGATCTTCTTGCAAGGAGATGACGGTAACGCCTTCATTTGCATCGTATTGCTTGTCGCACTGCTGATTATCGGCGGGATACCTCTCAGATATGTGGCAGGCGGAACGATCACGCTTGCCGCCGCCGTGCCGATCGTCTGGCGACAGATGAGCCCCGACAAGCAAGCGCGCTTTCTCTGCTTATTTCAAATCGACGCTTACCGCAACACGACCGGTTGGCAACAAGAACTAAGTGTCACCGCCATCGGTTCGGGCGGCTTATACGGTGTGGGATATCTGCAGGGCGGTGATGATAACCTATACGCCCGACAGAATGATTTCATTTTTACCGTAGCCGGTGAAGAATTCGGGTTTATCGGCGCTGTCGCAGTGTTGATACTGCTGAGTGTGATTCTTCTGCTGCTATACCGTACTGCGCGGACAGTCACAGAACCAACCGGTCGATTGCTGTGCGGGGGCATGCTCGCTTTGATCGCGTCACAAGCCGTGGTCAACGTCGGCATGGCTCTGCGCGTGATGCCGGTACTCGGCATCACACTCCCCTTTTTCAGCGCCGGCGGCAGCTCGTTGCTAACACTGTTTCTCGGCATCGGGATCGCCATGAGCGTATATCGCTACCGCCGTTCTCCGTATTAGGATTTGGCGTCGTACCATGTCTTGCCGGTATGCACGTCCACACGCATACGGACGGACAACGCTACGGCATTTTCCATCTCCTCGCGCAGAATAGCTTCGACGCGAGCAGCCTCTTGCTCGGCGGCTTCTACGATCAGTTCATCGTGCACCTGTAGGATCAGCCTTGCATCGACCTGCTCACGCCGTAACCGTTCGTGAACACGGATCATGGCAAGCTTGATGATATCCGCGGCGGTCCCTTGAATCGGCATATTCCGCGCTACGCGTTCGCCGAATGCGCGGGTCATGTGGTTCGATACGCGTAACTCCGGCAACGGACGACGGCGGTTGAACAGTGTGACGGCATAGCCGGTCTGTCGGGCGTTCTCAATCAGCTCGTCCATATAACCGGCGACCGCGCTGTAATGTGCCAAGTATTGCTCAATATACCGCTTTGCCTCGCCGTAGCTAACGTGGATATCCTCCGACAGCGAGTGTGCGCCAATGCCGTATACGATACCGAAATTGACCGCTTTCGCCTGTGAACGCATCAGCGGGGTAACCAGCTCCTCCGGCACGTCAAACACCTGTGATGCCGTGATACGGTGGATATCCTCTTCGTTGTTGAACGCATCCACCATCGTTTTATCTCCTGACAGC
>CAZBAO010000105.1:0-4221 GCA_964490085.1 uncultured Eubacteriales bacterium | reverse complement strand
GGCCGACAAACTGTCGTACGACCGAGTAACCACGCATCTCGACATACCGCTGAACCGCCGCGCCGATATCGCCGATACGATTGCCCGCTGTCGCCGCCGCGATGCCTTCATACAGGCTTTCGCGCGTGGCATCCATCAGGGCTCTCGCCACCTTTGATACCTCTCCGGCACCGAAGGTGGCGGCGTTATCGCCGTGATAGCCGTTCAAATACGCGCCCACATCAATGCTGACAATATCGCCGGCCTTGATCACACGTTTGTCCGGTATGCCGTGGATAACCGTTTCGTTCACGGAAATGCAAGCGCTGGCAGGATAATCCGCATAACCGAGAAAGGAGGGCTTAGCGCCCTGGCTCTCGATATACTTACGGATCAGCCGGTCGATCTCTCCGGTAGTGACACCGGGCTCGACCGCCTCACCCGCCAACTTTAACGCTCTCGCCGAGATGATACAAGCTTCCCGCATTAAGGAAAGCTCCCGGCTGTTTTTGATGGATATCATAAACTTAAGCCTCAACAGCCGCGAGAGTCAGCCGAGTGGTATCCTCAACGGCCTCTTGTCCCTCAACCGTCACAAGCTTACCCGCTTTTGCGTAGTAATCTTTGAGCGGCTCTGTCTGCTCATGATATACCTCAAGGCGTTCCTTTACCGTGTCGGGATGGTCATCCTTGCGCTGAACAAGGGTGTCGCCGCACTTGTCGCACACACCTTCCACAGCCGGCTTTTTGTAGTCGACGTGATAGGTGGCGCCGCAAGCTAAGCAAACACGGCGGCCCGATACACGCCGGGCGATCGTTTCGTCCGCGACCTCCAAGCTGATGACGCGGTCAATGACGATACCCATGCGGTCAAGCGCCTCGGCCTGCGGAATGGTGCGCGGAAACCCATCGAGAATGAAACCGTTTTGGCAATCGTCCTCTTTGAGGCGGTCTTGGATAATACCAATGACCACTTCGTCGGGAACAAGCTTACCGGATTCGATAAACTCTTTGGCTTTCAGCCCCATCTCCGTGCCGCTTTTCAGCGCTTCACGGATAATATTACCCGTGGAAATGGTGGGAATGTTCAGATGCTCGCTGATGATCTCAGCCTGCGTGCCTTTGCCGGCACCCGGAGCACCTAACAGGATCAGCTTCATAGAATACAACCTCTCTTTTTCTGACGAGACAAGCATAGCCGACCGTCCGGCGGACGATCCGCCGGACGGATCGGACTGTTTGTCGTTGTACGGATGCGATAGCTGTTACTCGAGGAAGCCTTTGTAATGACGCATCATCATCTGACTTTCAATCTGTTGAGTGGTCTCCAGCGCAACGCCCACTACGATCATGAGGGACGTGCCGCCCAACGTCAATCCGTAGAAGCCGCTGAGCTTTCCGAAAACGCTCGGGAACAGGGCGATAAAGCCTAAGAACAACGCGCCGATCAAGGTTACCTTATTCAGTACACGCTTGATATAGTCCGAGGTGGGCTTACCCGGACGGTAGCCGGGGATCGCGCCGGAGTTTTTGCGAAGATTATTCGCCATCTCCATCGGGTTATACTGGATCGTGACGTAGAAGAAGGCAAAGCCTATGATCATAACAAAATAAACGAGAATATACACCCAGCTGTCCTGCTGGAATGCAGACAGGAACCAGTTGTCGTTCCAACCGAAGAACTGTTGCAGAACCGAGGGCAGCGACACGATCGAAACTGCCAAGATGATCGGCATAACGCCGGACATATTGACTTTGATCGGGATAAAGGTGTTTTGTCCGCCGTACATCTTACGGCCAACGACGCGTTTTGCGTACTGCACCGGGATACGGCGCTCGGCATCTCCCATAAACACGATGAGTCCGATCATGGCAAGGAAGATAAGCAATACGACGGGAACCAAAATAACATTCCAGATCGCGTCGGAATAGGTACCGAGCTGTGCAATACCCGCTTCGTAGAACCATGCCCACAGCGTTCCGGCCGCAGACGGGATTCCAGACAGGATGCCGGCAAACAACAAAATGGAAATGCCGTTTCCGATACCCTTTTCGTTGACCTGCTCGCCGAGCCACATGATCAGCGCGGAACCGGCCACGAAGCAGAGGATGATGACCACTGCCGCAAACCATTCGCCGAAACCGCTCTGTGCTTCGGCAACCAACACATCGGAGCCGTAGTTATTGCGCACCATGAAATAGTAGGCAATGCCTAACAGCAGGCCGAGACCAACGGTAACGAACCGGGTGATCTTGCCGAGCACCTTGCGGCCCGCCTCCCCTTCCTTCGCCAAACGCTCCAGCGGGGGGATCGCAACGGTCAGCAGCTGAATGATGATGCTGGCGTTGATGTACGGAGTGATGGACAGCGCAAAAATACTCGCGTTAGAGAAGCCGCCGCCGGAGATCATGGTCAAATAACCAAAAACACTCTCGGTCGAGCTGATCGCTTCCTTCAGCGCTGCAACGTCCACAAACGGTACGGTAATAACCGAACCGATGCGGAAGATCAGAATGATAAACAGCGTGAACAGAAGTTTTTTACGCAGATCCTGGATCTTCCATGCATTCCGTAAGGTCTGAAACATGTCAGATCACCTCAGCCTTTCCACCGGCAGCTTCGATCTTCGCCTTAGCTGCTTCAGAATAGGCTGCTGCCTTGACGGTTAGTTTCTTGGTCAGGTTGCCGTTAGCAAGCACCTTCACACCGTCATAGGACTTCTTTACCAAACCGGCCTCTTTCAACGCTGCCGCATCAACAACAGCGCCGTCCTCAAACACGTTGAGGGAACCGACATTGATGGTAGCATAGGTTGTTGCAAAAATGTTGACGAAACCTCTTTTCGGCACTCGTCTTTGCAGAGGCATCTGGCCACCTTCAAAACCTACTTGCATGCCGCGACCGGCACGCGCCTTCTGACCTTTGTGGCCTTTACCGGCAGTCTTGCCCTGGCCGGAACCGTGGCCTCTGCCGATTCTCTTGACATCCCGAACCGAGCCGGGTGCCGGAGAAAGCTCTTGTAGCTTCATAGTATTCGCACCTCCTTGATCGTATAGGTTAAGCTTCCGTTACCTCGATGAGGTGGATGATCTTCGCCACCTTACCTTGAGTAGCTGCGTTGACAGGTTGGCACACGGTGTCGCCGATCTTACGCAGACCCAGGGAATTGGCAGTGGCGATCTGATCTTTCTTTGCACCGATCAAGCTCTTGGTCAGCTTGATGGTCAAGCAATCGTTTGCCTTTTTAGCCATTTCGTACGCCCTCCTGTTATCCTAAAATTTCCTTGGCAGTTTTGCCGCGGATCGCACCCGCTTCTTCAGCGGTACGCAACTGTGCCAAGCCGTTCATCGCGGCGCTGACAACGTTGCAGGGGTTGTTGGAGCGGAGAGCCTTGGTGCGGATATCCTTGATACCGGCAGCCTCCACCACGGCACGTACTGCGCCGCCGGCGATAACACCGGTACCGGGAGCGGCAGGTTTCATCAGCACGCGACCGGCGCCGAATTCACCGATGACCTCGTGCGGGATCGTAGTGCCCTTCAGCGAAACCTTGATGAGGTTCTTCTTGGCATCCTCAATGCCCTTGCGGATCGCATCCGGAACTTCACCGGCTTTACCGGTACCGAAGCCCACGGTGCCCTTGCCATCACCGACAACGACCAACGCCGCGAATTTCATAACGCGGCCGCCCTTAACGGTCTTGCTGACACGGTTGATGGCAACTACGGTTTCTTTGTACTCGTCGTGCATTTCTTCTCTTCTGGCCAAAGTACTTCCTCTCCTTTCCTTAGAATTTGAGGCCGCCCTCACGGGCGCCTTCGGCCAGTTGCGCGACACGGCCGTGATAGATGTAACCGCCTCTGTCGAAAACGACATTCTCAATGCCTTTTTCCAGAGCGCGCTTTGCGATCAGTTCGCCGACCTTGCGGGCAGCTTCCTTGTTGCCGCCGGCCATACCGAAATCCTTTTCGTTGCTGGCAGCGGCGACGAGCGTGACTCCCTTAACATCATCAATGATCTGGGCATAGATGTGATTCAGAGAGCGGAACACGTTCAAGCGGGGGCACTCAGCGGTGCCGGAAATCTTACCGCGCACACGAGCGTGGCGGTGCAACCGAGCCTGGTTGCTGTCTTTTTTGCTGACCATGTGATTTCACTCCTTCTCTTACTTCTTGCCCTTGGCACCGGTCTTACCTTCCTTGCGGCGGATATGCTCGGTGACGTATTTGATGCCCTTGCC
>CAZBAO010000104.1:0-4436 GCA_964490085.1 uncultured Eubacteriales bacterium | reverse complement strand
ATAAATTACTTCCTTACGAAGCCGTGCCATTTGAGCAGGCGTTCTTTTTACACCGTCAGATACGGGCGCCATTTCTCCAGTCGGGTCTCTCCGACGCCCTCCACGTCCAGCAGATCCTCAACGCTTCGAAAGCCTCCGTGTGCTTCGCGGTAGGCGATAATACGTCCGGACAGCACCTCGCCGACGCCCTCCAGCTGTTCCAATTCTTCCGCTGTCGCCGTGTTCAGGTCAACGGTGAAAGCTGCCGGTTCCGCCGACGTAGTCGCAAGCATTTCCACCGTCAACGGAGTCAACGCCGACCGGTCGCTCACCGCTGTCACACAGACCGCGACCAGCAACACCGCCGCCATCGTCCACACGAGGATCACGCCAAACCGTTTCACCGAATCACCTACCCTACTCCTTTATTTTACACAAATCGACATTCTTTTGCAACCAAAACATTTGCAATGCGATTTCAAAGGGTATATAATGGGACGCAGGAGGCGATCCTATGGCAACGCAGGCAGATCTGTACTATCAGCGTATGACCGAAACGCCGGTTTCACGGCTGATCGTATCACTTGGCATTCCCACCACGATCTCAATGCTGATCACCAACATTTACAATATGGCGGACACGTATTTCGTCGGCACCCTGGGCGCCAGCGCGCAGGGGGCAACCGGTGTTCTGTTCACCCTGCAAGCGATCATTCAAGCGCTTTCGTTTATGCTGGGGCACGGCTCCGGTATCTTCGTATCCAAAGCACTTGCCGATAAAGACACCAACGAAGCCTCGCGGTATGTGTCCTCTGCTTTTTATGTCGGCATCGCCGCGGGTACCGTTTTAGCGGTGCTGGGACTGATCTTCTTGGATCCGTTTATGCGGTTGCTCGGCAGCACCGATACCATTTTGCCGCACGCCAAGGACTACGGTCTGTGGGTGCTGCTCGCCTGCCCGTTTATGGTCGGTTCGCTGATCCTTAACAATAACCTGCGGTATGAAGGCAAGGCGTTCTACGCGATGTTCGGTCTGACCGCCGGCGGCATCCTCAACATCTTTGGGGATTATATTTTCGTTGTGCGTTGTCACCTCGGCGTGTTTGGCGCCGGTATGGCAACCGCGATTTCGCAGGTCATCAGCTTCGTCATCCTGCTTATTATGTATGAGCGTATGGCACAAGGCCAGCTCCGTCCCCGTTATATCAGCCGTTCGGCGGGGACTTATCTGTCGATCTGCAAGGTCGGTCTCCCCTCGCTCATTCGCCAAGGCCTCACCTCCATCTCAACCGGTTTACTCAACAACTTATCAAAACCGTTTGGAGATGCCGCCATCGCCGCGATGAGCGTGGTGAACCGCTATTCAATGTTCGTGATGTGTATCGGGCTTGGTATCGGTCAAGGTTTTCAGCCCGTCGCGTCGTTCAACTATCAAGCCGGTGAGTATAAGCGCGTGAAAAAGGGACTGCTGTTCACGACCGTTGTCGGCTTTGTGTGCGTACTGTTGCTCTCGACCGTCGGCTTTATCTTTGCCGAACAGATCGTGTATCTTTTTCAAAAGGATCCGGCGGTGATCACCGTCGGGGTCACCGCTTTGCGATACGCCTCGGTCGGGCTCTTATTTATGCCCCTGTCCATTCCCGTCAATATGCTGTACCAAAGCATTCGAAAGGCCGGTATCTCCTCGTTTTTGTCCCTGCTCCGTTCCGGCTTGTATTTCATCCCGCTGCTACTCATCGGTTCACAGTTGTGGGGGCTCACCGGTATTCAGTTAGCGCAACCGCTGACCGATCTGCTCAACGGTCTGACCTGTATTCCCTTTATGCTGTATTTCCTTAAAAAAACACCGGATACACCAATCAAATGATGCTAACAAACGGGCTCCTCCGCAGAAGCGAAGGAGCCCGTCCTTTATTCAAGAAACAACCTGAAAGATCAGCAAGCGACTTTCACCGTCTGCATAACTGCCGTTAAGATTTAATCCGGCGTTCATCAAGGTGTCGCCGTAATAGACACGGCCATCCGTAAGCGAGCGATATTGTGTTTCAGGATCCAACCCCTTCAGGCGCAGATTCACGCTCATATAGGGATATGACCGAACGACGACAAACGTCACGGCAACCGTTTGTTTGTCAGCCGATACACATTCCCATGCGCAACAATGCGGATCATCGAAAGGACTGACCAGACGGTACAGATCGCCCTTGGCAAACACGGAGGCGTATTGTTTGTAAAAATCGATTTGTTGGCGGATCTCCTCTTTTTCGGTTTCATCCAAATGGAACAGATCGAGCTCGTACCCAAAGGCACCCGTGTATGCCACGTTACCGCGCGTGGAAAGCGGCGTCACGCGCCCCGTCTGGTGATTGGGAACGGCAGAAACGTGCGCGCTCATTGCCGACAAGGGATATACGAGCGACGTGCCGTATTGGATCTTGCACCGATCCATAGCATCGGTGTTGTCACTGGTCCAGATCTGCGGGAAATAGTACAGCATACCGGGATCAAAACGGCCACCGCCGCCGGAGCATCCTTCAAACAGAACGTGCGGAAACAGCGCGGTCAAGCGCTCTAATATCTCATACACGCCAAGCACGTAACGGTGCATTACTTCACCCTGGCGGTCTTTGGGGACAGCCGGGCTGCCCACCTCGGTCAAATTGCGGTTAAAATCCCATTTAACGTATCGAATATCCGCCGCATTTAACACCGCGGAAAGCGTTTCCACAAGATAGTCGCGCACGTCGCGGCACGTCAAATCCAATATATATTCGTTGCGACCGAGCGAGGGCGTGCGCCCCGGTGCGCACAACACCCAATCCGGATGCGCACGGAACAACGCAGAATCCTCGGAGATCACCTCCGGCTCGAACCAGATACCGAACTCCATTCCCAAGCCACGCACGTCATCCACCAAGGAACCGAGCCCGTGCGGTAATTTTTCACGGTTAACGTACCAGTCGCCCATTGAGCCGGCATCGCTGTTGCGATGCCCGAACCAGCCGTCATCCATCACCAACAGCTCCACGCCCAGGTCACGCGCCTCTTTGGCAAGGCCAAGCAGCTTTTCGTCATTAAAATCAAAATAGGTCGCTTCCCAATTGTTGAGTACGATCGGGCGGCACTTGTTCTTCCATTCGCCCCGACACAAGTGATCGCGATACAGTGCATGGAACGTGCGGGACATACCACCGATACCTTGCGACGAAAATACCAGCACGGATTCGGGGGTGCAGAACGTTTCACCGACATCCAATTTCCAAGAAAAATCGTCGGGATGGATCCCCATCACCACACGCGTTTGATCCAACGAATCGCATTCCGTTTCAATCGCAAAACTGCCGCTGTACACCAAGCTGAACCCGTATACTTCGCCGACGTCTTCGGTCGCGTGCTTGGATAAGAGCGCCGCAAACGGATTGTGAACGTGACCCGATGCACCTCTCAAGCTGGAAACCGTTCGGGTGCTATGGGTGAGCGGTTCGCGTTCGATCTGCCGTTCTCTTGCCCAGCGACCCTGTAAGTGGACCAAATCAAACTCCATCGTGTTGAAATCCACTGCGCACGAGGCGGCACGCTCAACCGTAAGCGGTACGCTGCCGCGGTTGCGTATCCGCGCAGCGCGCATAACGGCATCATATCCCTCGATGACCGCATATAACAGTTCCACGTTCGCACCGGTGAGCGGATCCGTCACCGTCACCGCCAACGTTTGCGCCGCTTTGCCGTCGTCATACACGGCCGGCAACCCGTCTAAGGTGTATTTCCCGTCGATGATGCGATGCTCTTTATAGATAAGATCGGTACTCAAACAACCGTTATCGCCGCGGATCGCCAACGCACTGCGACGGAAATCACCGCACCCGAAGGTCGGATATTCCTGTAACACGGAATTGAGCGAAAATCCATTGTCCTCCGCAATCGGATTGGGATGAAATTCCCGATACCCGTGGTATTTCAGATACGACATATCGGTATCGTGAATCTTGGCGCCGAAATACAAATGAATGAGTTTCCCGTATTCGTTGATATAAAACACATAACTGGTATGCTCTGTGTCCAATTTAAACGTTTGTGAATCGTCATAAAATTGAATCGGCATCGTTTTTCCTCCTCATCATATATCGTGACTTAATAAACAAACATACGTACCATCGGCATAGGTGCGGACAATTTCCAAGGGTTTGCAGGGCAACAACCAATACCAGGCAACCGTAACAGCAAAATACAACAAAAAGAAACCGACGATAAACAAAAAGGTGAAAAACAACTTTTTGAAATATAGTTTCAGCACAGCGTCACGTCCTTTGTGATGAGTATATGGTTGTGTCAAGTTGGGGACAAATTTAGCCTCCCTTGCCCTAAAGGGAGGGGGCCGCGCGAAGCGTGGCGAGGGGATTATGGTTGGTGGAGGGATTCTTTAACCCACAAATCTATATACTCGCACACCCCTATGA
>CAZBAO010000103.1:0-4446 GCA_964490085.1 uncultured Eubacteriales bacterium | reverse complement strand
GTAAGGATATGCAGGTCGAGCTGAAAAATATTCAGAAAAGCCTGGGAATTACCTTTATTTACGTGACGCACGATCAAGAGGAAGCCCTGTCAATGTCCGACACCGTTGTGGTGATGGACAACGGCAAGATCCAGCAGATCGGCACGCCGCAAGATATTTACAATGAGCCGCAGAACGCGTTTGTCGCGGATTTTATCGGTGAGAGTAATATTTTAGACGGTATCATGCACGAGGACTTTCTGGTGGAGTTCTTCGGTCGGAAATTCCGTTGCTTGGACGCGGGCTTTGAGAAAAAGGAGCCGGTAGACGTTGTGATCCGTCCGGAGGACATTGACATCGTTCCCGCCGACAAGGGCGATCTGACCGGCACGGTCACAGCCGTCACCTTTAAGGGCGTGCATTTTGAAACGATCGTGGATTTCAAGGGCTTTAAGTGGATGATCCAAACGACCGATTATTATCCGGTGGATTCGGTGATCGGCATTGTGCTGAATCCCGAGGATATCCATATAATGAAAAAGTCGGAGTATTCCGGTGAATTTGGTGACTACAGCTCGTATTCCGAAGAATTTGATGAAATGGCTAACCCCGAGATCGATCTGACTGAGGATGCCGCGGAGGCAGAGGCATGATCAAATCGAGAGGGGCGGCCGCACCGTTTGCGGTATGGATGGCGCTGTTTACCGTTATCCCGCTCGGTATCGTCGTTTGGTTCGCGTTTACCGATGATAGCGGTAGCTTTACGCTGTCCAATTTATCATCTATTGTGGATTACGCCGGCACGTTCGGCATTTCCATTGCACTTGGGGCGATCGCGACTGTGATCTGCCTTGTCTTGGCGTTTCCGCTTGCCTATACCATTTCGCGCGCACAGGGTCGTGTGCAGCAGACAATGGTGATGATCATTATGCTGCCGATGTGGATGAATTTTCTGCTTCGCACCTATGCGTGGATGTCGATCTTAGAAAACAACGGTTTTATCAATCAGCTGCTCCGTCTGGTCGGTCTGTTGCCGGAGGGACAGTCGCTGTCACTTATCAATACGAGCGGCGCGGTTGTGCTGGGCATGGTGTATAACTTCCTGCCGTTTATGGTGTTGCCGCTGTATTCCGTTATGGCAAAGATCGACAACAGCGTGATCGAGGCGGCGCAGGATCTTGGCTCTAACATTTTTCAGGTGTTCCGTAAGGTGATCATCCCGCTGTCTGTTCCCGGTATGCTCAGCGGTATCACCATGGTGTTTGTCCCTGCTGTCAGTACCTTTGTGATCACCAAATTGCTCGGCGGCAGTAAAACGCTGATGATCGGCGATGCCATTGAAACGATGTTTATCGGTCAGGGCGCGGATTACCATATCGGCGCTACGCTGTCGCTCGTGCTGATGGTGATGATCCTCATTTGTATGGCGGTCACCGGCATGGTGGATAAGGGAGAGGAGGATGAACTCGGATGAAAACTCTCTCCCGTATCTATAACGGTTTGATCTTTGCGTTTTTGTACGCACCGATCTTGGTGCTCATCGTGTTCTCCTTCAACGATTCCAAGAGCCGTGTCGTCTGGAACGGCTTTTCGTTGCGGTGGTATGAGGAGCTGTTCCGCGACGAGGAGATCCTGTCGGCGCTTGGTGTTACGCTGTCGGTCGCGATCATTGCTACCGTTGTGTCCACGATCATCGGTACGCTTGCGGCGATCGGTATTCGAAGTGTGAACAGCCGTTTGCGCAAGGTGTTGTTAGCCGTCAACAATTTCCCAATGGTCAATCCCGAAATCGTTACCGGTATTGCGCTGATGCTGTTGTTTGTGTTTATTTATCGGACGACCGGTCTGTTGCAGCCGGGATATACGACCTTGTTATTGTCGCACATCACTTTCTGTATCCCGTATGTGATCCTACAGGTGATGCCCAAGCTCAGGCAGGCAAATCCGCACCTGTATGAAGCGGCGGTCGATCTCGGCTGTCCGCCTGTATCTGCCTTTTTCAAGGTGATGGTGCCGGAGATCCTGCCCGGTATCATTACCGGTGCGTTGATGGCGTTTACCATGTCACTGGATGATTTCGTTATCAGCCTGTTCACATCGGGAGCATCGGCGCAAAATCTGTCTGTTACCATCTATTCGATGGTTAAACGCCGCGTCACACCGGAGATCAACGCTCTTTCCACACTGATGTTTGGTGCGGTGCTGATCCTCTTATTGCTTATTAACATTCTGCAGATTCGCTCCGCGCCCTCACGCAAAGGAGGGAATGCCAAATGAAGCGCTTGTTGAGTGTTGGTTTGGTTGTCCTTTCGCTACTGTGTGTGTGTGTTCCGTCGGTTACTGCGGATGAGATCGACACGAGCGTAACGCTGAATGTGTACAACTGGGGCGAGTATATCGACCCCACCGTAAACGATCTGTTTACGAAGGAAACAGGAATTAAAGTCAACTATAAAAATTTTACAGACAACGAAAGCATGTATGCGGTTCTGGATTCCGGTGCGGCGATCTACGACGTGATCGTTCCCTCGGATTATATGGTCGGTAAAATGATCAAAGAGGGAAAGCTGGCAAAACTGGATTTTACCAATATCCCGAATCTGTCCAAGATCAATTCTTCCCTGCTCAATCCCTCGTACGATCCGAATAACGAGTATTCCGTTCCTTACACGTGGGGAACGGTCGGTATCTTCTACAACACGAAATACGTGGACGAGACGGATCTGCAACTCGGTTGGGATTTGCTGTGGAGTGAAAAATACAGCGGTCGAATCTTTATGTTTGACAACCCGCGGGACGCATTCGGCATCGCGTTGCTCAAATGCGGCTTTTCCTTAAATACGCAGGACCTTGCCGAGTGGGATGCTGCGTATCAGGTGTTGCGCGAGCAAAAGCCGGTGTTACACCAATACGTCATGGATCAGGTCTATGACAAGATGATCAACGAAGAAGCGTGGATCGCGCCCTATTATGCCGGCGACGGTATCGTCATGATGGATGAAGAAGAAGGCAATCCTGCTATAGACTTTTTTATTCCGCAAACCGGTACCAATCTGTTCGTGGATGCTTTGTGCGTACCGGCGAATTCGCCGCACAAGCGAGAGGCGGAGGAATATATCAACTTCTTGTGCCGCACCGATATTGCCCTGTTAAACGCGGAATACATTGGATATTCCACCCCGCAGGAGGAGGCGCGCACGCTGTTGGATCCCGAAATCGGTGAGAATGAAAATTTCTATCCGTCCGAAGAAGTGCTTGCTAAGACTGAAATGTTTGAGACCCTGCCAGACAAGATCACGATGCACATGGATACGCTGTGGATGCAACTCAAACTGGCGGATCCCCGTTGGTCGGTGTTTACGATCTTGGTCGGCGTCGTGGCGGCGGCGTGCTTTATACTTTACGTCGTGCGCCGTGTCCGCAGAAAGAGGTAATGAATGTTACGCTGGAATACCATATTATTTGATTTAGACGGTACGCTGATCGACACGATCGCCGATCTGGCTGATGCGACCGAAGCGGTGTTGCATGAATTGGGACGTGGCGACGGTACGGATGCCCCGATCTATTCTTTCGATCAGTATCGCCTTTTTGTGGGCAACGGAGCCAGAAAGCTGGTGGAGCGCGCGATGGGTGAGGGCAGTGCCGAGCAAGAGATCGATGCGGCATTTGCGCGGTTTTTAGAGATCTATGACCGCAACTTTTGCATAAAAACGGCGCCTTACGACGGGATCTATGCCTTGCTCGACGAACTGACAAAGCGTGGCTATAAGCTGGGGATCGTTACCAACAAACCCGAAACGCAGGCGCGTAAGCTTGCCGAATTGCTGTTCGACAAGTACCCGTTTGCTTGCGTGTACGGCGGTGCGGTAGAGGGCAGACCGCACAAGCCCGATCCACAGGTCGTGCGATTGGCGCTGCAGGATCTAAACGCTACCGCGGAAGAAACGCTGTTTGTGGGCGATTCGGATGTAGACATTCACACGGGACATAACGCCGGCATGGTAGCAGCAGGTGTAACATGGGGCTTTCGCGGGGAAGCTGAGTTGCGCGCTGCCGGCGCGGACATTTTGATCGATCATCCACTGGAGCTTTTGCAGTACCTGTAATTTTTTACGCGATATCCATCACTTTTCTGTTGACAACGGATCGAAAAAGTGCTATGATTACATTCGTTCTTGAAACGGAGAGGTGTCCGAGCGGTTTAAGGAGCCGGTCTTGAAAACCGGTGACTCGAAAGAGCCAAGGGTTCGAATCCCTTCCTCTCCGCCACACTTTTCAAGTGAATAAATAGGTCGTTTGCTCACCGCATTCGACTTGTTATGGAGAAGTACTCAAGTTGGTGACGAGGCGCCCCTGCTAAGGGCGTAGGTCGGGTAACCGGCGCGAGGGTTCGAGTCCCTCCTTCTCCGCCAGAAAGGTTGCATCAAAAAGATGCAACCTTTTTTTATGCCCTGTTTATCAGGG
>CAZBAO010000102.1:0-4573 GCA_964490085.1 uncultured Eubacteriales bacterium | reverse complement strand
TGGCCAGCGATACCGCGACGTTGGCTTCACCGCCGCCGAAGGTAGCCTGCATCTGATCGTTCTGGAAAAATCGATAGTAACCGTTGGGGGCAAGGCGAAGCATCAGTTCGCCGAATGTGACAACTCTGCTCATTGTTTGATCTCCTTTACTAACTGTACTGCCTCACGGGTGAGGGCTTCGATCTCGTCAAATTTTCCGTCAGCGATCTTATCGGACGGTACCATCCAGCTTCCGCCGCACGCGAACACCGCTTTGCAGGTGAGATACTCGGCAAGATTTTTCACACCGACACCGCCGGTAGGCATAAATTTGACCTTTGTATACGGTGCCGCCATCGCCTTGATCATCTTGACTCCGCCCGCCGCTTCTGCGGGGAAAAATTTAAGATAGGTCAGCCCGAGCGACATTGCCGTTTCGACCTCACTCGGCGTGCAAACACCGGGAATGATGGGATATCCCTTGTCGTTGCAATGCTTGACGACCTCCGGATTGGTGCCGGGGCTCACGATAAAGGAAGCACCCGCCGCCATGGCCTTGTCCGCTTGTTCGGGAGTAAGCACGGTACCGGCGGCGATCAGAAAATCGGGATATGCTTCGGCAATGCGGCGGATGGATTCCTCCGCGGCATCAGTGCGGAACGTGATCTCCGCGGCACACAAACCGCCTTTCTTCAGCGCTTCCGCCAACGGCAGCGCATCCTCGACGTTGTCGATCTTGATGACCGGAATGACGGCCGTGTTTTGGATCTGTTCAATGAGTTGTTTCATACGAGTGCCTCCTTAATATTCGTATAGCAAATTTTGGTAACGAGAGTTTCGGCAGATGCGCCGTCGTATTCCCCGCTCTGTACCCATTCACCGATCAGATTACAAAGGATCTGACGGAAATAGTCATGTCGGGCATAAGATAAGAAACTGCGCGAGTCGGTCAGCATACCGTAGAAGCTACCCAAAGAGGCGTTTTCCGAGATCGTCTTGATCTCGTCCTCGATGCCGCGCTTATGATCGCAGAACCACCAAGCCGCACCGGCGCGAACGTTCGGGAACGCCGCCGTAATGCAGGCGATCTGCGCAATATTTGCCTCGTTGAGCGTGTAGATCACGACTTTAGGAAGTCCTGTTTTCACACTGATGGCGTCCAGCATACGGATGAGCGCGTTACCGTCCACCGTGTTACCGACACAATCGACACCGCAATCGGCACCGAGCTGTTCGGCGAGAACGGAATTCGCGTTGCGCACGACCGCCAAGTGCCACTGCGACACCATATTTTTCTCTTTGTACAAGCCGTTGACATAGACGTATAGGTTTCCGATCAGCCCGCCGTACTCGTCGTCGGTGATCGTCTTACCGGCAAGCACCGCGCGGAAGATGGCATCGCTCTCAGCGTCATCGGCAATACGGTCCGGAAATACCGGAATACCGACGTCACTGCATCGGCAACCGTGTGCCGCAAAGAAATCCAAGCGGTTTGCTATCGCAGCCTTGAGTGTTTCAAGATCGGTGATCTCCACCCCACTGACCGCGCTGAGCTTCTGAACATAATCCGCGTAATCCTTGCGGCGCACCAGCATCACGTTGTCCGTGCGGAACGAGGGTAATACACGGGTCGTGATGGTATCGTCCGCGGCGATCTTTTCGTGCCACGACAGATCGTCAACAATATCATCCGTCGTGCAAATGATCTCCACGTTCGACTGCGCGATCAGTTTGCGCGGAGACATTGCCGTTTTGGCAATATAGGCATTCGCTTGGTTCCAGATCGTCTCGGCGCTCGCTTTCTTCAGCGGTATATGAATGCCGAAATACTGCGCCAGCTCCATATGCGACCAATGATACAGCGGATGACCGGCAGCGAGCTCCAACGCCTCAGCGTATTTGAGGAATTTCTCCTTGTAGGTCGTTTCCTTACCGGTTATGTAGGCCTCGTCGATGCCCGCGGTACGCATCAACCGCCATTTGTAATGGTCACCGGCAAGCCAGATCTCACCGATGTTTTCAAAGGGACGATCTTCATATATCTCCTTCGGTGACAGGTGGCAATGATAATCCACGATGGGAAGAGCTTTAGTAATGCGGTACAGCTTTTTTGCCGCCGCGCTGGTGATAAACGCCGTTTGCTTCATACAGTCACTCCCTTATGTAATACTATAGTATACAGGAAATCTCTTTTCAAGTCTATATCAAATAAAGGTGAAAAAACATTGAAAATATGCGCATATTCGGTTATACTGTGGGAGAAGAGGTGATAAACATGGCAACGCCGATCATCAACGCAGAGCATCGCTATACGGCTCATCCCGATATCAGTAAGTTTACGATGCACACACACGAAACGTATGAGATCTACTGTTTTGTATCCGGAACAGCAAAATATTTTATCGAGGGCACCGTATACCGATTGAAGCAAGGCGACATCCTAATCACAAAAAAAGCAGAGGCACACACACTGCTGTTCGGCAACGATATGCCGTATGAGAGGATATTCGTGCAGTTTAACGCTGACGCGCTGCTCGGTACATACAAGGAAACCGCACTGCCGTTTCTGGATGATAGGCCGCTCGGGAAGTGCAACTATTACCCTGCCGCCCGCTTTGCCGGACATCGCTGGACGGAGTATTTTCACAAGATCTGCGCCACCGACGATCCTGAGGAACAACGGTTATATTTGACGGTACTCATATCCGAGCTGAGCAAACAGGCCCCCTATCTGGAGGACAAGGAAGAAAGCAAGGACAACGTGGCGGATATCATCGCGTATATCAACCGTCATTTGACGGAAGACTTGTCCTTAGAAGGCTTATGTGAAAAATTCTACGTCAGCCGATCGCACCTCAACCGCAAGTTCAAACGGCTGACCGGTTCCACCGTGTGTGAATATATCAAGACCAAGCGGCTGGTAATGGCCAAGGAACTGCTGCAAAACGGCAGACATCCCACCGCGGTCGCCACTCAGTGCGGCTTTCACGAATATTCGGCGTTTTTCTACGCGTACAAATCAAAATTTGGTGTATCTCCGAAGCAAGATCTCATTTTAAACCGTGAATAACCCACGGGATCTGCCGCCCACATTCTCTACAGTTATATATTGACAGAAATATCACGATTTTGCAAGAAATTTCTGCTTTTTACAAAATAATTTCCAAATAAAAATTCTTTATAAAAAGAATACAAGGCATGGGAAAATTCGGTATGCTATGAGGCAAGCCGATTCCACTTTATTTCTTATAGGAGGTATTAGCGTTGGCAGCACATAATCAGGCAAAAGGTCAAACATTAGGACTCTTATCCTCAAACGTGGAGACGGGTCTGACCGCCGCACAGGTCACGGAGCTTCAGCAGAAGCACGGACCGAACAGATTGCAGGAGAAAAAGAAAAAGACCGTGATGCAACGGTTCTTTGACCAGTTCAAGGACGTTATGATCATCATCCTCATTTTGGCCGCCATCATCTCAGCGGTCATTGCCGTGTCTGAGGGAATCAAGACCGGTCACTGGGGCGAGCTGTTTGAGCCGGGCTTGATCGTGCTCATCGTTATCTTGAACGCCGTAATGGGTGTAATGCAGGAAAGCAAGGCCGAGAAGGCGTTGGAAGCGTTGAAAGGCATGTCTGCGCCGCACGCTCGTGTCATTCGCGATGGTGCGGAATGTGTCGTTGACGCCGCCGATCTGGTGCCGGGCGACATCATTCGTCTGGAAGCCGGTGACTTCATTCCGGCAGACGCGCGCTTGCTGCACAGTGCCGGCTTAAAATCAGAGGAAGCCGCACTGACCGGTGAATCCGTGCCGTCCGAAAAAGACGCCGAGGCGATCGTGGACGAAAACGCACCGCTTGGTGATCGCACCAATATGGTGTTCTCGGGTTGCAGCGTCACCTACGGCACAGGTACCGCCATCGTTACCGCAACCGGTATGAATACCGAAATGGGCAAGATCGCAAATCTGCTTGACAGCGAAGAAGATGGCCAGACCCCCTTGCAGGAAAAGCTCGCACAACTGGGTAAATATCTTGGCTTCGTGGCACTCGCCGCTTGTGCGATCGTCTTTGTCATCGGTTGGTTGAACGGTCAAAATCCGTTGGATATGTTCATGGTTGCCGTATCGCTCGCGGTATCCGCGATCCCCGAAGGCTTGCCGGCGATCGTCACCATCGTGTTGTCCATCGGTGTTCAGCGTATGGTCAAGCGCAATGCGCTGATCCGCCGTCTGCCCGCCGTGGAAACGCTGGGCAGTGCGTCGGTCATTTGTTCGGATAAAACCGGTACACTCACGCAGAACCGTATGACGCTTGTAAAAGCCTTTGTTGACGGCTCCACCGCCGTGGAAACGATCAGCGCGGGTAACACCGATGCAGTCAAGAAATTGCTGACCTACGGCACGCTGTGCTGTGACGGCTCGGTCGTGTTCGGCAAAGACGGTGCCGAGCAGCACATCGGCGATCCCACCGAGACCGCCATCGTGCTTGCCGCTCACAAAAACGGCTTACCGAAGGACGAGCTTAACAAATCCTATCCCCGCTTGGCGGAGATCCCGTTTGATTCCGACCGTAAGCTGATGACCACCGTCAATCAGA
>CAZBAO010000101.1:0-4589 GCA_964490085.1 uncultured Eubacteriales bacterium | reverse complement strand
TAAAAGCATCCGAAAATTTATCATTTTTCAGCTGACAATGAATCTGTGCGCTGTCGGAATCTCCATAATAGGGCCATTTATCGGTGTGGATACGCCGGTAACGGTCATGCAAATGCTGTGGATCAATATGATCATGGACACTCTGGCAGGGCTCGCGTTTGCCGGTGAGCCTCCGCTGAAAGAATATATGGAAGAATCGCCGAAGCGCCGTGATGAACCCATCCTTAATCGGTATATGCTCAACCAGATCCTTTGCACCGGCGGATTTACCGTCGCGTTGTGCGTTGCGTTTTTACGGTTGGATTTTTCAAAGCTGCTGTTTCGCTACGATATTCAACCGATCTATTGGATGACCGCTTTCTTTGCTCTTTTTATTTTCTGCGGTATTTTTAATAGCTTTAACGCTCGTACGACGCGTCTTAATTTGCTCTCTCATCTGAGAAAGAATCCGTCCTTCGTTATCATTATGACCGCCGTCATGGCCATACAGATCACACTGATCTACTACGGCGGCACGCTGTTCCGCACAGCGGGACTCACCCCGCGCGAATTGTTCGTTATCCTATCCCTTGCGGCGTTGGTCATACCCTTTGATATGCTTCGGAAAAGTATCATACGATTGCTTCATCGTCACGGCACGGTGTGATTACAGACGTTTGTTGCGCCCATACTATCATCGGGGTGACGATATGGCAAAACCGATTGTAAACCGTTCACAAGCCGCCGTGTATTTGCAAGGGCGCTGGACAACGGCAGTCCTTGTACAGGTGATCTGCCTATGTGCGGAGCTTCTTTTGATCGTCGCAGAAGGGATGTGCCTTTATCGTTTTCCGGATATTCCCTTTCTCCCCATTTCTTTGGTGGCAGACCTGTTGCTGCTGTCACCACTGAAAGCGGGACGTGCGTTCTTCTATGAAACGTTGGTCACCGACGGAGGCGGCGCAAAAGTAAAGCTGCTGTTTCAGTTTTACCGCTACGGATATCCTCGCAGTATCGGCTGGCGACTCGGACTTTGGATCCGCCGCACAGCTTTGCATATCGTGCTGTGCGTTCCCTCAGCCATCTTTTTGTATATCAGCAGAGTTGCCGAGCAGGCCGGCTCGGAGACCTTTGCCATGATATCCTTTGTGCTTTCACTTGTGTTTTTGGTGATTGCTCTCACTGCCGCGGAGATATTACTGTTTCGGTACATTCCCGCCGCATACTTGTTGACGCAGGTAGTATCGGCAAAGCACGCGCTTTCACTTTCTAAGCGCTTGTCCAAGGGATATACGAGCAAGTGGACGCTGCTCTATTTGGATTACGCCGGTTGGTGCTTTTCCATGATCGTGCTGGTTCCCTTCTTTTACGTATCGCCTTTGTTTCATACTGCGCGTGCAGCTACAGCCAAGCGATTATTTTCGGGGATTTCTCCGCAGATTCGTCAACAGCTCTTGCAACGCAGAAAAAATCATGGTAAAATAAGGAACGAATTTTAAAATATTTTGAACTGTTTTTGGAGGCACCATGATTACCGTATCGGATTTAGGCATCAATTTCAGCGGACAAAACCTTTTTACACATGTTAATCTCTTGTTTACGCCGGGTAACTGCTATGGCGTGATCGGCGCAAACGGCGCCGGCAAATCCACTTTTTTGCGAATCTTATCGGGGGATCTGGAGCCGTCGTCGGGTGAAGTCATCATTGATAAGAAAAACCGTATGTCGGTGCTCAAGCAGGATCATTACGCATACGACGAATATACGGTGCTGGACACCGTGATTTTTGGTAATCCGCGCCTGTATGAGATCATGCAACAAAAGGATGCCTTGTACGCCAAAGAGGATTTCACTGAAGAAGACGGTGTGCTGGCTTCCGAACTGGAAGGTGAGTTTGCAGAGCTCAACGGCTGGGAGGCAGAAACCGAGGCAGGACAGATCCTGCAGGGCCTCGGCCTTTCCACCGATATTCTATATCAGCAGATGAGTTCTCTACCCGATAAGGATAAAGTCAAGGTGCTGTTGGCACAGGCGTTGTTCGGTCAGCCGGATATCATCCTGCTTGACGAGCCTACCAACCACTTGGATATCGCTTCCATTGCATGGCTTGAAGACTTTTTAATGGATTATATCGGTACGGTCATCGTGGTATCCCACGACCGTCATTTTCTTAACAATGTCTGCACGCATATCGTGGATGTCGACTACAACAAGATCAAGATCTATGTCGGCAACTACGATTTCTGGTATGAATCCAGCCAGTTGATGCAGAAGATCATGAAAGAGCAGAACAAGAAGGCAGAAGATAAGATCCGCGAACTACAAAGCTTTATTCAGCGCTTCTCGGCTAACAAATCCAAATCGAAACAAGCGACTTCCCGCAAAAAGCTGATCGAAAAGCTCAGCGTCGAGGAAATGCCGGCGTCCTCACGCCGTTATCCGTTTGTCGGCTTCAATATGGACCGTGAGGCAGGTAAAGAGATTTTGGCGGTGGAGGACCTTTGTTTGACGACCGACGGTAACACCGTATTGGATCACGTGTCGTTCCGTGTCAATAAAGGTGACAAAATTGCTTTTGTAGGCGAAAACGAGCTGGCGATCACCGCCCTGTTCCGTGTTCTCACGGAAGAGATCACGCCGGATTCCGGCACTTTTAAATGGGGTGGCACGACCTCGCAATCCTATTTCCCCAAGGATAATTCTGCGTTCTTTGACGATTGTGACCTCAATCTGTTGCAGTGGCTGAACCAGTATTCTACTGATAACACTGAGACTTATTTGCGCGGCTTCCTCGGTAAGATGCTCTTTTCCGGAGACGACGTTCAAAAGCCGGTCAGGGTATTGTCCGGTGGTGAAAAAGTCCGCTGCATGCTCTCTCGCATGATGATGTTCGGTGCCAATGTGCTGTTGTTGGATCAGCCGACAAACCACCTTGACCTAGAATCCATTACGGCAGTCAACGACGGTTTGATCGCGTTCCCCGGCAACGTGCTGTTCTCATCATATGACCATCAGTTTATCGAAACGGTTGCTAACCGTATTATCGAATTCCGCGTCGACGGCACGATCATTGATAAGATGATGACCTACGACGACTACCTCAACTGGAAAGCGGAAAATCACGTCCAATAACGCAAACGCGCCTGTGCATATCCGCACAGGCGCGTTTTTACTTAGACTATCTTATTTCGCCATGGAAGCCACTTCAGCAGCGAAGTCGTCTTCTCTCTTCTCGATACCCTCACCCATAATGTAGTGAATGGCATCTTTGAACTTGATGGAACCGCCCAGCTTCTTGGCAGCGTCGGCAATGTAGCCGGCGACATCACCCTTGAACAGATCGGAGCGAACAAATTCCTGCTGCAACAGGCAAGACTCTTTATAAAAAGCGTTCATCTTACCGGCAGCGATCTTCTCTTTGACAGCATCCGGTTTGGTAGCCATATTCGGATCGTTGTTCATCAAAGCGATCTGAACCTGCAGCTCTTTGTCAACGTCGGTCTGCGGAACCTGCGCCTTGTCCCAATATTTCGGGCCCATGGCGGCGATCTGCATCGCCACGTTCTTACCGACCTCGGTCACGTCAATGTCACCCTCAACAGCGAGGTTGACCAGTACGCCGTGCGTACCGCCGGCGTGAACATACGCAACGGAGGTGTTCTCGGGAAAACGGGCAAAGCGACGGATCTGCATATTTTCGCCGATAGACATGACCTTCTCCTGCATGATCTCGGTCACGGTCAGGTTGGAGTTCGGATAGGTGCACCCCTTGAGCGCCTCAACATCGGCAGGAGCCTGAGTGGCAACGACCTCGGCCAGATTCTTAACGAGATCCGTGAACGCGTCGGTTTTAGCGGCAAAGTCGGTCTCCGCATTGACTTCGATCACGACACCGACGCCGTTCACGACGGCGGCATACGCCACGCCCATCGCAGCAACGCGATCCGCTTTCTTAGCAGCCTTTGCAAGACCCTTTTCACGCAGCCAATCAACAGCCTTGTCCATATCGCCGTCAGTCTCGGTAAGTGCCTTTTTGCAATCCATCATACCGACGTTGGTCATATCACGCAGTTTCTTAACATCTTGTGCAGTAAAAGCCATAGCTTATATACCTCCTGTGATTATTCAGCGGCGGGAGCCTCGACAGCTTCCTCAACAGTCGCTTCAGCGGCGGGGGCTTCTTCAGCAGCCTGTTCGCCCTGGCGACCCTCGATGATCGCACTTGCCATCGCACCGGCGATCAGCTTGACAGCGCGGATAGCGTCGTCGTTGCCGGGAATCACATAATCAACATCATCGGGATCGCAGTTAGTGTCGACGATCGCAACGATCGGAATACCCAGCTTTTTAGCCTCGGCAACAGCGATCTTCTCCTTGCGGGGATCGACGATGAACAACGCGCCGGGGATCTTATCCATGCCTTTGATACCGCCGAGGAATTTCTCGAGCTTCTCAATTTCATGGTTGAGTTTGATAACTTCTTTCTTCGGCAACAGATCAAACGTGCCGTCCTCTGCCATCGCTTTCAGCTGATTCAAACGAGCGATACGACCGCGGATCGTGCGGAAGTTGGTAAGCATACCGCCGAGCCAACGGGCATTTACGAAATA
>CAZBAO010000100.1:0-4614 GCA_964490085.1 uncultured Eubacteriales bacterium | reverse complement strand
CTGCAAGAGCTCGCCCACCGAACGTATGCGGCAGTTGCCCAAGTGGTCGATGTCATCGGTGGTGCCGATATCGTGACCGAGGCAGTTGACATAGTTGATGGACGCTAAGATATCGTCTACGATGATGTGGTTCGGGATCAGATCGGCGGCGCGTGCGATCAGTGCCTCGATCAGTGCCTCGTCACCCTCGGTGCTTTCCAGGATCTCCTGCAACACGGTGAAGCGGACGCGCTCGTTGACGACCTTCTTCACAGCCTCGTACACGGCTTCACTGACGAACAGCGACAGGTCGACCATGCCGTTGGAGATGATCTTGACTTCCGTGTGCTCGCCGTGATCGTCCAC
Organism: uncultured Eubacteriales bacterium; assembly: GCA_964490085.1. Classification (GTDB taxonomy): domain Bacteria; phylum Bacillota; class Clostridia; order Oscillospirales; family Acutalibacteraceae; genus RGIG3009. The sequence continues at coordinate 4,269 of CAZBAO010000100.1, read as the reverse complement.
GTCAACATAGGCAACGCAGACACCGGCATCCTCGATCTCCGTCGCACGCTCGCGGCGGATGACCTCGCCCACTTCCGCCATGATCTCACCCGTGACGGGGTTGACGATCGGGCGGCTCAAGCGGCAGCCCGCCAGACGGCTCCCGATGCCGAGCTTTTTATTGTATTTATAGCGGCCCACGCGGGACAGATCGTACCGACGGGGGTCAAAGAACAGGTTCTCTAAGTGCTGCTGAGAGTTTTCAAGCGTGAGCGGCTCACCCGGACGCAGCTTGCGGTAGACCTCTAAGAGGGCTTCCTCGGTGTTCTTGGTGATATCCTTTTCCATGGTGGCGAGGATGCGCTCGTCTTCACCAAAGAAATCGAGAAGCTCGGCATCCGAGCCGAGTCCCAACGCACGCACGAAGACTGTGATGGGCAGCTTGCGGTTCTTGTCGATACGGACGGAGAACACATCGGAGGAGTCAGTCTCATACTCCAGCCACGCACCGCGGTTCGGAATGACGGTGGAGGAGAACAGCTTTTTACCGGTGCTGTCATAGCTCATGCCGTAATACACGCCGGGCGAACGCACGAGCTGTGATACGATGACACGCTCCGCGCCGTTAATGACGAAGGTGCCGCTTTCGGTCATGAGCGGGAAATCACCCATGAACACCTCGGACTCCTTGATCTCGCCGGTCTCTTTATTGATAAGACGCGCGCGCACGTACAAAGGGGCTGCGTAGGTAACGTCGCGCTCCTTACATTCCTCAACGGTATATTTCGGTGTATCGCTCAGCCGGTAGTCCAAGAACTCCAACGAGAGATTACCTGTGTAATCCGTGATGGTCGTGGTGTCGTTGAAAACGTCTTTAAGACCTTCCTCCAAAAACCACTGGTACGAGTTCTTTTGGATCTCGATGAGATTCGGCATATCCAACACTTCGTTGATCTTGGAAAAGCTCATACGGGTTGTCTTGCCCAGCTGGACCGGTTTGATATTAACCATCGGCTTCCATCACTCCTGTTTTTATAGTTTGCCTTGCCACCCGAAAACGGGCAGCGAACCGCTCTGCTTCGGTATCGTTCGGAAAGTGTGCGATCGGTGAAAAAAACCTTGCATTTTGCGACCGATTGTGATACACTATACACGGTGTTCGCATACTTCCCTACGATAGTGCAGTATACTATAATACAGGAAATAACTGCCGTTGTCAATGCGTTTTTGAGAATTGGCAGCTTTTTTTATATTTTTTTCAAATTTTTTCAAAAACCGGTAAAGTTTTTCGGTCAAGTCTCAGCAACCTGACCGAAAAATGCGAATAGAAACACTTGGCTGGGTTGCTTGTTTTACGAAGAAAGGCGGCGTTTTGTATGAAAAAATACGGAGTGCGGATAGGCTGTTTGCTGGTGTGCGTGGCGCTGTTGTGCAGCGGCTGCGGCGGTACGGGCGGCGGAGATGCCGAAACGACCGGCACCACCACGACCACCGTTCCGACGACTACCACGACCAAAACGCCGACCACCACGCAAAAGGCGGAGGCGTCCGGTCTGTTGTTGGTCAACTGTCCGGACGGCAAGCAGGTGGATCCCGAATTGCTGTCGCGGCTGAAGAGCGTGTGCAGTCCGTACAAGAACACGCTGTCCTTTTATTATAAGGATCTGGAAAATGGTTACAGCATCGAGTTTCGTGCGGATGAGATCTACCAGACCGCGAGTGTCATCAAGGCGCCGTACGTGAAATACCTGTTGGAGTCGGGTGCGGATCTGACGAAGACGCTCACGATGACCAAAAAGCAGGGTGGCTCCAGTCATATTGACGCACAGCCGATCGGCACGGAGTTTACCGTTAAGGAGCTGATGGAGTATGCGATCCGTTACAGCGATAACACGGCGTACTATATGCTGAACGCGGAGTTTGGGTTTGCCGGCTTTAATGACTACGCCGAATTGCTTGGTATTCGTTCCAACGCGGCGAATAACCTAACCTTGGTATTCCCGAAGCCGCGCTTCGGGTATTTGTCGGCGCGCGACGCCGGCTTGTATTTTGAGGATATTGCACAGTATATCGAGCAGGGCGATGAGAATGCCGAGATGCTGAAGAGCTGGTTGACCTCCACAACGGTCGGGGGGATGCTGGCGGATGCACTTGGTGACACCTACGAGGTAGCGCACAAGTACGGGGAGCAGGGCAGTCAGGCCTACCACGACGCGGCGATCGTGTACGCGCCGCAGCCGTATGTGCTGACGATCCTGTCCACGCTGGAGCCGTATGCGGACGCATCGGATAAGGCGTTTTCCGACGTGGCGGCGCTGATCGATGCGATCCAGACGCAGCTGCACGCAAGCGAACAGAAGGAAGAACAACTTGAGGTTGAGGTCGAGGTCGGATAAAGCGAGGAAAATCACAATGCGTATTGTTATAAAGGTAGGCACCTCCACACTGGCACACGCGACGGGGCATATCAATATCCGCCGCGTGGAGCAGTTGTGTAAGGTGATGAGCGATCTGAAAAACGCCGGACACGAGCTGGTGCTGGTGTCGTCCGGTGCCATCGGCATGGGCGTCGGTAAGCTGTCGCTGAAAGAGCGCCCGACCGATATGGCGACCAAGCAGGCCGCCGCAGCGGTCGGCCAATGTGAGTTGATGTATACGTACGACAAGCTGTTTGCGGAATACAACCACACCGTCGCGCAGATCCTGCTGACGGGAGATGATCTGAACGACGAGAAGCGGCGTGCGAATTTCCACCGGACCTTATTCCGTCTGTTAGAGCTGGAGGCACTGCCGATCATCAATGAAAACGATACGGTCTCGACCGAGGAGATCGGCATCGGTGACAACGATACGTTGGGTGCGATCGTGGCGGTGAACGCGGGTGCCGACCTGCTGGTGCTGCTGTCGGATATTGACGGCTTGTACGACGCCGATCCGCACACTCATCCGGACGCGCGGCTTATCCCGCTGGTGGAGGCTTTGAGCGAGGATGTATTGGCACTTGCCGGCGGAGCGGGCTCCAAGCTCGGCACCGGTGGTATGGCGACCAAGCTGCGCGCCGCGCAGATCGCGACCGAGGCGGGCATCGACATGGTGATCGCCAACGGTGAGCATCCGGAGCTGTTGTACGATATCGTTGTCGGTAATGCGACCGGCACGCGCTTTTGCGGAAGGAAGCAAAAAGTATGACAACACAGGAGATCCTTAAGGCGGCAAAGCAAGCCTGTTCACAGGCGGCATTGTTGACGACCGAGAAAAAGAATGAAGCGCTTTATGCGATGGCAGAGGCGCTGATCGAACATACCAAATCGATTTTGGCAGCGAACGCGAAGGACGTGGAGGCTGCCAAAGCCTCGTTGTCTGCCGTGATGGTGGATCGGTTGGCGCTCACCGTACAGCGTATCGTTGGTATGGCGGACGGGATCCGCGAGGTGGCGGCATTGCCAGATCCGGTCGGCCGTGTGATCGAGCGCATCGACCGTGAGAACGGATTGATGATCGAGAAGGTCAGCGTGCCGATGGGCGTCACGGCGATGATCTACGAGAGTCGGCCGAACGTGACGTCGGACGCGGCGGCACTGGCATTCAAAAGCGGAAATGTGTGCGTACTGCGCGGCGGCAAGGAAGCGTTCCGGTCGTCGCAGGCGATCGTGGACGCTCTGCACGACGGCTTGCGCCGCGTGGGGCTTCCCGAGGCGATGATCCAGCTGGTACAGGATACCACCCGTACCAGTGCTACCGAGCTGATGGCGGCGGTGGGACTGGTGGATCTGCTGATCCCGCGCGGCGGTGCGGGACTGATTCGCGCCTGCGTAGAAAACGCGTTGGTGCCGTGTATCGAGACTGGTACCGGTATCTGCCACGTGTACGTGGACAAAGATGCCGATATGGAGAAGGCGCTGAATATTATTGAAAACGCGAAGACCAGCCGTCCGTCGGTGTGCAATGCTGCGGAGGTGTGCCTGGTACACAAGGACATCGCATCTGCGTTTTTGCCGAGGCTGCGTGAGCGGCTCGCCGACCGCGTGGAATTGCGCGTCGACAGCCGTGCGGCAGCGATTATTGACGGTACGCCCGCGGGCAAGCACGATTTTGACACCGAGTTTTTGGATTATATTTTAGCGGTCGGTGTGGTGGACGATGTTGACGCGGCGATCGCGCATATTGCGAAGCATTCCACCGGTCACAGCGATGCGATCGTCACGGAAAACGCTGACGCTGCGGCAAAATTCACCGCGGCGGTGGACAGTGCGGCGGTGTACGTCAACGCGTCGACGCGGTTTACCGACG
>CAZBAO010000099.1:0-4730 GCA_964490085.1 uncultured Eubacteriales bacterium | reverse complement strand
CGTAGCCGGAGTTGACCGAGATGATGGTGTTATCCTGCGGGAAGTGGCAGATATACCGCTTTTCCTCGTCAATATCGCATTTGCAGTGCAGGCCGCGTACCCAGTCGTCGCTGTCGCCCAGAGCGGCGTATACTTCTTTACCCATGCGGGTCATGATCGCCATGCTGATGACGACGTAGATGGAGTCGGTCAGCTCGATGCCGTATTTGGCAAACGGGGAACCGACAGGGCCCATGGAATAGGGGATGATGTACATCGTGCGGCCCTTGTACGCACCGCGAGCGATGTTGTACAGCATGTTATAGGCTTCGTCGGGTGCCATCCAGTGGTTGGTGGGACCGGCATCCTCTTCTTTTTCAGAGCAGATAAAGGTGCGGCCTTCTACGCGCGCCACGTCGTTGACGGCGGACAGGTGCAGGTAGCAACCGGGCAGCTTTTCCTCGTTGAGTTTAAACAGCTCGCCGGTGCTGCAACCCTCGGCGCGCAGCTCCTCCAGCTGCTCGTGAGAGCCGTCGATCCACATAATGCGATCGGGCTGTGTTAACTCGATTTTTTCCTCGATCCATTTCAGGATGGAGGGGTTGGTTGTCAATGCGTTGGTCATGACGGTAATTACACTCCTTCCAAATGGAAAAATCCAAACTTTCCACTAATAGCAGTATAGCCGAAATATGCAAGGAATTCAAGAATGTTTTATGAACAAATTTAAAAATATACAAAAAACCGTCCCAAATGGAAAAATCCGTTTGGGACAGCCGTTATTCGATGGATAACGTGGCGCATGCATTAAGATCGGGGCCGGCGGTGTTGCCGGCTGAAAACTCATAATACCCTTGCGCGCCGACCATGGCGGCGTTATCACCGCACAGCGAGAGCGGAGGAACGAACAACCGGAATCCGTGCTCGCGGCACATGGCCTCCATGCTGCTTCGCAAGCCGGAATTGGCGGACACCCCGCCGGCGAGCACCAGCGTGGTGTCTCCGGTCATGCGTGCGGCAGAAAGAAAACGGGAGCAGAGGATCTCGCATACCGTGTACTGGAACGAGGCGGAGAGATCGTTCGTGTTAATGGTTTCTCCGCGCTGTTCGGCTTTGTGAAGTAGATTGATGACGGCGGTCTTTAGACCTGAGAAGCTGAAATCGTACGGTGAACCGTCCATGTGAGGACGGGGCAGTGCAAAGGCTTTCGGATCGCCCTGCTTTGCTGCCTTATCCAAATGGATGCCGCCGGGGTACGGCATACCCATGGCACGCGCTGCTTTGTCAAAGCATTCGCCTGCCGCATCGTCACGCGTACGGCCGATAACGGTAAATTTCGTATAGTCCTCAACGCGCACGATATGGCTGTGACCGCCGGACACCACCAAGCACAAAAACGGCGGTTTCAGTTCGGGGTGTGCCAAGTAGTTGGCGGCGATATGCGAACGCAGATGATGTACCGGAACGAGTGGCAGGTCAGCGGCGGCGGCAAGACCTTTGGCGAAGTTGACACCTACCAGCAGAGCACCGATAAGACCGGGTGCGTATGTAACGGCGATCGCATCGATATCGTTCAGCGTCAGGCACGCATTTTTGAGCGCCTGTCGGGTGATGAGGCTGATCGCCTCTGTGTGGCGGCGGCTGGCGATCTCAGGAACGACGCCGCCGTACAGCTTGTGCTCTTCGATCTGGGAAGCCACGCAGTTGGATAAGATCTCACGGCCGTCGCGTACAACGGCGGCGGCGGTCTCGTCGCACGAGGATTCCAGTGCTAAAATGTTCAAGCGGTGTCACCTCTGATTGGAATAGTAATAACTGTAAATGCCGGCATCCTCGATTGGATGCGTATAGAAGCGGGGACGGATCCCATCCTTGACAAATCCCAGTGATTGATATAGGGCGATCGCGGCGGCGTTGGACTCCCGCACCTCCAACGTTAGGCGCGAAAGCGAGCGGCCTTGCTCGATCGCGGCGTTGACGAGCGCTCGCGCAATACCGCGGCGGCGGTGGTTGGGATGAACCGCCACATTGGCGATAAACCCTTCGTCCGCGACGTGGTGACAGCCGAGATAGCCGACGACCGTATTTCCGTCCAGTGCGGTTAAAAAGCGCGCGCAAGGGTTGTTTAGTTCCTCTGCCAATGCGTCGGTGCTCCACGGATCGGGAAAGCAGAGCGTTTCCAATTCACAAACCGCATCGACATGTGCGGCGGTAAAGAGGGTAACGGTTATACACATAACGCTTTGATGTCTTCAACCAGCTGCGGCAAGGTCTCCAGCAATAGGTCGCGGCATTGGCGATAGACGGAAAGCGAACCGCCGAACGGGTCGGGAACGCCGGCGCCGGGCACCACGATCTTTTTCGGATCGGCACAGTGGTAAAAGGCCAGTGCAACGCCGTGCTCAGTGGTGAGAGTGACGAAAACGTCGGTGTCCTCCACGATCGCGTGGTTGACTTGACGGGATGTATGCGCGGAAATATCAAGCCCGATCTCTTTCATCACGGTGATTGCCTGTTCGGTGGGCATCATGCCATCGTTGGTCATGGTGCCGGCACTCGAAACGGTAAAATCGGCGAGCCCTTGCTTTTCAAGTTCGCGGCGCAGCAGAGCCTCCAGCATCGGGCTGCGGCAGACGTTACCGGTGCAAACGCATAAGATCTTCATATAGATACGCTCCTGTTTTGAAGTACGCTTATATTATAAATGATAAAAAGCAAATACTCAACCCAAATTTGCAGATTTCCAAAGATGACTTGTTTTTATACGAAAAATGTGGCATACTCATAATCAGTACGGTTGAAAGGAGAGTCGATGGATGCAGCTGTTTTCGTCGCGTGACACACGCTATCGCAACCCGTTCGGAGCGGTCGAACAGGGGACGGAGATACTGTTCCGGATCTGTTTGCCTCGGGAATGGGGCTGTCGCGGTGCTTGGCTGATCCATCGAAGCGACGGCGGTCTTGATCAGTGGGATGGCATGTTCTGGGCAGGCATGGAAGGCGATGACCGCGAATGGTGGGATTGTCGGTACACGCCGACCGCGCCGGATCTTTATTGGTACTGCTTTGCGATCGATACCGACCGCGGGCGACGGTATCTGTCCCGTTTGCCGGACGGAACGGCGACGTGTGTGGATCGACCTCAAAATTCATGGCAGTTGACCTGCTACGGCGCGGAGCTTGCCACACCGGACTGGCTGGCGGGCGGTGTATTTTATCAGATCTTTCCGGATCGCTTCTGCTGCTCGGGCAGGCCAAAGGGTGGCGTGCCTGCCGACCGTGTCATGCACGGTCGCTGGGACGAACAGCCGTGCTGGAAGCCGGATGAGACCGGCGTGGTGCGCAACAACGATTTTTTCGGCGGCGATCTTGAGGGGATCCGCGAGAAATTACCGTATCTTAAAATGCTCGGCGTTACCTGTGTGTATCTGAATCCGATCTTCGAGTCACATTCTAATCACCGGTACGATACGGCGGACTACAGTCGCATTGATCCGCTTCTCGGCACCGAGGACGATCTGCGTTGCTTGACAGACAGTGCCCGTGAGTTGGGAATCCGCGTGATACTGGACGGCGTATTCAGTCACACCGGTGCGGACAGTGTCTACTTCAACAAAAGCGGGCGCTATTCGGGGGCGGGGGCGTATCAAACGCAGGCTTCGCCGTATGCGCCGTGGTATCATTTCACACAGTGGCCGCAGGACTATATCGGCTGGTGGGGGTTTAATACCCTGCCGGAGGTCAATGAACTGGATTCCTCTTTTATTACCTATATAACAGGGGAGAACGGTATCGTTCGAAAATGGCTGCGCGCCGGCGCGTCGGGCTGGCGGCTGGACGTTGCGGACGAATTACCGGACGGCTTTCTGGAAGCTTTGCGTAGCGCCGTGAAGGAGACCGACGCTCAAGCGCTCGTGTTGGGGGAGGTCTGGGAGGACGCCAGTAACAAGCAGAGCTACGGTCATCGTCGTCGGTATCTGCTCGGCAAACAGCTGGACAGCGTGATGAACTATCCGTTCCGTACCGCGGTGCTGGAGTTTATTAAAAATGGAAACGGTGAGAACTTTTTCAACCAAATTCAAACGATCGTGGAAAACTATCCGCCGCAGGTCACGCGACTTTTGATGAACTCGCTTGGAACACACGATACCGAGCGGGCGATCACGATGTTGACCGGTGAACCTGCGAGTGGGCGGGGGAGACGGTGGCAATCCGAAACACGGCTATCGGATGAACAGCGTGCAGAGGGTGTTCGCCGCCTGAAAGCGGCGGCGGTGTTGCAATATTGCCTGCCGGGGGTGCCGTGCTTATACTACGGTGACGAAACCGGCTTGGAAGGCTATCGCGATCCGTTTAACCGCGGCACGTATCCGTGGGGGCACGAAAACAAGGCGCTGGTTGACTGGTTCTGTCAGCTTGGGCAGGTACGTGCTGCACACGGGGCGTTTCGCGAAGGCGCGTTTGTGCCGGTATATGCCACGGAAGACGTGGTTGTGTTTGATCGGGTCGACGAAAGCGGCGCGGTGCGTTGTGCCGTCAACCGTTCGGAACAGGAAGCGCACGTTTCGCTGGCCGGAGATTGGCAAACTGTTGTCGGGGATGCTGTCTTTTATCAAGATTACCTATGTTTACCGCCCTTATCCGGAAGCATTTTGGTTAAAGCTTGACAATTTTGAAAAAAAGCAAAAAAAGCTTCAAAAAACTGTTGACAAAGCGAGATGTGAGTGGTATTATAGCAAAGCTGTCGCGAA
>CAZBAO010000098.1:0-4923 GCA_964490085.1 uncultured Eubacteriales bacterium | reverse complement strand
ATGGGTCTTTTCAATAAAATAAATCCCTCGCGGGATTTATGAAATAACGCTTCTCGTTATGAAATAGCTGACGCTATGAAATACGCTGCGGCGTATGAGGGTCTTATTTTATAATCCGCAGGATTATTTCATATTGCGTAGCAATATTTCATTCAATATGTTATAATACAATCAATGGAGGGTGATACCATGAAGAAATTTTTCAAAGTATTCGATCGGATTTTTGCATACTACTTTATTTCGATGGGCATTTCCTTGCTTGTGGGTATCCTGTTAAATTTCCCAATCAAAATGATATTTGGTGCCTATACTGACTTAACCGCGTTTTTCATTGGTTTTGTCTGTGTATGTATTTCCTTGTTTATATTGTGGTATCGTGATGGGTATCATTCCACGAATTTGGAAACCAAGCCGCTGTTGCTTTCAGCCGGCATATTATTGGCACTGTTGATAATCATCACCCTTTTGATCGGTCGCGCGATCTACATCTCCGGTCCCACCGACTATTTGGCTTATTGTATCTTGCACAAGGTCAATCCTCATCTTATCAACGGAAAAGCGATGCACAATCGGCTCTGCCTATGGCTTATGATCGGCGCTTTTGTTTTTGTCTACACGCCGTTAATGGTGTTGGGGAAACATTTGGGATTTAAGAAAAAGCAATCCGTCTTTAACTTCTGACACCTGCTTGTTAAAATTTTATTAACCTTATCGAAAGCAGTTGCAAGAAACGTTTTTTTGCTGTACAATATAGTCATTACGTAGGAAAGTGTGAACACGGTTATGTTCTTTTACGAAGGTCAGAAATGTCCGGTGTGCGGCAACTTTTTCGGTGAGCAAGACGATATCGTGACCTGCCCCGAATGCGGCGCGCCGCATCACCGCGGCTGTTGGAAAACCGAAGGACACTGCCATTTTGCCGAATTGCACGGTACCGGCAAAGCGTGGCACGAGGAACAACAGGCGCAAACCGATGCACAAGCACCACCTAAAAAACGTTGCTCACGGTGCGGCTACGACAATCCCGAATTTTCGGAATTCTGTGCGCGGTGCGGCAAGGAACTGAATGCACAAGACTGGCAAACGCAAAGCACCGTACCGCCGACACATGAACGACCGCCGGTCGGGCAATACACCCCGCCGCACACCGGCGCGTATACGCCGTTCGGTCAGCAACCGTTCGGAGATCCGTACGGCGGTGTCCCGCGCACCGAAACCATTGACGGCGTGCCGGTGGACACCGTGGTCAAACTGATCGGTCCGAATTCCGCGTATTATCTCCCCCGCTTTTACCGTATGACACACGGCGGTTCAAAGGCTTCCTGGAACTGGTCGGCGTTTTTCTTCTCGTACAACTGGCTTTTATACCGCAAGCATTTTTTATGGGGCAGTATCGCATTCGTTGTTTTTACGGTCGTCAGCTTTTTCAGCCAGACGGTCATGGGACAGCTTGAAGCCATGCTCGGCGGCACCACGATGGACGCCATGATGTCATCCGTACAGAATGTAATGACGTCCGCACAGGGCCAGCTTTTATGGAGCATTTTATCCCTGTTGTCGCTTATCACACTGGCATTGCACGTGCTCATCGGCATGTTTGGAAATTATCTGTATCTGCGCACCATACTGCACAAGGTCAAAAAACTGGAGGGCGAGGTCCCTTCGCCTTACGATCAAAGCTTCCGCAGATCCGGCGGCGTATCCTTCGCACTGGCAATGGCACCGGAACTGCTGATGCTCATTCTTTCCTACGTTTCCTTTTTTATATTATCAATTTTATGAGGAGTGTTTTAAATGTCTGTTCGTGTACGTAAAGCGGTCATCCCCGCGGCAGGACTCGGCACACGCGTATTGCCCGCATCCAAGGCGATGCCGAAGGAAATGCTACCCATCGTCGACAAGCCTGCTATCCAATATATCGTGGAAGAAGCAGTTGCTGCCGGCATCACCGATATCCTCATCATCACCAACCGCGGCAAGGGGATCATTGAGGATCATTTCGATCACAACATTGAATTGGAGCAACGGCTGGCAGCAAGCGGGCGCACCGAAACGCTCGCGGTGCTGAACCGCATCACCGAGCTTGCCAACATCACCTTCATCCGTCAGAAGGAGACCAAGGGGTTGGGACATGCGGTGAACTGCGCCCGTTCCTTCGTCGGCAACGAACCGTTCGCGGTGCTGTACGGTGACGATGTCATCATCGGCGACGATCCCGCGTGCGGTCAGCTGTGCCGTGCGTATGAGGAATTCGGCAAGGGCGTTGTGGGCATTAAAGAAGTGACGGTGGAGCAGATCCAGAAATATTCAAGTCTGGCCGTCTCACCCCTGCGGGATAATATATACGCAGTGTCGGATATGATCGAGAAGCCGAAGCCGGATCAGATTCTCTCGTTGTTTTCCATTCTGGGCCGCTGTGTGTTACCGCCGGAGATCTTTGATATTCTGGATAACACTCCTCCCGGAGCCGGCGGTGAGATCCAGCTTACCGACGCCATGATGACGCTCTCTCGCACCAAAGGTATGACCGGAGTGGACTTCACCGGTATACGCTACGATATGGGCAATAAGCTGGGAATCCTGCAAGCCACTTGTGAAGTCGCGCTCAAGCATCCCGAGGTGGGTACCGACTTTGCCGCTTACTTAAAAGAACTTGTAAAAACGTTATAAGAGTTATGAGCCTCACGCTTTCGCGTGGGGCTCATATTTTTGCGATTGCGGGCATACACTACTTTACAAAGGAGATGGTGTTATGACCCGACCGAAAATCGACCGGAAGGTACTGCTGTTCTTTTTGGTATACACGTTTGCACTCGCGGGAATCGGTGTTCTGCTCGGCGGCGGATTTGATCTGGATTCACTGAACAAGCCCCCGCTCGCCCCGCCGGCGTGGCTGTTTCCGGTGGTATGGACAATTTTGTACGCGCTGATGGCAATTGCTGCGTATCTGGTGTTCGTGAGCAACGATCTGGACCGCGGGCCATCGCTGCGCCTGTATCTGCTGCAGGTCGCTGTCAACGCACTATGGCCGTTTCTTTTCTTTCGATTGGAATGGCGCCTGCTTGCGTTTTTCTGGCTGGTACTGCTGATCGCTGTCGTGGTACTGACGATGGTGGGGTTTTACAGGATCAACCGCACAGCGTTTCGGCTGATGATCCCATATCTGGTATGGTTGCTGTTCGCAGGATATTTGAATCTCGGTTTTTATTTGCTGAATAGATAAAAAGACGAGTCAGAGGCGTATCCTTAAGTAGAAGACGGTGTAGCTCATACGGGCTACACCGTCTTCCTTTGTTGAGTCGAAGCAATAATCATAACCACCAGTAACTGGTGGTATGCACAGCCCATAGAAGGGGCAACTACAGGCTTAGCCCCTGAAAGGGGCACTGAACTTTATCATCACATTACATGCCCTGCCGCCCGTAAACGGGCACCACGTATTCTGAGCGGCTCCCTCTGATGAGGGAGCTGGCGAGCGAAGCGAGACTGAGGGAGAGAAAAACGACGACTACCCCTCCGTCTTTTGCTATGCAAAAGCCACCTCCCCTGACAAGGGGGAGGCTTGCGTTTACGAAAGTCATCTTTCTCCCCCACTAAAACCGGGGGTTTTATTGGTACACCAAAAAACTGCGAGACTTCCCGTATGAGAAGTCTCGCAATGGTAATACCTTTTTGAATCAATCAAATTGATGTTTACGGATAAACGCCATAAATTCCTGCCAATCGTGGCGGGACAGAAAATGAGGCCCTTTTTGCAGATGGTAGCCGATGCGTCCCTCGTGGAAACGTTCCCCCACCTCCGGCAGCTTTTCGTCATGAACCAAGCCTTTGAGGCCCATTTTCTCGTATGCCTCCGAGGCCGCAACACCGGACAGGAACTCTGAAACGGGATCTGCCCAAAAATCCCTATTAGCAGAGGCAATATAAGCAAATCTGGGGGCGATAGATGCCACCAGGAAGTGCTGGTCAAAGCCCTCGGGGATGTTGGTAGAAACATACTTGTGATAGTTTTTGCAGAAGAAGAAGGGGAAATATTTGACGACAAAACGAATACTTTCACCCTTGGTCATATCACGCCTGTAATCGCCCATGTCTTCTAAGGGAATCCCCGCTTGAGCGACGGTGCCGGAATTTCCTCTCGCCAATGCGGCACCGCTGCAACCGGAGTCGTTGGAGAAGGCGTAACGGAAACGGGTATCCAGCATAGCGGTCAGCAACGCGGTCTTACCCAAACGGGAGTGACCCACCACCGCCGCCTGCGTCTTATCCAGCGAGGGCAGGGTCTCGGCATAATCCATCATGCGACTGGCAAACCACGACCAGTAGACAAGCTTTCCGGCATCGTCGTTTCGCTCCTGTCCGTTGGGAATAAAGATCGTCGGCAAGCCGTTGTTGAAATCATCGTCGTCGGTGGTGATATCGTCCAGGCAAACGGCCAACACGTCAAAGCCGTTGTCAGCAATCTCCTCGGCGGGATAGTAACGATCCGGCACATCCCGACGGAAACCTAAGAAAATAAAGAAAGGATTTACGGAGCCGTCGGTATGCAGGATCCGCTGAACGGGAATGGTATGTGAACCATGTTTGGTCGTAACGGTCATTTCCACACGGGAATGGTGAACCGTGCTGTCGCAATAGCGTTTTTCCACAAAGACAGGATCCGAAACCGTAACGGTGTACTCCAAATCCGGCATAGTGCCGTATTCTTCCTTCACAAGAATATCGATCATTTCCTCACGGCTGAGAAGATCGGGCAGGTTCCTTTCTTTTATCATTTCAGAAACGGTCATAGATAGCTCTCCTCCTAATATCAAAAATTCGACGAAATTCAGGCAAACGCGATACACGCATGTGTCGCTTTTTCACATTTTATTTAAAGTTCACGTCGTAGATCATTTTGCCTTTGGCTTCGTACTCGCCCGC
>CAZBAO010000097.1:0-4978 GCA_964490085.1 uncultured Eubacteriales bacterium | reverse complement strand
CGGAGTACATCTGGATGAAACGGCGATAGCAGTCCCACGCCCAGCGGGGATTGCCCGATTTCGCAGACAACGTCTCAACAACGTCTTCGTTCAAGCCGAGGTTCAGGATGGTATCCATCATGCCGGGCATGGAAGCACGCGCGCCGGAACGCACGGACACGAGCAGCGGGTTCTCTTTGTCGCCGAATTTCTTACCGGCGATGGCTTCCAGCTTCTCGATGTACTCCATGATCTCCGCCTGGATCTCATCGTTGATACGGCGACCATCTTCGTAGTACTTGGTGCAGGCTTCGGTGCTGATGGTGAAGCCCTGCGGAACGGGCAGACCCATGCCGGTCATTTCGGCGAGGTTTGCACCCTTACCGCCGAGGGTGTTACGCATGGTAGCGTTACCCTCGCTGAACAGGTAGACATACTTTTGACTCATTCTACAGTCATCCTCCTACATTTTTAACTTTGCAGACAAGATTTTTCTATGTTGACCGAAAGGTCAACATAACTGACCATATTATACCAAAATAATACGCGCTTGAAAAGTAGTTTTTTTTATTTTTTTAAATTTATGACATTATACCAGTATTTCGCTTAAAAACGCGCCGACTATGGTAACTTTGACCGTTCTCACCATCAAAATTCTGCTTGCAAACCGCCTGCTTTTTTGCCATAATAGTGGTATGATCTCAGTAGTAGGTGATGGATATGTTTTTCAAAAAGCCGGCACCCGTCGGCCCGATCGACTTTGTGATCGTGGGGCTCGGCAATCCGGGTAAAAAATACGAGGGTACGCGCCACAATGCCGGCTTCGCCGTCGTTGAGGCGTTGGCGGAGTCAGCCGGTATACGCGTCAACCGCGTGAAATTCAAGTCGCTGTGCGGCGAAATGACCGTAAACGGCAAGAAGCTCTTACTGCTGATGCCGCAGACGTTCATGAACAACAGCGGCGAGGCGGTGCGCGAGGCGCTGTCGTTTTATAAGCTTCCTCCGGAAAATTGCGTCGTGATCTGTGACGACGTCACGCTGGACGTCGGCACCGTCCGCATCCGCCGCAAGGGCAGTGACGGCGGTCAGCGCGGGATGCGCAGTATCATTACGCAATGCGGCTCTGAGCAGTTTCCCCGCATCAAGATCGGGGTCGGCAAAAAACCGCATCCCGAATACGATCTGGCGGCGTGGGTGCTCTCGCGGTTTACCAAGGACGAAGCATCCGCTATCGTAAAGGCGGCAAAGGACGCCGCCGACGCGGCTCTGCTGATCGCCGACGGACAGATCGACCAAGCGATGAACGAGTATTCGAGGTAACGTATGTCGGTGTTTGAAAAGGGCGTGTCGGAGCTTGACACCCTAAAGGCTGTCGAACGGGATCTGAAAACGGGTCGATCGCCGATCATGCTGACCGGTACCGGTCACATCCATAAGGTATTGTTAACGCACGCTTTAGCCGCCCGTATGGGCCGCAAAGCGTTTTTCGTCGTGGCAGACGAAGCGGAGGCGACACGGCTGTGCGAGGATCTCGCCGCACTCGGTGAAAACGCACTGATGCTGCCGTCCCGCGAGTTGTCGTTACGGCAAACGGAGACCGCCTCCCGTGAATACGAGCAGCTGCGCCTGGGTGTGCTGTCCAAAATGGTGAGCGGCGACTATTCCGTCGTTGTGGCGGGCGTTGACGCGGTGATGAGCTATACCGTTCCGCCCGAAACGTTACGCACGCGCACACTGCATCTTAAGCGGGATCAGGATCTGCCCGTAAAGGATCTGCCCGCCGCGCTCGCCCGCATCGGATATTCGCGTTGCGATCAGATCGAAGGTGCCGGTCAATACGCGGTTCGTGGCGGCACCATTGACGTGTACCCCGCTCAAAACGCCTCCCCCATCCGTATTGAGTTGTGGGGCGATACCGTCGATACCATTTCTTATTTTGATATTCTCTCTCAACGGCGCACGGACGCTTTGTCCGCCGCGGACATCCCGCCCGCCTGCGAGATCTTATACGATTCCGCGGACGAGCTGGCACAAAAGCTTGAAGCGCTCGGCTCCGCCCTTAGCGGCAAGCGCGCCGATACCGTGCGGCAACATCTGCTTAAGGACGTTGACCGTCTGCGCGGCGGCACGCATCCGACCGCACCCGACCGCTATCTGCCGCTTATTTATCCTGAAACAGCCACCGCCTTGGATTACGCGAAGGACGCGTTGCTGATCGTTTCCGAAAGCGCCAAGGTGCGCGAGCGCGTGCGTTCCGCCGATTGGCAGCTGCAGGAGGATATTCGGTCGCTGTTGGAAGAGGGGTGCTTGTGTCGGGAGCTCTGCCGCTATCAGATGGATTTTGAGGATCTGTCCCGTTGTTTTGAAACGCATCCCACCGTGTTGATGGAAACGTTCGCCCACAGCAGCAACGATATCACGCTGCACGGGTTACATTCCCTCACCTGCCGGCAGCTGCCGGTGTGGTCAGGCGGGCTGTCGCTGTTGTGTGAGGACTTGCAGGACTGCCTCTCTCGCCACATGGCGTGCATCGTGCTCGCGGGTGCCGAAGAGAAAAACGCGCAAACGCTTGCCGAGGATCTGCAAAGCCGCGGCATCCCCGCTCTGTATGCACCCGCTCCCGAAAAGCCGCTTCGCGACAAGGTGCTGGTGATGCGCGGGGGGCTTTCCGCCGGTGCGGAATTCCCTGATGCCGATTTGTGTATTATCACGCACGGACGCATCACGGTGAATCGCCGCAAACGGCGCTTAAACCGCACCGCGGGCGCGGAGATCCACAGCTTATCCGAGCTGACCGTCGGTGATTACGTCGTTCACGCGGCACACGGCATCGGTCTGTACCAGGGTATCCACCGGTTAGAGGTACAGGGCGTTGTCAAGGATTATCTGAAATTACAATACGATAAAGGCGATACGCTGTACGTGCCGGTCACGCAGTTGGATCTGGTATCCAAATACATCGGAAACAAGGACGAGGTCAAGGTGCGCCTGCACCGTCTCGGCGGTCAGGAATGGCAAAAGACCAAGGCGCGAGTGCGCACGGCGGTCAAGGATATTGCCAAGGAGCTTATCAGCCTGTATTCCCAGCGCATGGCGACCTCCGGCTACGCATTCGAGCCCGACACCGAATGGCAATACGATTTCGAACGCCATTTTGAATACGAAGAAACCGAGGATCAACTGCGCTGCATTGATGAGATCAAGGCCGATATGGAGCGTCCCGTTCCGATGGATCGATTGCTCTGCGGTGACGTGGGCTTCGGCAAAACCGAGGTCGCACTGCGCGCGGCGTTCAAGTGTGTGTCGCAAAGCAAGCAATGCGTATTGTTAGTTCCCACTACCATTCTGGCGTTTCAGCATTACAATACGCTGGTGAAACGCTTTGACGGATTTCCGGTACAGATCGAAATGCTGTCGCGTTTCCGCACACCCAAACAGCAGGAGAAAATATTAAAGGATATGGCGGCGGGCAAACTGGATATTCTGGTGGGCACTCACCGTATGCTGTCCAAGGACGTGAAATTCCGTGATCTCGGTCTGTTTATCGTGGATGAGGAGCAACGGTTCGGTGTTGCACAAAAGGAACGGATCAAAGAGCTTGCTCCGCAGGTGGACGTGCTGACGCTGTCCGCCACGCCCATCCCCCGCACCCTTAACATGGCAATGAGCGGTATCCGCGATATGTCCATCATCGAGGAAGCACCGCAGGATCGCCGTCCGGTGCAAACGTACGTGCTGGAGCACGATAACGGTATCATCGCGGATGCCATCCGCCGAGAACTGCGCCGCGGCGGGCAGGTGTACTACGTGCACAATCGCACCGACACCATTGAGCGTTGTGCCGCCGGCATACAAATGCGGATTCCCGAAGCGAGAGTCGCGTTTGCACACGGCAAAATGTCCGAGGAGGAAATGTCGGACATCTGGCGGCAGGTCATCGATCACGAAATTGATGTTTTGGTGTGTACCACCATCATTGAGACCGGCGTGGACGTGCCGAACGTCAATACCTTGATTATTGAAAATGCCGATCGGTTCGGTCTGTCACAGCTGCATCAGCTGCGCGGGCGTGTCGGGCGGTCGTCCCGTCGCGCGTTCGCGTATCTCACCTTCCTGCGCGGTAAAGTGCTCAGCGACGTGTCCACGAAGCGACTGGAGGCCATCCGCGAATTCACCGAATTCGGCGCCGGCTTTAAGATCGCGATGCGCGATATGGAGATCCGCGGCGCAGGAAACCTGCTCGGCGCACAGCAGCACGGGCACATGGAAGCGGTCGGATACGATCTGTATCTGCGTCTGCTTGCCGAAGCGGTGGACGAGGAAAAAGGCAAGCCGAAGACCCGCGAGGCGGAATGCCTGATCGACCTGCCGGTATCCGCGCACATTCCGGAAAGCTATATCGGCACCAACGCACAGCGACTCGATATGTACCGTCGCATTGCGGATATCCGCACGGAAGAGGATTCGCTCGACGTATACGACGAGCTGATCGACCGCTTCGGCGAACCGCCCTTAGCCGTGCAAGGACTTGTCGAGGTCGCGCTGCTCCGAAACATGGCGGCAGCCGCCGGCATTTACGAGGTAAAACAAACCGCCGATAATCTGCTGTTGTATCAGCGCACCTTAAACCTGCCGCTCGGCTCCAAGCTGAATGCGGCACTGCCGGGTAGGGTAATGATCAACGCCGGCCCGAAACCGTATTTTGCAGTAAAGATCAAACAGGGCTTATCGTCACTGGATGTGCTTCGTGAAGCCTTGCAAGCTGTAGAGGGTATCGAATGACCCTTCAACCACCAAAAACCCTCCGACGGTTAGGCCAAGCACCCGTAAGGATACCTGGCCGGTTTTATTCGCCTGACGGCGAGCTATATGGCTTCGCAGTTATATTCGGCTAAAACCGAGTGATATTGCCTTCGGCAGTTTTGCGGCGAATAAAATATCACTAAAACCGCAGGTTTTAATGTCACTTTGCCATAGCAAAATAAACCTGTGAGACAGT
>CAZBAO010000096.1:0-5034 GCA_964490085.1 uncultured Eubacteriales bacterium | reverse complement strand
TCGACCTGGAAGGCGGCAGTCAGCCGATCGAAAACGAGGACGGCTCCAAGGTGCTGATGTTCAACGGCGAGATCTACAATTACCGAGAGCTGCGGACTGAGCTGATCGAGGCAGGTCACGTTTTCAAGACTGAGACCGACAGCGAGGTACTGCTGCACGGCTTTGAGGAATGGGACTCCGAGCTTCTCTGCCGCTTGCGCGGTATGTTTGCGTTTGCGGTGTGGGACAAGCAGACGCACGAGCTGTTTTTGGCACGCGATTATTTCGGCATCAAGCCGATGCACTATACCCTGCTCCCTGATGGGCGTCTGATCTTCGCATCCGAGATCAAATGTATTTTGGAGCATCCCGATTATCACAAGGAATTTAACGAGGCGGCACTGGACAACTATTTATCATTCCAGTACTCCCTGCCGCGCGAGACCTTTTTCAAGGATATTTACTGCCTACAACCCGCACATTATCTGCGTTACCGCGACGGTGAGATCACTGAGACCCGCTACTGGGAAGCGACCTTCACCCCCGACGAGAGCATGACGCTCGACGAAGCGATCGATCAGATCGACGAGGCGTTTACCGACTCGGTCGAAGCACACCGCATCAGCGACGTTGAGGTCGGTTGCTTTCTTTCAGGCGGGGTGGACTCCTGCTTCGTCGCCTCGTATTTCAGCGGGCAGAAGGCATTTACCGTCGGTTTTGACAACGGTCAGCATTACAACGAAACCAATTTTGCCGCCGAGCTTGCCGAGGCGGTGGGAATCGAGCATCACAAGCATCTGATCTCGGAAGAAGAATACTGGGACTCTCTGCCGAAGGTGCAGTACGTACTGGATCAGCCGCTCGCCGATCCCGCTTGCGTGGCATTGTACGCGGTATCAAAACTCGCTTCACAACACGTCAAGGTCGTACTGTCGGGCGAGGGTGCGGACGAGCTGTTCGGCGGGTATCGCATCTACCACGAACCAACCTCGCTTGCCGGCTATCAAAAGCTTCCGCGCAGACTGCGTCGGGCGCTCGCCGCGATCGTGCGTGCGATCCCGTTTGATTTCAAGGGAAAATCCTTTATCATCCGCGGCTCTAAGACCGTGGAAGAGCGTTTTATCGGCAACGCCTATATGTTCTCGAAAGAGGAAAAAGCCAAGCTGCTCAAAAGTATCCCCGCCACCGACCCGACCGCACACACCAAGCAGTGGTTTGCACGGTGTGAGAGCCTGGACGACGTCACGCGGATGCAGTATGTGGATATCAACCGCTGGATGGTAGGCGATATCCTGCTCAAAGCCGACCGTATGAGCATGGCACACTCGCTGGAACTGCGCGTGCCGTTCTTGGATAGGCAGGTGTTCGAGGTCGCCTCGCGTATCCCCGCAAAGCACCGCATCGGCGGCGGCACGACCAAGCAGGCGTTGCGTCTTGCCGCAAAGCGGCATATCCCCGAAAAGGATACGGCACGCCCGAAGCTTGGCTTTCCCGTTCCCGTCCGCGTGTGGTTGCGCAAGGAAGTCTACTACAACAAGGTGAAGGAAGCTTTTCTCAGTGCCAATGCCGAACGCTTCTTCAACGCCGATATCTTAATGCGTTTTCTGGACGAGCATTACACCGGCAAGCGGGACAACAGCCGTAAGATCTGGACCGTGTATATGTTCTTGGTATGGTACGACCAGTATTTCGGAAACTGATACTTCCCCGCCCTGTGCACACCGTGTTGCACAGGGCGTTTTACTGTCACTGTCTGTCGAAGGGATTGACAAATCTCAAATTTATAGGTATACTGCCTAAGGTCGTGACACTTTCACGACTTTGGAGGTTTGGATGAAACAACAAGTGATCGTCTGCATGGAACGCCTTTCAGCGTTTATCAAGCGACACGCAGTCGTTTGTACCGCGAGCGGGCTTGGTATCCTGTCGGTGCTTATTTTGACAGGAATGACCGCAGCGCTTCGCCCCGTAACCATTGATGATAACGGATATGCACAAACGGTGCTGACTCTCAGCCGCGATCAGGATCATATCCTAACGAGCGCAGGTATCTCCGTAAAACCGGAGGATGTGGTAACCGCATCGGAGTCTGAAATTGAGATCGACCGCGCGTTTACGGTCACGGTAACCGTGACAGGCGGTAAACAAACGATCCTTTGCGTAACCGGCGGCACGGTTGCCGACGCACTGGAGAACGCGCAGATCAGCACCCTCACGCACACATTGACCGACCATGCGGCAGAGGATGCACTCACCGCGAACATGGTCATCACCGTAACACCGTTGGAAAACACCACCCGTACCGAGACCGAAGTGATCGAGTACGAGACCGTCCTCACCTTTTCCGAGGAATTGCCTGCCGGCTGCCGCTCGGTGGAGCAAGAGGGCCTTGCGGGTGAAAAGACGGTCATATACCGTGATTATTTTAAGGACGGTAGGCTGGTGACGACCGAGATCGTCAGCGAGACCGTAACAGCCTCGCCCATCACCGAGCGGGCAACCGTCGGTGCAGGAGCTTTGTCTATCTCGCCGGAGGCACTGACCATTGACGCCAACGGTGTCCCGACAAAATATAAAGAGGTACTAACCGGTACCGCCTGTGCGTACACCGCCAAAGAGGGGGCGCGCACCTCAACCGGTACGATTCCCGCCATCGGGACGGTCGCGGTCAACCCCAAGGTGATCCCCTACGGCTCCAAGCTGTTTATCGTATCGGACGACGGCTACGTATACGGGTACGGCGTTGCCTGCGATACCGGCGGCGCTCTGCTGAGCAATAAGATCATCGCTGACCTGTACATGGATACGGTGGCGGATTGCTATCAGTTCGGCAGACGACAGGTTCGAGTATACATTTTAGAGTGAAAAAGTGCTTCCCGCTATTCGTGGGAAGCACTTTTTTTCGATTTACAAAACAATTCACGGCAACCGATATAGAGCAGTACCAGCCCAAATCCACGGCGGAGCAAATCGGTGTCAATACCGCTTGCAAGCCACGCTGCAAGCGCGGACGTAACGACCCCCGCAAGCGAACACCACAGCACCGCTTTCCACTCGACGCGTCGATTACGTATGTGCGCGATCAGCGCCGTGGGTGCACAGCATAAAAAATACAGCAGATTGACACCGCCTGCGGTGTATTGATCCATTGCGGCAAAGGTCGTCAGATATACGATCAGCAACGATCCGCCGCCGATCCCGAAGCCGCTGATAATACCGGTGACAAGTCCCACCAGCACAGCAAGGGTGATCTTCACAGGAGCAACACCGCCCGAATACCGCCGTACAACAGCAAAATACCGAACAAGCGACGCAACAGTGTGGCAGACATGTTTTTAAAGAACACACCGGACAACACGCCGCCTGCCGCACCGCCGAGCAGGTACGGCCACGCAACACCGGTATTCAAGCCCCCGTGCATCCAAAACACGATGAGCGACACCACTGACAGCGGTACGATAACGGCGACCGAGGTGGCAAACGCGTGCTTTTGCTTCATGCCTGCCCAAGAGGTCAAGAGCGGCACCAAAAACAGTCCGCCACCCGAGCCAAACAAACCGTTTGCCACACCCGCCATCGCACCCGTGATTAGATATTTGACGGTCGGTTTCATGAAAACCCCCCATTCGGTATTAGGATATCCAAACGAGAGGGCGATATGCACTACGGCAAGCGGTCAACGTGATAACGCAGATAAAACAGTGTAAAGATCAATCGTTCCATTTCTTCGCGATCCCGCAGCCCGCCATACCAAAACTTTCGGTAAAGAACACTGTCCTCCGACAACAGATCCTTTCGGGCACACAGCATTTTTCTCCACCCCTCCGGAATAGGGTCTTCATATCGGCACCCGAGAAACTCCTTGGTTTTTTCAACGCCCATTCGTCCCTCCAACAGGTCAAGACACAGATTTATCTCTTGAAGCAAGCTCAGATTCCCCCATTTTTTCCAACCACCTTTCAGTAATGCTTTATGCTACTTTATAGTATAAGTCAATATTATATCGCCTTATATCGCATAATATTGCTGAGGTGAAGTACATGAGACCGCTTAAGGAACGACTTAGTGTCACATTAGACGGCGATATCATTGAGAAGGTAAAAGTGTTAGCCGAGGAGCACGATCGCTCCGTATCGCAGTATATCAATCTGGTTTTGAAAAACCATCTGAAACGGCTAGACGAAAAGAACACCAAAAAATCATAACAAAAACCCCGAGGCCCTTTCACAGCCTCGGGGTTTGTTATTGTTTGTTGGTTAGTTAGCTTTATATTTCAAATTTTGATTCGCAGATTTTTATGACGACCGGTTATCCTCAGTACATGGGACTATCCCCTTCTTAAATAATTTTCAGGAAACCTCGTTTACAAATCATGTGAACCACCTTGTTTCTTAAAAGTAGATTGCTTAGCGTTGAGTTCAAAACTTAACAGATCTTTGGACTCACCTCTTTCAGTTTTTTGCCGAGGGTTGGTATTCAGCCCACGGGACTCACTCCTTTTCTGTAATCTCGTCTTTTGTTTCTTTCCTTCTGTCACTTATAATATAGCACGCGATATGTATATTGTCAATAGTTTTTTTAAACTTTTTTAAAAAATTTTATTCAATATTTTTCGCACTTGACGAATGCTCCAAAAACGGTTAATATAGAGATAGACCAACGAGAACGGAGAAATGGATATGTCTGAAGAATACGGAAATGATATTGTCACCGTCGTGGATGACGAGGGCAATCAACACGAATTTGAGATCCTGGATATGATCGAAACGGATGACGGCCGCTACGTGGCACTGCTACCCATCTATCACGATCCGAACGAGCTGTTAAACGACGACGGTGAGCTGGTCATCCTGACCGTAAAAGAGGAAAACGGTGAAGACCTGCTGCTCCCCATCGAGGACGATGATGAGTTTGAGGAGATCGCCGAGATCTTTGAGGAGCGTTTGTCGGAGCTGTATGAGGTAGAGGAACTGGAATCCCCGGCTGACAACTAAGCTGTCCCCCTGCTCTGTGCGTGGACCTATCCCCTTTTAACCCTACTACACTGTGAAAACG
>CAZBAO010000095.1:0-5049 GCA_964490085.1 uncultured Eubacteriales bacterium | reverse complement strand
TTCGTACACAGCATTTCGAGTGCTGCACCTTCGACCACTCGGACAACTCTCCGTGCAACGCACCTATTATAAAAGATTCCGCCGTGTTTGTCAACGGCGGAATCGTAATTTTTCAAATAAATCCTAATTTTACCCCAACAGCACGTCTGTTGCGAGCATCACGCAGAACCCGACGAGCAAGGCGTAGGTAGCGCCTCGCTCGCTGCCGTGCGCGTGTGTTTCGGGGATCATCTCGTCGCTGATAACGTACAGCATCGTGCCACCGGCGAACGCGAGCGCAAACGGCAGGATCGCAGACGCGATGCTCACCGCAAAATAGCCGAGCAGCGCACCGACCACCTCAACCAAGCCGGTGATCATCGCACACACAAACACCTTTCGCGGCGCAACCCCCGCGGACAGCATCGGGCCGATGATGACCATCCCCTCCGGAACGTTCTGCAGCGCGATACCGCCGGCGATAATGAGCGCCTGTGAGGTATCCCCAGAGCCGAAGCCGACACCCGCCGCGATGCCCTCCGGCAGGTTGTGTATCGCGATCGCGGTCACGAACAACAGCACCTTGTTTAAGTTGGCGTTGTTGTGCACTTCCATATCGGAACCGACCAGCTTATGTAGGTGCGGCACCAGTTTATCGATCAAATTTAAGCACACCGCACCGGTAAACACACCGGCAACGGTGATCAGCAGACCGTATTGCCCGCCGTGATCCAGCGATGGCAGGATCAGCCCGAGCACAGCCGCCGCAAGCATCACGCCCGCCGCAAAGGACAAGACGATATCCGAAAACTTATGCGAGATCTTCTTGAACGCAAACCCGATCAGCGAGCCGAGCACCGTCGCACCGCCGACACCGAGCGCTGTCAACAACACCAACTTCATCGTTTGTCACCTCTAAAGCACACGGGAAGCCTGCTTTGGCTTCCCGTGTGCGTTTTTTATACTTCGCTAAAGTTATCCTTGCCTACGCCGCACAGCGGGCAGACAAAATCATCGGGAAGATCCTCGAATTTCGTGCCGGGCGCGATACCGTTATCCGGATCGCCGACCGCCTCGTCGTACTCCCAGCCACAAACGTCACAAACATACTTTTTCATAACAGAATACCTCCTATTTTAATTATTGTATCGGTTCACAATCCGCTGCACCGTGCTTGCACAAGGGGCAGATGAAATCCTCGGGTAATTCCTCGCCCTCGTAGACATAGCCGCAGATCTTACACACAAACCCTTTTTTGCCATCCGTTTCAGGCTTCGGCTTGACATTGGCGTGATAGTACGCGTAGGTCATGGTTTCCCGATCGGACAGCACGCGCGCCTCGGTCACCGAGCAGATAAACATGCCGTGTGTATCAAGATCGACGTATTGTTCCACTTTCAGCGACATAAACGAATTGATATATCGCGGCAGGAACACCAGTCCGTTATCCGAACGCAACGGTTCGCAATTCGCGAACTTATCTACGTTGCGGCCGCTGACAAAGCCGAACGCCTCAAACACCTTGAACGGGGCATCCACCGTTAGGCAGTTAATGTTCATTTGGCCCGTCTGCCTGATCACGTGATGCGAATAATTCGCTTTGTTAATGGTAACCGCGATACGGTTCGGGGCGTCTGTCACCTGCGTGACGGTGTTAACGATCAAGCCGTTATCCTTTTTACCGTCGTTAGAGGTCACGACGTACAATCCGTAACCGATCTTAAACAGTGCCGTCAAATCGTTTTTGTTGGCAGTTTGATCCTGCTGTGCCAAATATTCGCGGCACAGCTCCTCAACCAGTGTATCCAACTGCGCGGTGCTTTCCTCGTTCAGTGCCGAAAGGATCTTTACCGTCGTCTCGGTAAAAGTGAGATTTTTGCTCTTTTCCAGCATCCCGCGCATGACCTTAGCGGCAAGCGGCGCCCAGCTTCCGTTTTCGATCAGTGCGACCGTGCGGTTGCTGTAATTGCGCTCGGTCAGGTGGTTGATAAACTCCCGCATAAACGGAAAGATCTCCGCGTTGTAGGTCGTGGTTGCAAGTACCAATTTGCTGTAACGGAACGCATCTTCAACCGCCTCCGCCATATCGCAACGGGCGAGGTCGTTGACAACTACTTTCGGGCAACCGTTAGCTTTGAGCTTCTCTGCCAATTGCAGCACCGCTTTTTTGGTATTACCATATACCGAGGTATACGCGATCACGATGCCCTCTTCCTCCGGCTGGTAGCTCGACCAGGTGTTGTACAGTCCCAGATAATAGCCGAGATTTTCGCTAAGCACCGGCCCGTGAAGCGGGCAGATGATCTGAATATCCAATCCCGCCGCCTTTTTGAGCAGATTCTGCACCTGTGCACCGTATTTACCGACGATACCGATATAGTACCGCCGCGCCTCACACGCCCAGTCCTCCTCGACGTCCAGCGCGCCGAACTTGCCGAAACCGTCTGCCGAGAACAGTACCTTATCGGTGCTGTCGTAGGTCACGATAACCTCCGGCCAGTGCACCATCGGTGCGGTCACAAAGGTTAGCTCGTGCTTGCCGAGCGACAGGGTATCCCCCTCGCCCACCACGATCTGACGGTCGGCAAAATCCGTGCCGAAAAAGTTTTTCATCATCGCAAACGCTTTCGCGGACGATACGATGCGAGCCGCGGGATACGCTTTGACAAAGTTTGCGATGTTTGCGGAATGATCCGGCTCCATGTGTTGTACGATCAAATAATCCGGTTGCCGCTCACCGAGCGCGTTCTGCAGATTATCCAACCATTCGTGCGTAAAATTCACGTCCACGGTATCCAGGATCGCGATCTTCTCATCGAGGATCGCATAAGAGTTATATGACATACCGTTTGGCACGGTATACTGCCCTTCGAACAGGTCAACCTTGTGATCGTTGACCCCGATATATCGAATATCGTTTGTGATAAACATGACAATCACCTCATTTATTAGTTTACCATATTTTCCCCTTGTTTACAACATCAGTCCAAAATTTTTCCGTCGGTCGAGACGGTAACGACCTGCCACGGAATAAACTTGCCGCTCGCCTGCAGGGCACGCTTAACGGCGTTCCCCAACCCGCCGCAGCACGGTACCTCCATACGGACAATTTTGACACTCTTAATGTTGTTATTCGCAATGATCTGCGTCAGTTTTTCGGCATAGTCACCCTCGTCCAGCTTCGGGCAACCAATCAAGGTAATGTGGTTGCGGATAAACTCCTCGTGGAAATTTCCGTAAGCAAACGCCGTGCAATCCGCCGCGATCAACAGGTTGGCGTTTTCAAAATACGGCGCGTTTACCGGCACCAGTTTGATCTGGCACGGCCACTGCGACAACCGACTGGTGACCATCCCCGCCTTGATCGGAGCATTTGCCTCACGCTTGATCGCTTTGGATTGTGTGCCGGGGCAGCCACAGGGTAGCTTGACACCGAACTGCTTCATTTTAGCCTGACGCACCGCGTCTTCATTATACGCCGGCGCCTCGCGCTCCTCAAAGGTGATGGCGTTCGTCGGGCACGCCGGCAGGCAATCGCCCAGTCCGTCGCAATGATCCTCACGCGTCAGCCTTGCCTTACCGTCTATCATCTCAATGGCTCCCTCGTGGCACGCCGCCGCGCACGCTCCGCAGCCGTTGCATTTCTCTTCATCGATTTTGATAATTTTTCTCAGCATTGTATTTCCTCCTTGCTTTTCTGTTCTCAGTATAGTATACTGAGAACGGAATTTCTGTTGAATTTTCAACAAACGGAGAAAAATATGAGAAAATATTGGGAGATCTTAAAACGATGTCCGCTGTTTGACGGTATTGCAGAGGAGAACCTACTGCGAATGCTCGGTTGTCTGGGTGCAAAGGTGGCGTTTTTTGATAAAAAATACACCATCATCGCCGAGGGCAATCCCGCCAAATATATCGGCATCGTATTGTCCGGTTCGGCGCAGAT
The DNA here is from genome assembly GCA_964490085.1 of uncultured Eubacteriales bacterium. GTDB lineage: Bacteria > Bacillota > Clostridia > Oscillospirales > Acutalibacteraceae > RGIG3009. The sequence goes on along the minus strand of CAZBAO010000095.1, from coordinate 1,124 downwards.
CGTGCAGAACGACTACTACGGCAACCGCAGTATCCTTTCCCGTATCGGGACGGCGGAAATGTTCGCGGAGGCGTTTGCCTGTGCGCAGATCCAAACGATCCCCGTTTCTGTTATCGCCAACGAGCCTTGCGAGGTGATGCTGATCGACTCCGATCACATTCTGCACACCTGTCAGAATAATTGTGGATTTCATCAGCAGCTTATTTTCAACCTGATGAAGGAGCTCGCTGCCAAGACGATCTTGTTTCATCAAAAGATCGAGATCATCGCCAAGCGCACCACGCGCGACAAGCTGATGGCTTACTTGATGTTGCAGGCAAAGAAAGCGGGCAGCAACCGTTTTTCCATTCCGTTTGACCGACAGGAGTTGGCGGATTATTTGGAAGTCGACCGCAGCGGTTTGTCCGCGGAGATCGGCAAGCTGCGCCGTGAGGGCGTTCTGGAAAGTCACAAAAAGGAATTTGAACTACTATAAAGCGGGCAGCGCCGTTTCGGCACTGCCCACTTTTATTTTCCGAGATTTTTCGGCCCGAAGCTGACCGGTAACAGCTCGGCCAGCGTCATGGTGCGGATCGCCGTATCCGTCACCAGATAGATCGTAAACTCATCGTCGCAAAACTCGCGCATGACCTGTCGGCATACGCCGCAAGGCGCTACCGGTTCATCGGTAAGCTGACCGCCATTGCCGCCGCAAACGGCAATGGCGGTAAACGCCCGCTTTCCGTTGCTGACCGCGTTGAAAAACGCGGTGCGCTCCGCGCAGTTGGTAGCGCTGTATCCTGCGTTTTCGATATTGCAACCGGTGTACACCGACCCGTCCGCGCACAGCAATGCCGCACCCACGCAAAAGCCGGAATACGGTGCATACGCCTGCAGCATCGCCTGTTTTGCGGCTTGTGCCAATCGTTCCTTCACAGTACACTCACCCCCACCGTTTCATAGCTTACGCCGAGATACGCGCAAACGGTTGCGGCAACGTCCGCAAGCGTGGCGCGTGTTTTAAGATCGCGCGGTATGATGCTGTTTCCATACACCAACAGCGGCACGTATTCTCTGGTGTGATCGGTACTGATATCGCCCGGATCACAGCCGTGGTCGGCGGTAATGATGAGCAGATCCTCGTT
>CAZBAO010000094.1:0-5074 GCA_964490085.1 uncultured Eubacteriales bacterium | reverse complement strand
GAGCCAAGAGTACATCCCTCAATATTTGTGCAAACCCACCCCTTGCCTCTCCCTCTGGGAGAGGTGTCACCGTAAGGTGACGGAGAGGGGGGAGAGCGGCGCACCCTACACGGCACAATGCTCGCCTTTGCACCCTCTCAGTCACGGCTTCGCCGTGCCAGCTCTCCCAGCGGGAGAGCCAAGAGTACATCCCTCACCATTCGCACAAAACCCCTTGCCTCTCCCTCCGGGAGTGGACAACATATTACAACCAACTCGCCAACATTTGATATTGCATTCTTGAAATTCACATGTTAGAATAAGCATGTATAATTGTGCGTTACGTATGCACGGATTATGAATGTAGGAGGAGAATAGGCTATGTCAAAACTGTTTTCTAAATCCAGATCAGCCCTGAGCATCGTGCTCGTGCTGTGCCTGCTGGCGCTCATGCTGCCTGCGGGTCTCGGCGCGCTCGTTGCCAAGGCAGATGATGCCCCGTCGTGGGACGGCAAAACTTATGAATTGCCCACAAACTGGGACGAGGACGGCGCCGGTTCGGCGGACAACCCGTATCAGATCGGTAACGCGGCGCAATTGGCGCTCTTGGCGGCTGTCACGTGGTACGACACCACGACGTCTGCGTCCAATGGAAAAAAAGCAACGATCGGTATCGGAGCCGCAAATGCCGACGGTGGGTACGACGAAACGGTAACGTTTACCACTACCAGCAGCTACGGTTGGTTCAAGGGTCAGCATTTTGTACTCACGAATGACATCGATGTCAGCGCCGCCGCGAATTGGCTGCCGATCGGCTCTTATCATGTAGCTGATAAGGTTACGTATGCTAACGCTTTTTGCGGTAGCTTTGACGGCGCCGGTTACACCGTCAGCGGGGTGACCGTAACGGCTTATGACAGTCGGACATCAGCCCACCCTTCCGGACTCTTTGGTTATGTCTCTGGTTACAAAGATGGTGGCGTTACCATTGAGAATCTTCACGTAACCGGTACGCTGACTAAGGGCGGCGTAAGCTGGAATACGCCGGGCGGTATTGTCGGCTACTGTGGAGGCAATGGTACCCTTACCATTAAGAATTGCAGCTTCGAAGGTAATATCAACACGGCCACGTCCGGCGCGGTCGGCGGTATTGTTGGTTCCGGAAGCGGCGCTACCTTAAACATTGAGAACTGCTACTACAGCGGTATTCTCGGATCCGCTACGTGGAGTCCTTGCGCTGCCGGCGGCTTGGTCGGCTATTATAATAGCACAACAGCACCAGCAACACTGAACATTACCAACAGCCATACGACTGGCACGATAAAAGGCGCTGGCAGCTACACCGGAACGAGGATAGTAGGCGGCTTGGTGGCTAATTTTGGTAGTTCTTCCATCCTTAATATTACGAATTGCTACTCCGACATGTCGATAACGCAGAATGGATCCGGTGGTGCCGGAGGCGGCTTGGTTGGCGTGGTCGGCTCGTCCGTAACGATCGAGAACAGCTATTTCGCAGGCACCATTACCACCAAAATTTCTGACATCACAGTTTATCCGATCGTACCTGCAGCTACTGCCGTAACGGCGTCGAACGTCTATTATTTGGACGATACGCTCACGGACGATGGTGTCGATGGCACCACGGCAGCTACCGCAGCGCAATTCGCGGGTACTGCTTCGGAAAATAACGTGGCAGACCTGCTCAACGAAAACGACGATAGTGAAGCTGACGTTTGGATGAACTGGTCGGGCTACAACTACCCGATCTTCTACGCGGAAACGCCGGACGTTGAATTTTCAACGAACCTTTCGTTCGTGGATGGCAACGCGTTGAAGCTTTCCACCAACGGTGATTTCACCTTCACCGCCACGCCGAAGAACGAAGAGACGACGGTTACCGTTAAGGTTGATGGAACCGAGCTTCCAGCAACCGAGTACACCTACACAGTTTCGGTCGGTGTCGGCAAGACGGTCGTGGTGACGATCGACACCTCCTTAAACGGCTTCGACGTGTCGTATACCGTGACGCTCGTTGACAACCGTTGGGACGGCACGACTGCTGAAACTCTCGTAGCAAATGCCGACGGTGAATACGATATCTGGACCGCCGCTCAGCTCGCCGGCTTGGCAGCAAGCGTCAACAGCGGTACCACCTATATCGGTAAAACGATCAACCTGTGCGCTGATCTTGATCTGTGCAACGAATCGTGGGATCCCATCGGATGGAGCGGCAACACAAGAACGACGGCCACAGTAACGAAACGTGCGTTCCAAGGTACATTTAACGGTGGCGGTCACACCATCACCGGCTTGAATTACGACCGTGAGCTTTACACCTTCGTTAATAGCAATGCTACGACTCCCGAAGATCTGCTCACGTACAAGTTGTTTAGTGCTGCTGAGCTTGAGGATGCGGTTGCGACTTTGAAAGAGCAAGGCTGGGAATTGTACAACGAAGGCAATTCCGACATTGGTACGTATTATTCATCAACACCGAAAACGGCGCAGACCCTGTTAAATGGCGTGCATATGTGCTCGGATGGGTGCGAAGCGACGGCGTCTTCGTGCGGCAAAGCAAAGGTATACGCCGTGACCGGCAACCAGAGAGATAGCTACGGTGTCGGCTTGTTCGGTCGCATATACGCTGCGACGATTCAGGATCTTAACGTTGAAGGCTCCGTCGAAACGGATCAGTACCGAGTAGGTGGCTTGGTCGGTGCTGTGACCGGCATTTCAACGATCAAAAACTGCTCCTTTACCGGCAACGTAAAGGCCGGTACGGGCGATTGGGAATCCGACTTAGGCGGCTTGATCGGATCTGTTGAAAGTGGTACTGTCGGTAGCACCACCACCGTCACGGGTTGTTCGTTCAACGGAACCATTACTTCTGTAAAAAGCCCCACGTGGCTCATCACGAACATTGTAGGTACTGTTGGCGAAAATGTTGCGATCGCTGAGGATGGCGTATCCACCTCTGCTAATATCAGTGGCAGTAACAGTGACGGTATGTCTAACGGCGGCTTGATCGGCTATGTTACTGCTGCTAACGTCACGGTTACCGATTCCTATGCGGACGTTACCGTCGTTGCGTCGGCATCTTCCGGAACCGGCGGTCTGGTTGGCACGTTCCGTAACGCCGGCGCCTCTGCCTGGACTCTTACCGTTGACAGTTGCTACACTGCAGGAACGATCTCCGGTCAGTATGCAGGTGGTCTTGTCGGCGCAACGCGTGTTGACCCGAGCGCTGCTAATAGCGCGACTAACAAAATGAGCGTGAAGATTAAGAATTCCTATAGTGTGGCAGCTCTGACCGGCACCGCCTCCAGCGGTTTGTTCGGCGGTCAACATAACAACAGCACCGCGGCATATCGTGCTAATGTTGATGTTACGATCGAAAACTGCCATTATGCCGGCAACACAGTAAAATATCCCGTTGCCAGTACCAATAAAGGTACTTGGACGACAACCGGCTTTAGTAACGTTTACTATCCGAATACGATTACGCCACTCACAACCAACAACTATGAGAACGTCACATTTACGGTAGATACCACGGACTACACCTACAGTGCGGAAGCCAAATCCGTCGCGGAATTCGCGGACGGCACCGTGACCAAGGCGCTCAACGGCGATTCCGCCACCCCTGTTTGGGCGACCTCGGTCAACGGCTATCCGGTGCTCAGCGATGCTGCCGCAACGCTCGCCGCGATCTTCCCTGAGTATGACGAGCTTGATATAGTGGTTAATGGCGAGACAGAAAAAGAACCGAACTACGCCACCAACATCCGTGCTGACAGCTACAACGGCATCCGCTTTAAGTTTGCTGTCAGCGAAGACGTGACGGAGCTCGACGGCTTGACGGAGCTCGGCGTTGTGATGGCAAAGCAGGGCGACTCTTCTGCTGAGGCCGACGATCTTCGCACCAATTTGTACCTTGGTGCTGCTGACTATGCGAAGAAGCAAGGCAAGTTCGATCTCAGCACGTTCACGCCCATTGTCAGTGACAAAGGATCTTGTAAGCAGATCTGGGCAACGCTGCAGGGCTTTGCTGATACCGCTGACGCATACAAGAAGGTCTATTTTGCCCGCGCGTATGCGAAGTACACCGATGCTGACGGTCAGGAGCTGATCGTGTACGGTGACGAGATCGGTGCAAAGGAGTATTATACCTCCGTGTATGACAGCGCTCGTGCATTGTGGGATGATCAGGATCTGTATGCCAAACTTAGTGATGAACAGAAAGTTTATGTTGATGATGTTCTCGCGAAATGCGAAACGGCAGAATAAGAGGAGGTAGCTGAATATGAAAAAAGCATATGTGGAGCCTACCATTACGGTTATCTCTTTGGTAGCTAACGAGAATCTGGCAGCGAATCCTTTTATTTCCGATAACGAGCTCATTTTCGACAGCAGCGATCTGGAGTAATAATGATCGCTTAGACAGTCGCACGGCAGAAAAGGAGTGCATGGCACGATGAAGTTTTATAAGCTGATCACCTTGTGCATCGCCTTATCGGTCGCGGCCGGTTGCGTAATGCTCGGCGGGTGCCGTAAGACGGAGTCGACGGGCGATGTCGCCACGACGACCACCGTGTTGCAGGCAAGCGCCGGCACGACCGGATCGGCCGGCGGTGAGGAGAATACGGCTTCATCGTCGAGCTCCGACAACCGCTCCACCGGCGGTTCGACCGGCACCTCCGACGCGTCGGACGATATGGACGGTTTGGTCATTGAGATCGAGACCGCCGCTCCGACGGACGTTGAAGTGACCACGACGACCACCACCAAGGCGGGCCAAGCGACGAAATCGACCACCACTAAGGCGGGTCAAACGACGAAATCGACCACCACCACGACCAAAGCGGGCACGACGCGTGCCACCGAGGACGATGGGTGGACGCCCGATCTCGGCAAAAAGTCGGATTAACGACCGGCAAAATACGTAAGAAACGGTAACAGCCCCGATCTTCCGCAAGGAGGATCGGGGCTGTACGGCAAAGCGGGGAGGCGGTCGCCGCCGCAGTGATATACCGCCCTTGAACCCTCTCAGTCTCGCTGACGCTCGACAGCTCTCCCAGAGGGAGAGCCAAGAGTG
>CAZBAO010000093.1:0-5136 GCA_964490085.1 uncultured Eubacteriales bacterium | reverse complement strand
CTCAGTCACGGCTATGCCGTGCCAGCTCTCCCATAGGGAGAGCCAAGAGTGTAACCCTCAATATTTGTGCAAACCCCCTTGCCGAAATATATGGTTGACAAATTTTCGGGGGGGGGGGTATACTAAAGATAAGTATACGCTTAAAGGAGAAGATGAGAATGAGGACACTCAAACGTATCGGTTCTCTTTTACTGGCAATTTCGCTGGTATTGGGGACTATTCCCTATGTTATTGCCGCGAGCGACGACGACCTGTTTTATGAGAGAACGGTTCCGATAGACGAATACGCCTATTCGTTCGCGGTCGTCGGCGATACCCAAACGCACGTCGAACAGGATAAGCTAAACGGTACTAAATATACCGAAAATCTTTACAAGTGGATCGTCGATAACAAGGACGAAAAAAACATCCAGTGGGTGTTCGGCCTCGGCGACATCACGGAAAACCGCAATTACAGCGTAGCCGGCTCCGATACGGAAGAGTGGGTGTTGGCAGAAGAAGCTATCACTCAATTGGATGATGCGGAGATCGGGTACTCGCTCATCCCCGGTAACCACGATAATATTTCGCAATTTAACACCTACTTTGGCCCGAACAACGAATACAACAACTACGCCGAACGGGTAACGGAATATTACGACGAAAGCTCTATTGCCAACTATTACATCAACTTTGAGGTGGCAGAGACAAAGTATATGGTCCTCTGCATGCAATACGGCCCTAAAGATGAGGTGCTGGAGTGGGCAAGCGGCGTGATCGAGGAAAACTCCGATCGTCGCGTGATCGTCACGACCCACATGTATTTGGAGAAGGACGGCAGTTTAGCGAACGAATACTCGGACTGGCCGCCGACTAACGGCAATAACGGTGACGAGATCTGGGAGAAGCTGGTCAGCAAGCACCGCAACATTATTATGGTGCTCTCGGGGCACCTCGTCTATCGGAACGTTGGGTTTAGCCAACAGACGGGTGTGTACGGCAACACGGTCTCGCAGTTCCTGGTCGATCCGCAGGACAGCAGTAATTACAAAGAGGGCTTCGTTTGCATGCTGTATTTCACGGCGGACGGCAAGGAGGCGTATGCCGAGTGGATCTCGACCGTCAGAACGCAGGAGGCGCAGGCAGCGGATCCCGATGCTGAGGATATTCTGTATAATGAAAGCAATCAGCGTAAGTTTGTCGTGACCGAGCTGGATGACCCGCGTGATTATCCGTCGCTGTCCTCCCTGACCGTGAACGGTGAAGAGCTCTCTCTCGTTAACGGCGTGCTGGAGTATGAAGCAGCCGCTGTAGCCGATACCGTGGGAAGCGTTCCGGTCGTGGCTGAGGCATCGCCGGAAGGCGCTACCGTTACCGTGAGCAATGCGGATGATCAAGGCAACGTCGCACTGGGCGAGCCCGGCACGACGACCACGATCAAGGTGGCTGTCACTTACGAAGAAATCACTACGACCTACACGGTGGATCTATACCGCAACCCCGCCCCGTGGGACAGCAATTACGAGCCGTTCCAAAACATTGCGGAAGCCGATGCCGGCAGTGAAGACAATCCCTATGAAATTGCCAACGCCAAACAACTGGCATTCCTGTCCAAGGTCGTACGCGAAACGGTGACGGTCGGTGACGATACCTATTCATGGTCTGCGTTTGCCGGCAAGCATTTCGAATTGACAAGCGATATCGATCTGGGCGCTAACATCGCATGGGAACCGATCGGTAATTCGACCGTCAAATTCCGTGGTACCTTTGACGGTAAGGGTCACACGATCAAAGGCATGTACATCAACGGCACGAAGGAAAACCAGGCCTTGTTCGGTTACACGCAAGGCACCACGGTCATCAAAAACCTCAATATTACAGACGCGAGCGTTACGGGGTACAGACACGCTGCCGGTTTTGTCGGAACGGGTATCGGAACGCTAACGCTGGACAACTGTTCCTTTAGCGGTGCGATCGATTCCACCACCGGAGCGGCAGATACAAACGCTGACGCCGATACGGCAGGCTTGGTAGGCAGCTTTTCGAGTGGTTCCCTGACGATCGAAGGCTGTACCGTTAGAGCCGACACGACCATCACGACCCACAGCGGCACGCAACTGAGTTGGTCGTACTGCGGCGTTGGCGGCATACTGGGCGCTGCGAAAAACGCTGACGTCACCATTCGCAATTCCTCCTCTGCTGCGAGCATCGTTGCTCTCGGCACGGGTACCGACATTTCCGGAACCGGCATCGGCGGTGTCGTGGGCTACGCTCGCACTTCTTCGAACAACGTTTCGTTAACAATGGAAAATTGTTCTTCGACCGGCACCATCAGCTCCAGCGGCACGGTCGGTGGTCTGCTCGGTTATATGCGTACTCCCGATCACTCAACGAATCTCGATTCCACGTTGACGGTTACGGTAGATATTGACGACTGCTACGCCGCGGTAAGCAGCGTTACTTCCGGTCTTATCGGTGGAAACTATAGCTCCGACTGCAATCTCTCGAATTATACCGTTACCATTCACAATTCGCATTTTGCCGGTTCGGCAAAAAATCCGATCATGGCCATTTCTACGAACACAAACAAAACCGTCGGCTCCATTAACCTGACCGTCGATAACGTCTATTATCTCCAAGGCTCCGCCACGGCTGCGAACACGGTTTCGAACGTGGTGGAAAAGAGCGCTTCTGATTTTGCGGATGGCGAGGTTCTCGCCCTTCTCAACGGCGAACGCGACGTGTGGATGCAAGGTGCGACCTATCCGATCCACAAGCAGTCAGAGCCCGCACTGGGTGGTTTGACGCTCAACGGCGTTTCGGTCGATCTGACCGAGTGGCCGACCTGCTACGACCAAACGGTGGCGTCGACCGTTGACAGCATCAAGGTCGTAGCGACCGTTGCCAACAAAGGCTCCGGCGCTTCGATCTCGGCGGTCGACAGTACCGGCAGGGCGATCGAGGTCAGCAACGACGGCTCGATCGCGATAAAATCGGGTCAAACGAACGTTATCACGATCACCGTGTTTAACAACGGCCTTACCAAAGACTACACCGTAAGTATTTACCGCGAGCCCGAACCGTGGGACGGCACGATGGAGCCGTTTGAAAACTACGATGCGGAGTACGCGAAATTCCATAAGAGCGTCACCGGCTCGATCGCGTACGAGATCGCCAACGCGAAGCAGCTTGCGTTTTTGGCGTACGTCGTCAACTACAATAAGGAAGGAACCACAATAGAAAGGTCCCAACAAGGCAAAAGCTTGGACATCGACATCAATGGAAACGGCACGATCGACGAGGGTGAAACGTTCCGTTTCCCGGTGTACGGCGGTGAGTTCCTGCGCGCAACCTCGTTCGTGCTGACGGCGGATATCGACCTGGGTGGTAAAGACATGCCGTGGACGCCGATCGGCAGTCTCAACTCAACTTATTTCCCCGGTGAGTTTGACGGCGGCGATCACAAGATCACCAATCTCTTCGTCAACTCCTCGGCTTCCTATGCCGGATTGTTTGGGTACACCACTTACCAGACAACGATCAAAAACCTGTCCGTATCCGGCGACGTCAAAACTACCGGTTCGTATGCCGGCGGTATCGTCGGATATACGGCTACGAACACGGCAACCGGTCTCTCCTTGACCAATTGCACGTTCAGCGGCACCGTGACGGCGAATCGATATGCCGGCGGTCTGGTCGGCGGCTACTCTATATGGAGCGGCACGCCCGCCTTCACCTTCACCAACTGCTATACCACCGGCGAAGTTAAGACTACAAACAGTTCGTCAGCCTCCGCCGTCGGCGGCTTGTTCGGTAAAGGCCCGAGCTACAGCAAAGACAGCATCACGATGACGTTCACCAATTGCGGCAGCACGATGACGGTGAGCGCGGGCAACAGCGCGGCAGGTACCGTCGTCGCCGGCTTGTGTGCGGAAGTCGTTTCAACCACCGCTTACAGTCCCAGCCTTATCTTCAACAACTGCTTCTTTGCCGGAACGGCGGTCAATTCGTCCGTTCCGATCGCGAAGCCGTCTTCCGCGCCTGAGGGGGGAACGGTTCCGGTTGCCACTGCGACGAACGTGTATTACAAAGCCGGTTCCATTACCGGTGAGGCGACCGGCGTTGCCGCGACTGTCAGATCTGCCGCGGAATTCGCGGACGGCACCGTGACCAAGGCGCTCAACGCCGCGGTCGACACGCCGCTGTGGGCGACCTCGGTCAACGGCTATCCGGTGCTCAGCGAAGCTGCCGCAACGCTTGCCGCGATCTTCCCTGAGTATGCTAAGCTTCCCGTAGACATGGAAGAGACGATCGTTGAAGAGAACTACGCCACCAATATCCGTGCTGACGGCAGATACAGCGGCATCCGCTTTAAGTTTGCCGTTGAGAGCACTTTACAGGCGGAGAACGGCGTTGCCACTATGGGCGGCGAAGTTCTTGAGGGCTTGACGGAGCTCGGCGTTGTGATGGCAAAGCAGGGCGCGTCCTCTAACGCCACCGATCTTCGCACCAACTTGAACCTCCTTGAAACGTATGCGAAGCTGCAGGGTGTACTGTACCAAGCCGACAGTGCCGGCCTCAACACGTTCACGTCCAACGACAGCGATAAAGGTACGTGTAAGCAGATACGAGCAACGCTTCAGGGCTTTGCCGAGGAGGAAGCTGCGTACAAGAGGGTGTATATTGCCCGCGCGTATGCGAAGTATACCGATGCTGACGGTCAGGAGCTGATCGTGTACGGTGACGAGATCGGTGCAAAGGAGTATTATACCTCCGTGTATGAAAGTGCCGTTGCCTTGAAGAAGGACAGCGCGAAGTATGCAACGCTCACCGATGATGAGAAAGCTTACATTAAAAAAGTTATCGATGCGTGCGGCTCGCCGTTTGTTTCCGATGACGAGATCATTTTCGACACCGAAGGCATGGATTGATCGTTCAAACGGTCGACGGGTCGAAGCAGATACAGCCCTTTAGGCAGAGGCGGGTGATACCCGCCTCTGCTTTTTGTTGTTGCCTTTAGGCGTGGGAATAACCCCCGGTTCTACCATAGGGAGAGCCAAGTACCCTCTCAGTCACGGCTATGCCGTGCCAGCTCTCCCAAGGGGAGAGCCAAGAGTGCAGCCCTCAATATTTGTGCAAACCCACCCCTTGCCTCTC
>CAZBAO010000092.1:0-5213 GCA_964490085.1 uncultured Eubacteriales bacterium | reverse complement strand
CGGGCAAGGGTCGCAGGATCGCAGGATACATACACGATGCGGTCGGGCGACATCCGGCTGACCGTGTCGATTACGTTTTCGTCGCAACCCTTGCGGGGCGGATCCACGATCACCACGTCAGGGCGGATGCCCTCGCTCTCCAGCTGTGCGGCGGCTTTTGCGGCATCCGCGGCGATAAAGCGCGCGTTTTTAATGCCGTTCACCTGCGCGTTGAGGCGGGCATCCTCCACCGCCGGCTCGACAACTTCAACACCGATCAGCGTTTTTGCTTTGCCCGCCATGGAAAGGCCGATCGTGCCCGTACCGCAATATAGATCCAGCAACGTTTCCTCACCGGTAAGAGCTGCTTCCTCAGCGGCTTTTTGATATAACCGCTCCGCCTGGTCACGGTTAACTTGGTAAAACGATAACGGCGACAGACGGAAGGTCATGCCGCACAAGATGTCGGTGATATAGGGATTGCCGTATAAAGCAAACGACGTGTCACCAAGCACCACGTTCGTATCGCGGCGGTTAAGATTGACCATCACCGACGATAGTGTCGGCAGCGCCTCTTTTAGCGCCCCCACCAGTCGATCGGTTTGCGGCAATTTTCCCGAAGTGCACACGAGGCACACCATAAGTTCCCCGCTCGCAGTGCCTTGACGAATGTAAACGTGGCGCAACAGTCCCGTGTTGGTTGTTTCATCATACAGCGAAACGTCTGCCTCACGCACCCACGTATCCACAATTTTCAAAACGGTTTCAAAGCAAGCGGGTTGTAACAGGCAATCCCGCTGATCGATAATACGGTGGCTTCGGGCAGCATAAAACCCGATCTTCGCGCCGTTCTCCCCCGCCGCCACCGGATACTGCGCTTTGTTGCGATATCGCTCCGGTGAGACACAGCCGATGATCGGCTCGGGTGTGAGTTTCAGCCCACCGATACGCGCAAGCGCATCCGCGACACGTTGCCATTTATAGTGCAGTTCGGCATCATAGGTGACGTGACAATACGTACACCCGCCGCATTTGCCAAACGCGGCACACGTACTGTGTGCCGCGCGGTCGTTTGAAGGGATAAGGAGTTCCACCACAATACCGAACGCCATCGTTTTTTGCACCTTGACGATACGGCAACGGATAACGTCACCGACAGCGGTAAACGGTACAAACACCGTCATGCCGTCTTCGGCGCGACCGATGCCGTTTCCTTCTGCACTCATTGCTGTCACAGTCAGGTCAATTATTTGATTTTTTGTCAGCATCGGTCTCACCTCCGTTAAAAATCGAATAAGGTCATCTGGCTGGATTCCGGCAAGCCGTCCAACGCACCGAGTTGGCGCAGGGATTCGATCACCGCGCTGCTGATACCGGCACGGTCCTGTATCTCCTCACAGGAAATGTATTCGCCGTCCTCTTTTGCTTTCATAAGCGATTCGGCGGCGGCGTTACCGAGGCCCTTCACCGCGGTGAACGGCATACGGATCTTGCCGTCCTCCATTTGGAATTTATACGAATGCGATCTATACAGATCGACCGGCAAAAACTCCACGCCGCGTTGCATCGCCTCGTAGATCACGTGCAACGTTTCCGCCTGTGCCTGATCCTTAGCCGTGGCTTCCTTCTTGTCCTTCATGCGCAGAGTATCCATTAAACGCTTGACGGTCTCCTTACCTGCCTGTACCGGTTCAGCATCAAAATCTTCACCACGTCCGGTAAAGTAAGCGGCATAATATTCCGCCGGACGATGCACCTTATACCATGCCACACGCAACGCCGCAATACAGTAGGCGGCGGCGTGGGCTTTCGGGAACATGTACTTGATCTTGAGGCACGAATCGATGTACCACTGCGGCACACCGTGCTCCTTCATGGCAGCGAAATGCTCATCCGTGAGAAGCTTCGTCGCGTTGCCTTTACGCACGATCTCCATGATCTTAAACGCCATATCCGGTTCCAAGCCCTTGTGCATCAGATAGGTCATAATATTATCACGCGTACCGATAACCTCGGAAATGGTACAGGTGCCGTTTTTGATAAGCTCCTGCGCGTTGCCGAGCCACACATCGGTACCGTGGGACAGACCCGATATCTGCAACAGATCGGCGAATTTCGTCGGACGGCAATCTAAGAGCATCTGGCGCACGAAACCGGTACCCATTTCGGGAATGGACAATGTGCCGGTCTCACAGTCGATATCCTCGGCGGTGACACCAAGCGGCTCCGGCGAGGTGAACAGCTTATACACCTCGGGATCCGACATAGGGACATCCATTACGTTGATACCGGAATATTCCTCTAAATACTTGTAGATGGTCGGGATCACGTGGCCGAGGTTATCCAGCTTCAAGATCGTATCGTGAATCGAGTGGAAGTCAAAATGTGTGGTAATGATATCCGATCCGGCATCATCCGCGGGATGCTGCGCGGGGCAGAAATCTTCGATCACATATTCGCTCGGCACGACGACCATGCCGCCCGGATGCTGGCCGGTCGTACGCTTGATGCCGGTGCAACCGGTTGCCAAACGCGCAACCTCCGCTTCGCTAAGCGCGAGTCCGCGCTCCTCGGCATATTTTTTGACGTAGCCGTATGCGGTCTTATCCGCCACCGTGGAGATCGTACCGGCCTTGAACACGTGACTGCTTCCAAACAGCTCAACCGTGTATTTGTGAGCGTTGGACTGGTATTCACTGGCAAAGTTCAAGTCAATATCCGGTTGCTTATCGCCCTTGAATCCAAGGAAGGTCTCGAACGGGATCTCGTGACCGTCGCGGGCGTAGGGCGTGCCGCATTTCGGGCAGTTTTTATCCGGCAGGTCAAAGCCGGAGCCGTAGGAGCCGTCGGTGATGAATTCGGAATGCTTACAATTTGGACAACGATAATGCGGCGGCAGAGGATTGACCTCCGAAATACCCGCCATACTGGCGGCAAACGACGAACCGACCGAACCACGCGAGCCGACCAGATAGCCGTGCTCCACCGAATCCTGCACCAGCTTTTGCGCGATCATATACATAACGGCAAAGCCGTTGCTGATAATGGAATTGAGCTCCTTTTCCAGGCGATCGGCAACGAGCTGCGGGACGGGGTCACCATACAGTTCCTTGGCACGGTTCCACGTAATCTCGCGCAGCTGCTCCTCCGCCCCGTCAATGTGCGGCGGGTAGTTCCCCTTCGGGATCGGCAACAGATCGTCAATGCTCTCCGCAATACGGCGTGGGTTCTCCACCACGATCTCATAAGCCTTCTCAGGCGGCAGATACGAAAACTCCGCCAGCATTTCTTCCGTTGTACGGAAATAGAGAGGCGCTTGCATGTCGGCATCGCCAAAGCCCTGACCCGCCTGCAAAATACGGCGGTACACCTCGTCCTCGGGATCGAGAAAATGCACGTCGCAAGTCGCACACACGGGAATGTTCAATTCCTCGCCCAAGCGAATCACCGTGCGGTTAAACTCACGCAGTTGTTCCTCACTCTGGGCCATACCGTTGCGCAGCATAAATTTATTGTTGCCGATCGGTTGAATCTCCAGAAAATCATAAAACCGTGCCATTTCACAAAGCTCGTCCCACGGGCGGTTTTCAAGAATGGCTTGGAACAATTCTCCCTGTTCGCACGCACTGCCGATGATCAGTCCTTCACGCAGTTCCATAAGCTTGTCCTTGCAGATGCGGGGACGCTTGTAATAGTTATCCAAATGCGAAAAGGAGATCAATTTATACAGATTTTTCAGACCGATCTGATTTTTGGCAAGGATCAACTGATGATAGCGTTTGGCGTCCTTGCCGCTCGGCAGCAGTGTGCCGTCTTCGCCGAGTGAACGTTCTTCGTTGACATAATACGCTTCCATGCCGTACAGCACTTTGATGTCGTGCCCGGCTTTGCGCGCTTTACCGACCGCTTTCATAGCATCGGGGAATGCCTGCGCGACACCGTGATCGGTGATGGCAATGGCGGGATGCCCCCATTCGGCGGCACGCATGATCAGCGCCTCGGCATCCGAAACGGCATCCATTGCCGACATTTTGGTATGCAGGTGCAGTTCCACACGCTTGACCTCGGCGGTATCCTGCTTTTTATATTTGCTGACAAGCGCCAAGGATTTGGGTGCCATCACGTTTCCCTTGGCAAACGTATCGTATTCATACAGACCGCTGAGCAGCACACAACTGCCGTTTTTGACCGATTCCATCGCTTCCAGTTTTTCTTTGTCGCGGCGGGTATCCGTCCACAAGATAACCGAGATGGAATTGGTGCGATCCGAAATATAGAAGGTGTGACGAATACGCGTGCCTTCCTTAAATGCACGCGTTTCATACCCAAACACTTCGCCCCAGACGGTCGCGGTATCCCCTTCCTGCAAACGGTTCAGCGCAATGGGTGTGCCCTGCGGGATCGGGCCGAAAACCGAACGCGCGGTTTCCAAATACACGGGCAAGCCGTTTGCGGGCGGGGAAGTCGGATCGGCAGGTGCCATCGGTTTAACAACCGTGCCACCACTCTTTGCGGTTGCTTCCCGCTGTTTTTCATATTCCGCCACACGGCGAGCCGCCTCTTTCGCCTCTTCTTCGGCTTGGCGGAGCAATGCCTCGTACTGCTCGTCTACGCCGTCAACGCCCTCAAAGTCGATGATGATTGAACGACCGAACAATTCCGTAATCAGGTCACGGAGCATCCGATCGGTATGGGTGGAGAGTAACACGTCCAAACGAGCGCTGTTGAGCGAGATCAGCCAACCGTCATCGGCAGCGGTACAGGTCGCATCGTTGAAGGTGCCGTTTACACTGACCGAACGGCGGCGCAAAAACTCAATAACCGTCGAAAAGCAATCGACCGAAAGGCTATCCTCAGGATAGCGCGGCAGAATCTCAACGGAGTTAAGTCTCAGTGCTTGCTGCAGCGCCCGCTCCAATAAAGCGACCGTTTCAAACGGGCAAAACGCCGCCATACGGATATGTGCACGCAGAAAAGACTCTCTCCGATTGACCTCGAGAGATTCCACAGTGGCACCGGCAAACTGCTGAAGCAGTTCGCGGTCGGTTATGTAGGCGGAAAACACCTGATTCACATCTGTCTGACTCATAACGACTCCAGTTCTTCGATCAACACCGCGACCGCATCTTGTTCGGCAACGGTGCGGATGACCTGTCCTTTTTTGAAGATGGCGACCTTGCCGTCGCCGCCGGCAATACCGATATCTGCCTCTTTCGCTTCACCGGGGCCGTTGA
>CAZBAO010000091.1:0-5243 GCA_964490085.1 uncultured Eubacteriales bacterium | reverse complement strand
GGCGAGATGCACGGCCTCATCCGCGTGCGCCAATTCACGATCTCCGAGGGTCACTTGATCCTGCGCCCCGATCAGTTAGAGGAAGAATTCAAGGGCTGCTTGGAGCTTGCGAAGCACGTGTTGGATACCGTGGGCATGTGGGAGGACTGCACCTTCCGCTTCTCTCAGTGGGATCCAAATAACAAGGAAAAGTACATCGGCACTCCTGAGCAGTGGGATGAGGCGCAAGGCATTATGGGCAAGATCCTCGATGACCTCGGTCTCGACTATGCGATCGGCATTGACGAAGCTGCTTTCTACGGCCCGAAGTTGGACATTCAATATCGCAATGTGTTTGGTAAGGAAGATACCATCGTAACCATTCAGGTCGATCAGCTGTTGGCCGAACAGTTTGATATGGAATATACCGGTCAGAACGGTCAAAAGGTTCGTCCGTATATCATTCACCGCACAAGCCTCGGCTGTTACGAGCGTACGCTTGCGTATCTCATTGAAAAATACGCCGGTGCGTTCCCGCTGTGGCTGGCACCCGAGCAGATCCGCGTGCTCCCCTTGTCCGAAAAGATGCTGGACAAGGCCGAAGAGATCACCGAAACCTTAAAGCAATACGGACTCCGTGCAGAGACCGACGTCCGTAACGAAAAGATCGGATATAAGATTCGCGAAGCACAGATGCAGAAGGTTCCGTATATGCTCGTTATCGGTGAACGAGAAGCAGAGGCCGGTCTGGTATCGGTTCGTTCCCGCAAGGACGGCGATATTGGTGCCATGACGATGGATGAGTTCATTGCAAAAGCTCTCAAAGAGGTTGCTGAAAAGGCTCGTTGAACGAAAGAATAAAGCCGGGCCCCGCGGTAAAATACCGCGGGGCCCGGCTTTATTCCGTTTTTCGAAGCTGAGCCACCAAAACCGTGATATCATCCTCCTCCGCTCCCTGTCGCTCACGCGCACCCGTTGCGATTGCTTCAGCCAGTTCGCTCAAGCTTGATCCGTTCTGGAGATCAAACGTTTTTACGAGTTCCTCTACCCAAGACAATCCCTCGTTGCTAACGCCGTCGCTCATCGTGATCAAAATATCACCTTCCACCAACCTGTCGTCGTTTTGCGCAAAGGTAAGCTCACGCAATATCCCGAGCGGCAACGAAGATTCCTCGATATGTGATATACGACCTTTACTGTATAACAGAGAGGCACCGGCACCTGCTTTGAGCAATCGCACGTTGCCGCTGAACAGGTTGATGTCGACGATATCCAACGTGGCTAAGCTTTCGTCCTCCGACTTTGCCATAAGTGCTGTATTTATCATCTTCAGCATACTTTCATATCCAAATCCCGCCTTGAGTAATCTCACGGCAAGCCCTGCCGCCAACGCACTGTCTACGGCCGCTCTGCCACCGCTGCCCATGCCGTCACTGAGGACCAGCAGTTGACTCCCCTCGCTGTCACGGAAAATTTCGTAAGCATCACCGCAAAGCTTTTCGCCTTTACACATGAGTTGCGCTGTTCCAACGGCTACCCGATACTTGTTTTCCTCAACAAACGAAATGCGCGTTACACCGGAGGCATATTCCGTGACCGGTGCGGCAAAGCGTCTTCCGCACAGCTCGTTGATCTTACGCTGAAAAGCATCTTTGTTGTGCGGCTGATAGTTACCGTCAAGTAATATCTCAACCGCCATACGGCCGCGATCACTGACACGGCAGGATAATGACAGCACCTCTGTTTTATCCTTTTCAAGTGCTTTCCGAACACGCTTTTCGGTTTCAACATCCGTCCACTCGGGATTTGAGAAACGATGCGCAAATTCCTCTAACATCGTAGCCATGCTGGCAAACTGATCGTTGACGATCCCGCGTAATTCATGCAAACGGCGAAAAGCGGCTTCCCGTACCAAAAACTCCCGATATCGCGCGGTCAGACGGACGACGAGCGCTTCTGCGGCAATACATTCTGAACGAAGATATCCCGAAAGGTCTTCTGCTGTAACAGCTCCCCTCTCACGCAAAACGGACACCGTATGGTTTACGGAATCCATTACAGCTGAAAAATGCGCTTCCCAACAGGCAGTGCGCTTTTTACATTTTTGACATACTTCATCCGTGCATTTGCGACACATACTGCCGATGTCCGGGGCACCAAGTGTGGCAAGTTGGCATGATATCGTATCCACGGTACCAACCACTTCTGCCATGGCTTTTGCTGCATATTCCATTTTGAGCGCAGTAGCCTTGCGAGAGGCATAGACCTCCGGAAGCTGGCGCGTCTGTAAGAAGACACGTTCGATCAGGGTTTCCGTGGCACACGGAAGCACCAAAAACAGTAAGCAAGAAGCAATCGCTTCATATAAACTGATGATCAAGGCGACCTCACTGCTTGCTTGCACGGTCGCGACGCCGATCGACACCAGATACATCGCTGCACAAGCGAGCTTTCCCTTGTCGGAAAATACGGCAGATAACGCTCCTCCCAGTGCGAACGCCGGTGCGAGATGTACCATATCCGGCGTTGTGAGCAATACCGCTACCCCCATCAGAATGCCGACCAGTGCACCTCCGGCGATATGAGCGCATCGGGCGGCAAGCAATATCACCACACCGCATAAAATACGTCCGGGTGATATACCGGCAAACTCAACGGCAAGCAGCGCCATCATCACGACCGCCGTTAATACGATGGCGCTTAGCTGTCCTCGTGTGGAAAGTGACCGTTCTTCTAAATCGGGTATCTCCCTCCAAAACATCGCTGTAAAATAGGCAAATCCACCTCCGAGCAAACTTTCGGCGATAATGGTGCAGATCGCACTGATCGTCGGAGCTGCACTTAACAGCAGAGCGCTTCCCGTTACCAATAGAGCGATAAACGTGACAGCCGACGGAAATATCGCGGAACGTGAGATGACACGGAATCCACTGATCGCCCATCGCAAGCCGGCTGCGGCTACCACTGCGGCAATGTAACGCAAGGAAACAGCGGCTCCTTGCAGTAAATACCCCATTATGGCTGCCAGATACACCAGTACGGTTCCCGGACCGTTGATTGCGGCAACCAATCCGATTCCAAAAGGCATCAATCCCCCGTACACTGACGCACGCGGTAATAACAGCCCCAAAACTATTCCGGCGACCAATTCGATCAACGTACGCCCGACACCGTTTTCCCACCAAGCCTTTTTAACGGTAACCATACCTCCGCTACTCATATTCTTCATGCTTTTTACACCACCCTGTTATCTCAATTATACGGCTTGTCCGCTTCGTTTCCTGTCATATACAGTCAGAGAAAAATGAGAGGTTTTCCCGATAAATGACAAAACGGAGCGTCAGTGTCTATTCCGTACAGGCTGTGAATATAGTGTGGTAAAAGGAGTGGACAATCATGACGGACTATTTGACAAACGGATTGAGCGAGCAGCAGGTGGCAATCTCTCGCAAAAAGCATGGAAGCAACGCTCTCACACATAAAAAGAGGCAAGGCTTTTTCCGACAGTATCTCAGTAATTTCGGGGATCCCATCATTAAAGTTTTGTTGGTTGCTTTAGGCATTAACATCCTGTTTTTGTTTCGAAATCACGATTGGTATGAATCCGCGGGAATTGCCGTTGCCGTGTTTCTTGCCACTTTCGTATCAACTCTTTCGGAATACGGCAGTGAATCCGCATTCGAAAAGCTTCAAGAGGAGGCGGGTCGAATCTTCTGTCGTGTTCGGAGAGACGGACGGCTATGCTCGGTTGCGTTGGATGAGATCGTTGTCGGAGATATTGTACTGTTGCAAAGCGGAGAGCGAATTCCGGCGGATGGTATCCTGATAGAAGGCGACGTGCGAGTGGATCAATCCGCCCTCAACGGCGAAAGTGAGGAAGCGGAGAAATACGCGGATCACACTGCGAAAGACCTTGATCTATCCGGCACGTCTGCACTCTTTCGAGGAAGTGTGATCTGCGCCGGCAACGGTATTATGCGCGTCGCAAGAGTCGGTAACGAGACCGTTTACGGACAAATTGCCGATGAACTGCAGGATGAGACTCGTGAAAGTCCCCTGAAGCTACGTCTTGCCGGTCTTGCGAAAACGCTCAGCCGGATCGGCTTTGTTGCCGCTGGTTTGGTCGGTCTTGCAGACCTTTTCCACAGTCTTGTCATCCAAAACGGCTATTCCCTACCCGCGATCACCGCTTCATTTTCCGATATAGGATCACTTGTCGGCAGTATTCTTCACGCCGTTACCTTGGCAATCACCGTTGTGGTGGTGGCAGTTCCTGAGGGCTTACCTATGATGATCACGGTCGTTTTATCGTCAAATATGCGCCGAATGCTAAAGGATCAGGTACTGGTGCGGAAGCTGGTGGGGATCGAGACATCTGGCAGTATTACCATGCTGTTTACCGATAAGACCGGAACGCTGACCGAGGGCAAACCGAAAGTGTCGACCTTCGTGGATGCCGAGGGAAACTCGTATACCAGTGTTGCGTCTCTTCGACGACAAAAAGCACTGTGGCAATACGTGCAGCTGTCCTGTCTTTACAATACGGAAAGTCAGTTATCCGGAGGTGAAATACTGGGCGGGAATGCTACCGATCGCGCATTGCTCCAATATATTTGCGATCGTCATCCTCTGCACATAAACCATTCGATACAACAACAGATCCCTTTTAGCAGTGATAGGAAATGGTCTGCCGTGGAGATCGCCGGTACCGGTACCGCTGCCCCCTGCTCCCTGTACAAGGGTGCGACGGAGCGACTACTTCCGTCATGTGATCGGTATCTCGCTCCCGACGGCAGTATTCGACCGTTGATCGACGATGTTAACGGGATCCGCTTTGAACTGGAAAAAAACGCGATGCGTATGTTACTGCTCGCCATCGACGATCACACGCTCAGTGATACGCCCTCTCATCTGATCTTGATCGGCTTTGTCGGATTGCGTGACGATGTACGACCGGAGGTGCGTAAGGCTGTTTCGGCGGTACGCAAGGCCGGTATTCAGGTCGTGATGATGACGGGCGACAGCAAGGAAACCTCGACTGCTATCGCCCGTTCGGCGGGTTTATTCCGCTCAGCCTCAGAGGAAACTCAAAGCGTCATTACCGGCAATGAGTTAACGACTATGAGCGATACACAGATCAAGGAGCGGCTTTCTTCTCTGTCGGTCATCGCACGCGCACTTCCCGGCGACAAAAGCCGTCTGATCCGTCTTGCACAGGAATGTGGGTATGTCGTCGGTATGACGGGTGACGGTATCAATGACGC
>CAZBAO010000090.1:0-5255 GCA_964490085.1 uncultured Eubacteriales bacterium | reverse complement strand
AAGGCGTAAGGGAAGGAGGAAATAGACAATGGCTACAGTATCTACTTTTGATATGACCGGCAAGCAGACCGGCACCATGGAGCTGAGCGATGCCGTTTTCGGTATCACCCCCAATGCGACCGTCCTGCACAGCGCCGTAGTCAACTACCTGGCCAATCAGCGTCAGGGCACTCAGTCCACCCTCACCCGTGCGGAAGTTCGCGGCGGCGGTAAGAAGCCGTGGAGACAGAAGGGTACCGGACACGCCCGTCAGGGTTCCACCCGCGCTCCTCAGTGGACGCACGGCGGTATCGCGCTGGGCCCGAAGCCCCGCAGCTACAACTATGTGCTGCCCAAGAAGGTTCGCCGTCTGGCTCTCAAGTCTGCGTTCTCCTCTAAGGTGCTCGCCGGCGAGATGCTGGTTCTCGACAGCCTGTCGATGGACGAGATCAAAACCAAAACGGTTGCCACCATGCTGGGCGCTTTGAATGCCGGCAAGAAGGTTCTGATGGTTCTTCCCGAGAAGAACGACAACGTGATCCTCTCTGCCCGCAACATCCCCGGTGTGAAGACCGCTCTGGTCAACACTTTGAACGTATATGACGTCCTCAACTGCGATACCTTTATCGTGGTGAAGGATGCCGTCGCTCAGATCGAGGAGGTATACGCATAATGAACGCACGTGATATCATTCTCGCGCCGGTCATCACCGAAAAAGCGGTGTCGTTGCTTCCCGAAAAGAAGTACACCTTCCGCGTTGCTGACAGCGCGAACAAAATTGAGATCGCCAAAGCGGTGGAGGAGATCTTCGGTGTTAAGGTCGCTAAGGTCAATACCATCAGCATGAAAGGCCATCTGCGCCGCATGGGCCGTAACGAGGGCTACACCTCCGATTGGAAGAAAGCCGTCGTCACCTTAAAGCCCGACTCCAAGACCATCGAGTTCTTCGACGGTATGTTCTAAGGGGCGCCGCCGAATATACAAAGGTCGCGGCAACGTATGGGGCACCCTCTGACCACAGAGAAGCGGCCGTGTCCCGCAAAGCCAAGAAAAAGGAGAGAGAATCGGAATGCCTACAAAGTTTTATAAACCGACGACTCCCGGACGCCGCGGTATGTCCGTTTTGGATTACAGTGGTTTGTCCAAGGTAGCGCCGGAAAAGAGCCTGCTGGCTCCTCTGGAAAAGAAAGCCGGCCGTAACAGCTACGGTCGCATCACCGTCCGCCATCGCGGCGGCGGAAACCGCCGCAAGTACCGCATCATCGATTTCAAGCGCAACAAGCTGGATATGAACGCCACCGTGTTGACGCTGGAATACGATCCGAACCGCAGCGCGAACATCGCGCTCGTGCAGTACGAGGACGGCGAGAAGCGTTACATCGTTGCTCCGCAGGGCCTGTCGGTCGGAGATGTGATCTCCGCCGGTACGGGAGCGGATATCAAACCCGGTAACGCATTGCCGATGGCCAACATCCCCACCGGTACCTTCATCCACAACGTGGAGTTGTATCCCGGCAAGGGCGCTCAGCTCGCTCGTGCCGCCGGTGTGATGGCTCAGTTGGTCGGTAAAGAGAACAACATGGCGATGGTTCGTCTGCCCTCCGGCGAGATGCGCAACATCCCGCTGAACTGCATGGCGACGATCGGTCAGGTCGGTAACTTAGAGCATGAGAACGTGAAGATCGGTAAAGCCGGTCGTAAGCGTCACATGGGCTGGCGCCCGACCGTTCGCGGTTCTGTTATGAACCCCTGCGATCACCCCCACGGCGGTGGTGAAGGTAAGTCGCCCATCGGTCGTCCCGGCCCGGTCACTCCTTGGGGTAAACCGGCTCTGGGCTACAAGACCCGTAAGCATCACAAGGCCTCCGATAAATTTATCGTGAAGCGCCGCAACGGCAAGTAAGCGAAAGGAGATTCATCATTTATGGGTAGAAGCGTAAAGAAGGGTCCTTTCGTACAGCCTGTTCTGTTGAAAAGGATTCAAGAAATGAATGCCGCCGGTGAAAAGCGCATTTTAAAGACCTGGAGCCGTGCCTCCACGATTTTCCCGGATTTCGTCGGTCACACCATCGCGGTGCATGACGGTCGGAAGCATGTACCGGTGTACGTCACCGAGGACATGGTCGGTCACAAGCTGGGCGAGTTCGCCCCCACTCGTACGTTCCGCGGTCACGTCGGATCGAAAACAACGAAGTAAGCGGTTGAAAGGAGAGAAACACTATGGAAGCAAGGGCACAAGTTACCTATGTCCGTATGTCCCCTCGCAAAGTGAAAATTGTTCTCGACCTCATCCGCAATAAACCGGTTGATGTCGCACTTGCGATTACCAAGAACATTTCCAAGGCCGCCGGCGAGCCTGTTTACAAGGTTCTGAAATCCGCGCTGGCCAACGCCGAAAACAATTACAACATGGACCGCCAGAATCTGGTTGTATCACAGTGCTTTGTATGCCCCGGCCCCATTCTCAAGCGCGTCCGTCCGAGAGCACAGGGTCGTGCGTTCCGCATCGAAAAGCGGACTTCGCACATCACCGTCGTGCTTACGGAAAAGGAATAAGCGAGGAGGAGGACGATTATGGGACAGAAAGTTAATCCCCACGGCCTGCGCGTCGGTGTCATTAAAGATTGGGATTCCCGTTGGTTTGTGAAAAAGAATCAGATCGGTGATACGATCGTTTCCGACTACAAGCTGCGTGAGTACCTGAAGAAGACGCTGTACGCTGCCGGCATCTCGAAGATCGAGATCGAGCGCGATGCGACTCGCGTGCGTGTGAACATTCATTGTGCAAAGCCCGGTCTGGTGATCGGTAAGGGCGGCGCTGAGATCGAGAAGCTCCGCTTGTCTTGCGAGAAGATGCTTGGCAAGACCACGCTGGTGAATATCGTGGAGATCAAAAACCCCGATACCAACGCTCAGCTGGTTGCAGAGAACATCGCTCAGCAGTTAGAGAAGCGCATTGCTTTCCGCCGTGCGATGAAGCAGTGCATCGGCCGTGCGATGAAGCTCGGCGCAAGAGGTATCAAAACGCAGGTTTCCGGTCGTTTGAACGGTGCGGAAATTGCGCGTACTGAACAGTACCACGAGGGTACGATTCCGCTGCAGACCCTGCGTGCGGATATCGACTACGGTTTCGCAGAGGCGAACACCACCTACGGCCGCATCGGTGTTAAGGTGTGGATCTACCGCGGTGAGGTTCTTGCCGGCGCAGCGAAGCCCCGTCGGGAAGGAGGCCGCAAGTAATGCTGTTACCGAAGAGAGTTAAGTTCCGCCGCGTTCAGAGAGGCCGCCTTACCGGAAAGGCCCTTCGCGGCAACAAGGTCACCTACGGTGATTTCGGTCTGGTGGCGTTAGAGCCCGCTTGGATCAAATCCAATCAGATCGAGGCCGCCCGTATCGCCATGACCCGTTACATTAAGCGTGGAGGTCAGGTATGGATCAAGATCTTCCCTGACAAGCCGGTAACCGAGAAGCCCGCTGAGACCCGAATGGGTTCCGGTAAAGGTTCTCCCGAATACTGGGTAGCCGTTGTCAAGCCCGGCCGCGTGATGTTTGAGATCGCCGGCGTTCCGGAGGAGACCGCCAGAGAAGCTATGAGACTCGCAGCCAACAAGCTGCCCATCAAATGCAAATTCGTTTGCAAGGAAGAAACGGATGGTGAGCAGGAATGAAGTCCACTGAGATCCAGAAAATCAGAGAACTGAATGAAACCGAGCTGGAAAAGAAGCTTGCGGACCTCAAAGAGGAACTGTTCAACCTGAGATTCCAGCACGCGATCAACCAGTTGGAGAATCCGATGCGTCTGAAAGCCGTTAAGAAAGAGATCGCGGTCGTCAAAACGATCATCCGCGAGAACGAACTTAAGAACGGCGCAGAAGCGTAACGGAAGGAGGAAACATTGTGAGCGAACGGAATCTTAGAAAAACACGGACCGGACTCGTCGTCAGCGACAAGATGGATAAGACCGTTGTGGTCGCCGTCGAGGACAACGTCCGTCATCCGCTTTACAAGAAAATCGTGAAACATACCGTGAAGCTGAAAGCCCACGATGAGAACAACGAGTGCCGTGTAGGCGATCGTGTTATGGTCATGGAGACCCGCCCGATGTCGAAAGACAAGCACTGGCGCGTCGATCACATCATCGAGAAGGCGAAATAAGTCGGTCAATCTGAAAGGAGGAACACACTGTGGTACAACAGCAGACCTACCTCAAAGTTGCCGACAACACCGGTGCGAAGGAGCTTATGTGCATTCGCGTTCTCGGTGGTTCCGGCCGGAGGTATGCAAATATCGGCGACGTTGTGGTTGCTTCTGTTAAAAAAGCAGCACCCGGCGGCGTTGTGAAAAAGGGCGATGTGGTCAAGGCCGTCATCGTTCGTACAGTGAAAGGCGTTCGTCGTGAGGATGGCACGTACATCCGTTTCGACGAGAACGCAGCCGTCATCATCCGTGATGACAAGAACCCCAGAGGTACTCGTATCTTTGGGCCGGTAGCGAGAGAGCTGAGAGAGAAAGAATATCTCAAGATCTTAAGCCTCGCTCCCGAAGTGCTGTGATGGGAGGTGCCGAAATTGAGTAACAAACTTCATGTGAAAAAGGACGATACCGTCCTCGTTATCAGCGGTGATGACAAGGGCAAAAAGGGCAAGGTCTTAGAGGTCAGCCCGAAAGAGGGCAAGGTCATCGTTGAGGGTCTGAACATGGTCAAAAAGCATGTCAAGCCCCGCAAAGCGGGCGATCCCGGCGGCATCGTCGAAGCCGAAGGCGCGCTGTACGCCAGCAAGGTGCAGGTCATTTGTCCGTCCTGCAAAAAGCCGGTCCGCGTAGCCTATAAAAAGTTTGCCGACGATAACGGCAAGAATCGCTCGGTCCGCGTTTGCAACAAATGCGGCGAGACACTGTAAGGGGAGGGACATACGTAATGGCTAGATTAAAAGAGTATTACAAAAAGGATGTCGCTCCTGCGCTGATGAAGAAATTCGGCTACAAGAGTGTCATGCAGATCCCGAAGCTGGACAAGATCGTCATCAACGTTGCCTGCGGCGAAGCCCGTGACAATGCGAAGGTCATTGATGCGATCAACATTGATCTGGCAGCGATCACCGGTCAGAAGCCGGTCGTCTGCAAGGCGAAGAAGTCGGTTGCGAACTTCAAACTGCGCGAAGGCATGAACATCGGCGTGAAGGTAACGCTGCGCGGTGAGCGTATGTACGAGTTCCTGGACCGTCTGTTCAACGTGGCTCTGCCCCGTGTTCGTGACTTCCGCGGCATCAATGCCA
>CAZBAO010000089.1:0-5626 GCA_964490085.1 uncultured Eubacteriales bacterium | reverse complement strand
GGCTCTGAATCACACTCAAAGGCAAAGGAATAATCGGGGATAACGTGAGTGTTTTTGTCCCAATGTTGACGTCTGCTTTCAGCAATAACTTCTGACGGCACATAGGCGGTACACGTTAGTTGCTTAATGTTCTTCGGCTCAACACCTATTTCTTCAATAGTTTCTCTTTTTGCTGCCTCTATGGGTGTTTCACCATTTTCTCCGCCGCCGGCAATAAACTGCCAATAGCTACTATCTGCCCTGCGAAATATACAGAACAATGGCTTACCGTCAACAATTCGATACGGTATTGATAATATTTGATATGGTTCACGCATTTGATTTTAACCTCTTCTAACGAATCTATCACTTGACAATATACTTAAATATTTTGCCGGAGTCATCTTCAATTATAAAAGCATCAACACCGTTTGTACATTTGCTTTGTATTTCTGCTGAAATTTCAACAGACTTGTTCTTATCACAATCTGTAGCACACAACACATCATAATCATTAAAGAAAAGCACAGTGTTTCCAACAAGATCAAATGGAGGATTTTCATTTCAATCGGATAGTAGTTTTTTCATATATATCCTCGCCTTAAATAGATATTTTACCTGTGCCAATAATTTTATCATTATCAATTATGTTGAAACGCATTCCTTCGGAGATTTTAATGTTCATTGGCTTAATAATCCTTATAGCGCATTTTTCTTTATGTGGATCATAATCTTTCAGTTCAACAATATATTCCTTTTGAACTAAGGCTTTGTGTAATTCACTATTTTCAGGTTCCAGTTTAAACACAGAATTATTTATCGATTGCATCAATTGCATGTTTGCAAAAACATACAAATCTTTGCTTGGGTCATAGCTATCTTGTTCTCTAACAATCACATCATATTTATAGCCAACAAATGATATTGAAAAGGACAACAAAATAATAATCGCAAAAACAAAAAGCATAACATTGAATAGTTCAAACATTGCTAAAATCATAAATAAAACAAGCAAAATCAACAGGCACGGTATCAGGAAAGAACAAATCTTTTTTGTGGATTTGCTTGTTTTGTGCTCAACAGGTTTGCCACATTTGCCACAAACAAAATATAAATTGTCTCTAAAAAGCCTACTAACCCTACCATCTTTACGAATAGTTTTGTGAAAGAAATTAAAGGAGTATTCACCACAATGTGGACAACGGTATTTTTTCATTTAATTTCTTCCTTTCGCTTTTGCACGGCGGTTTTACGGAACTCTGCAGGGGTTGTACCTGTTATTCCCTTAAAAATACGGTTAAAATGCTGCACCGTTTTAAATCCAACCATATTAGCGATATCTTTAATCGGTACATCAGTAAAAGCGAGTTGCTTTTTTGCAATAGAAATTCGGTACTGCATTAAATATTCAATTGCCGTTGAGCCAAGCTCTTCTTTCATAAGTGCGGTAAGGGTTGTGTGGTTTATTCCGGCGTTAGCAGATATATCGGACAAGGTTATGCTACTACCATAATGGCTTTCTATATACAACACCGCATCTCGTAGTTTCGGATTTTTAATAATTGGTGCGTTATCTGATTTTTGATGGGTTAAACCATAACCTATAAGGCCGTACATACGCTCCAAGGCAATAATAATCTCCATAAAGTATGAACGTCCTCGACAAGACCAATACCAATCTCTTTGCTCTGTTAGTTCCTCTAACATATACTCAGCAGATTGTTCGATTTTTTCCACCTGCGTCTCGGCAATAGGAATAACATACGCCTTATCAATAAATGGTTTTAACATAAACATATCATGCGTGGTGGCGATATCACCGTAATTTTTAGAACGCAATGATTCAAAGGTCATATTGATGTTTAAGAATTTAGGATGGAAATACACGCAGGTGTACCGAGCTTTTGCTTTTGATACAAGCATAGGATTTTCTGACTCGTCAAAGCACAAAAAAGACGGAGCGACAGCAGTAACTTTCTCACCGCCAACTTTAAATTCTAACTTTCCTTTTGTGAGGATAACAAGTAGAAAACACTTGTCCTTAATATTGATATTATCAAGTGAACCGTTCTTAACACACTCAACAAAAGCAACTTTTCCCTCATTATACTTCCTGCCAACTGTAATATATTTCACGATTACACCACCTAACATCTAAATTTTAGCAAAAACCGTATATATTTACAAACACTTTTATTTATCGCATTTTAAATATATTTTATCTAAAATGAAAACGCCCCTCGTAAAGGGGCGTTTTGGGGTCAGGTCTTCCAATCGAAAGAAACCGTAATTCATATTTAGCATCTATACACCGATCCAACTATTCTTATTTGTGATACTTACCACCGGCGGCGATCTGCAGAGCGCGGTAGATCTGCTCAAGCAGCATCACACGCGCCATCTGATGCGGGAACGTCATGCCGGACATGGATAGCCGCACGCGTGAGGTCTCTTTAACAAGCGGGGACAATCCCCACGAACCGCCGATCACAAACGCAACGTGACTGATACCGTCCACCGTCCACTGTGACAGCTGTTCCGATAACGCTTCGGAGGTATAGCCTTTCCCCTCAATACATAACGCGATCATCGGCACACCGGCGGGAATGCGGGACAACAGCCGATGTCCCTCCTCTTCCAAAGCCGCAGTGATCTGCGCGGCTGATGGATTATCCGGCAGGCGTTCCTCGGCAACCTCCACGATCTGTAAGCGACAGAACGCCGACAGCCGCTTGGCATATTCCGCGCAGGCATCCCGCCAGTACGTTTCCTTGAGTTTGCCTACACACGCGATGGTAACAGTTAGCATGGAGAATCTCCTTAAAAAAGAATATACGGTTTGTCGTTTTCAGGCGGTGCCACCTGCAGAATATAATCAATATTGCGGGTCATGCCGCAGGTCTGCAAGGCGGCATCCGCTGTGGCATCCGCCAATGTCGGCATATTGTTTTCGTGGCTTAAATGTCCCAAAAACACCCGTGTTGTGCCGTGTCGGATGAGATCCGGCAGCTCCACGGCACAGGCTTCGTTAGATAAATGACCGGTGGCGGATAAAATACGCCGCTTGAGGACGTACGGATATGGGCCGTTTTCCAACATGCGAACGTCGTGATTGGATTCAATATGTATGAGATCACAGCCGCGAAGTGCATCGCGAACCGGCGGTGTCATCACGCCCAAATCGGTCGCAACGCCGACACTTCGTCCGTCACGCAGAGTGATGCGAAAGCCGGTGCTTTCGCGGCTGTCATGCGACGTCGGGAAGGCGGTGACAATGAATTCATCCAGTTCGACGGTGTCGGTCATCGCTATGCACTCGCTGTGGTACTCAGCGGCCTCTGTTATCCCCTCACAGGTACCGACAGACGCATAGATGGGCATGTGATAATGCTTTTGAAGCACACGTAAGCCCGCAATATGATCGGTGTGTTCGTGCGTAACAAATATGGCACGAATGGTTGCGGGGTCGATCTCGCGGGAACTAAGTGCCTGTTCAATGCGGCGGGCGCTGACACCGGCATCGATCAGGATACCGGCGGTTGAGGTACCAACGTACAAAGAGTTGCCGCTGCTACCG
This sequence comes from uncultured Eubacteriales bacterium, assembly GCA_964490085.1. Lineage (GTDB taxonomy): Bacteria > Bacillota > Clostridia > Oscillospirales > Acutalibacteraceae > RGIG3009. The sequence goes on along the minus strand of CAZBAO010000089.1, from coordinate 2,070 downwards.
CTGAACAAAGGGCAAAACCGTGCCATGTCATCACTCCTTACAAAAAAAGCGCACCGCCGACGAGCGGTGCGCTCATTCATTTATAATTATAACGCTTGCTGTAAGGCAGGATCGTCTTCGGTTATGCGTTCGATGTCAGCACCCAGCCCTTGAAGCTTTTCAACGATATCCTCATAACCGCGTTCGATATACTGGATCTCTTCAATTTCAGTAACGCCCTTTGCTGCCAAAGCCGCAATCACCATCGCCGCGCCGGCACGCAAGTCCATTGCCTTGACGGGAGCCGCCGTTAACTGTGAAACACCCTGTACGACGGCAAGCTTGCCGTCCACCTGAATATCGGCTCCCATGCGGCGAAGCTCGTCCACATAACGGAAACGGTTTTCCCAAACACCCTCGTTGATGATGCTTGTCCCCTCCGCAACCGATAAAAGCACCGCGATCTGCGGTTGCATATCGGTCGGGAAACCGGGGTGCGGCATCGTTTTGACATTGCAATGGTTGAGTGGTGCGGATGCGGAAACGCGGATCTCTTCGTCAAATTCCTCGATCTCCGCGCCCATCTCCTGCAGTTTGGCGGTGATAGATTCCAGATGCTTGGGAATGACGTTGCGAACGATCACATCGCCGCCCGTTGCGACAGCCGCGGCCATATAGGTGCCTGCCTCGATCTGATCGGGGATGATAGAATAGGTCGTTCCGTACAAACGCTCAACACCGTATATTTTAATAACGTCCGTACCGGCACCGCGGATGTCCGCGCCCATGGAGTTCAAAAAATTGGCTAAGTCAACGATATGCGGCTCTTTCGCGGCGTTTTCGATGACCGTGGCCCCCTTAGCACATACAGCCGCAAGCATGATATTAACGGTAGCACCGACAGAGACCATGTCCAGATACACCGAATTACCCTGTAACTGATCGGCATGTGCGTCGATCATACCGTTTTTCATAGGCATGACCTTAGCGCCCAAGCACGAAAAGCCTTTGAGATGCTGGTCGATCGGGCGGACGCCGAAATAGCAACCGCCCGGCATCGGAACATTTGCTTTGCCGAAACGGCCGAGCAACGCGCCGATGAAATAATACGACGCACGCATTTTCTTTGCCAGATCGTGCGGAACGGTCTGTGTAACGATCGTGCGCGAATCGATCTCAACCGTGTGTCGGTCGATCCGACGAACCGTGGCACCCAGTGAGGACAATATCTCCAATGCTGTAGCAACATCGGCAATATTCGGAATATTTTCAATGCGGCAAACACCGTTTGCGAGAACGGTTGCCGGCAAAATCGCAACGACCGCGTTTTTGGCACCGCTGATATCAACAGTACCGGTCAACCGACGCTCGCCGCGGATAACGTATTTATCCAAGAAACCCACTCCCTCGAATACGAATAATTGGGGGAATATGCCGCAAAATCCAAGGTTGGATGATACAATCAAAACACGTGGGTGTATACCCACGTGTTTCAGTATACCATACTTTTCGTAAAAATCAAATATTTTCTAAGAAAATGTTATGATTTTTATTCCAAAATACCATATATAGTATGGCTGTTATTTTGTTAACTTAGACATGAAAGGTTTTTCCACACTGACAAATTTTTTAAAAACCGAGGGATTCTCCTACCAAAATCACGCGGATGCGATCGGAAACACGCTGCTGACCGCTGATAAGATACTGTGCACAGATCCGATCGGGCGACTTGCAGCCGTCGGTATATCGGTCACTGTCCACTGCTTTACAGACACCGTTTACAGCGCAATAGGTATGACACTGCAAGCGCTTGGCGTTGAGCGGTGCTGCGACGGTCTTGACGCGACGCACAGCCGCCGGAATATCGTCCACGATCTTGTTACAACCGACCACCATGACCACAGATGTCGGGCCGTAGGCGATCGGTGCAACGCGGTTGGCACGCCCATCGACGTTATACAGTTCCCCGCTTCGGGTAACAGCATTTGAAGAGCACAGAAACACGTCCGGCGTTAGGCTTTTGAGAAAAATTTCATTCAGCTCTTCCGGGGTCAGTCCCTCTTGATAGCGGTCTAAAAAGTGATAATCACC
>CAZBAO010000088.1:0-5771 GCA_964490085.1 uncultured Eubacteriales bacterium | reverse complement strand
GAAACGACCTCGGCGCGCCAGGCGTCGGTGTTCGGGGTATATGGGAACATCCACTTCACACTGGTGGTATCCCCGCTTTCAAGCATATCGTTCAAGATATCATATAAGCCGTTGTCCGGCTTTTTAGCGGACTTGAACGGTGAGGTAAAGCCCATTTCACCGCTCGCAAGTGCCGTCGTGCCGGTTTCGCTCGTTGCCAACCATTTCATAAAGTCAAGAGTCGCCTTTTGGTCGGCTTCCGACGCCTGCGAGTTGACGACCCAGTAGTTTTCGGTACCGGCACACAAGCCTTGCTTGGCGTCGTCCACACCGAAATAGATCGGCAGAAAGCCGATATTTTCCTCGCCGATCGCGGTCGCGTTCGCATATTCCCACGTGCCGTTCTGGTAAAATACCGCTTTTCCCTCTTTGAACTCGGCGACCGCGTCGTCTCCGGTCTTGGAGGTCAGTGTCTTGGGGTCGGTCGCGGAATTGTTGATATACAGATCCCACACCGCTTTGAGGTTGTCGAGATAGGTGCCCGTAATGGTCGCGGGCTGATCGGTCACGTTGCCCTCGGTAAATTCGTAATACAGCGGCAGATTGGTCAGATGTCCCGAAAACCGCCAGCTGGACGAGCCGTCGAGACCCGACGAGGTAAACGCGTCAAAGCCAAGCTCCTTGGAGCGCGCGTGGATATCCTCCGCAATGCGCTTGAGAGAAGCAAAGTCGGTAATATCCTCGATCGTATACCCTGCGTCTGCGAGCAACTTCTTGTTGGTTATCAGGCCGTACGCCTCGTATACGAAGGCAATACCGTAGACCTTATCGCCCTCCTTCAGGGCAAAATCGTCCGAGATCAACTCTTTATAGATCTCAGAATTCGAAATGTCCAGCGCATAGTCTTTCCACGCGGACAATCCAACCGGCCCGTTGACCTGGAACATGGTGGGCGGATTTTCCTTGTCGATCTCAACGCCGAGCGTTTTTTCATAGTCGCCCGATGCCGCGGTCACGACCTTGACCTCGATTCCGGTTTCTTCCTTGTACTTGGCAGCGACCATCTGCCAATCGTCGTTTGCCTCCGGCTTAAAATTCAGATAATACACCTTGCCGACTTGCGTGTCGTTATCTCCCGGTTTATCGGTGCATCCGGAAAACAGACACAGGATCATGCCAAAGATCAGCGCCAAACTTAAAAATTTTTTCATACGAAGGTTCCTCCTTGCATATAATTTAGGACTTCTGAGGACAGTATACCGCACCTGCCGTGGCGGGATTTGTCACTTTATGCTTGAGTGCTTCTTTTTTAAGTATGTGCACCTGTTTTACCGCATATACGCCGAACGGTTTTGAAAATTGTTTTTATAAAAAGTGGGGGGGCGATACCCATATCGCCCCGACCGATCTCAAACCGCCCCCGTAGGGGACGATCGCCTTATATAATCCGTCGCCGAAGGCGACATCTTCACACGCGCGATAGCACGTATATCACATTTGCGACAGCAACTATATCACTCGTCCCGACAGGGACGAATATCACTTTTGCCTCAGAAAAAAATATCACTCACAAAACAAAAACTCCGACGAGCAATCGTCGGAGTTTGTTTTTGGTCTTACAGATCAATTCTGCCGTACAGGGTGGCTTTGAGTTCCGTTTCCGAGGTCGTGCGCTCCGGGGGAGCGATGTCCTCTGCCGTGTTCATGGGGTTGCTGCGCGGTACGAATTTGCGGACCGGACGGTCGACCGCCATCGGATCGCGGCGCTCACCGCGCACCGGACGCTCCTCGCGGTCACGGTTTTCCGAGCGGCCTCTGCCACGCGAACGAGCCTTGACGGGGTTGTCCTCGGAGGGGGCGATCACAACGTGGCGTTGCGGCTCACTGCCGACGCTGTACGAGGTGGCTCCCTCTACCTTTTGGACGGCCGTGTGAATGATGCGGCGCTCATACGGATTCATCGGCTCAAGCGATGTCTTGCGACCGCTCTTTGCCGCCTGGATCGCCGCCTTGCGTGCAAGACCCGACAGTGTCTTTTCGCGTTTTTCGCGATAGTTGCCAACGTTAACGGTCACGCGGTAAAAGGCGTTTTCCACACGGTTGGCGACAAGGCTTGTCAAGTACTGCAGCGCATCCAGCGTTTCGCCGCGACGGCCGATGATAAAGCCGAGATCCTCACCCTCTAAGATCAGGGCGCAGGTTCCGTCCTCCTCTTTTACGGTGATGTCCACGTCTTCAACACCCATTTTGGAAAGAATGTCCTTTAAAAACGCGACAGCCGCCTTGGACGGTTCGTTTTCTTTGACGGTCACTTTGACCTGTGCTTTGGCGCCGCCGAATAAGCCAAATGCTTTTTTCTGCGGCTCTTGCAGGACCTCTACCGTGAGATCCTCAGTCGGAACTCCGAGTTCCTCGGCGGCAAGCTGTACGGCTTCTTCAACCGTTTCCGCCTCTTTGAGCAGTTCTTTTTGCACGGTGCTTTTTCCTCTCTTCATCTATTCCGGACGATTACTCGTCTTTCGGTTCCGGTTGCTCCGCCGATGTTTCCTCGGCGGCAGGCTCCTCCGCTTGCGGCTGCTCGTCCTTGGCAGGTACCACTTTTTTCTTTTTCGACGGAGTCTTTTGCTCTTCTTTTTGCTGCAGTGCCAGCTCACGCTGCTCCTTAGCGCGCGCCTCGGCAAGACGCTTTTTATCCTCCTGCTTCTGACGGCGGCGTTCCTCGTACTCGATCTCCGCCTGCTCACGGATCTTCACAGGATTGTAGATCTGATTGAGCACGAAGGTCTGCAGCAGCGCGATCAGGTTGGAGCAGATCCAGTAAATACCCACACCGCCGGGGACTGTGAAGGTGATAAACAGCGAAAACGCGGGCATCCACACCAGCATCATCACGTTCGAGCAGCCCTGCGCCTGCTGATTTTCAGCGGCAGTCGCCTGCTTGGTATAATGCAGAGACAAAAGGCTGGATAAGAACGCCGTGATGCCGGAGATCAGCGGGATCAACCATAAAATGTTAATGTTACTAAACCCGCTCCACGGATTTTCCAACAGATTTTTGCCGAAGAACATAAAATCCTTTTTGATCTCTTTCATTTCGGCAATATACGTATCAGTTTGCGCCTTGTCGTATCCGGCTGCGATGATGGCGGACTTTACGTCTTCCTCATAGGTCTCCAGATTGTTGAGCATGCGCATTTCTTTGTAGTACCCTTTGAATTCCGATGCGGCAATTTTACCGTCGCCGTCGGTCGCACTGGTCATAGCGGTTACTGATGCCGTGATAACCTGATCCGGCACGCCGGCAATGTGCTTGAGCGGAGAATAAATAACCGAAATAATACCGAACAGCACCAACATCTGCACCAGCATCGGCATACAGCCGCCGGTCATGCTGACGCCGTGCTTTTCATACAGCGCCATCTGCTTTTCCTGCAGCTTTTTCGGATCTTTTTCATATTTCTTTTTCAGGCGTTCCAGACGGGGCGCCAAGCGCGCACGGTCTGCCTGACTTTTTTGCGTTTTAAGCGACAGCGGGAACAGGATGATACGCACGATCAGTGTAAACAAAAAGATCGCGAGCATGTATTCCGGGATCAAGCCGTAGATAAATCTCATCAACCAACCAAGCGGGATCGCTAAAATATCAAATATAGCCGTCACGGTTTTGCTCTCCTTTATCGTTTCGTAAAAATTTCAAAAGTTTCAGGGACCGGATCGTATCCGTGGCCGCCACCCGGTCGGCAGCGAAAAATTCGCCGTGCGGCAAGACAGACGCCCTTCACGGCGCCGAATCGCTCGATTGCCTCGATCGCATATGCGGAACAGGTCGGCTGAAACCGACAAACCGACGGAAACAGGGGAGAGATGAATTTCTGATATTCCCGAATGAGGATCTTCAAAACCCATTTCATGCCATCACTCCTGCTTTTTTCAACAGTTCGCGCATTGCTTTTTCCACTTTGTGTTCCTTGCTGTCCACGGTCGCCGCACGAGCAACGAACACGATATCAAATCCACCGGATATCTCCGGCACGATGTGCCGGTACGCCTCTCGAATCAAGCGGCGGCAACGGTTGCGTTTTACCGCTTTTCCGAGCTTTTTACCGGTTGTGATGCCGAACCGCGGGAACCCGAACCGATTTTTTCGAACGTACGCGATAAGCAGGGGATGTACATACGACTTCCCCCGATAATAGGCGCCCCGAAATTCGGTATTCAGTTTCAATACACACGGTTTCAACATGCGGTCACCCCTTATTTCAGGTGTTTGCCGAGAAACTTGTCGTACCCTATAAAAAAAAGCCACGCAATGTGGCTCTTTTTAATAGGTCAGACGATTTCTTCCCTTAGCTCTGCGGCGAGCCAGAACCTTACGGCCGTTGGCAGTTGCCATTCTCTTACGGAAGCCGTGTTCCATTTTACGATGTCTTTTCTTAGGCTGATATGTCCGAAGCATGGTATTTCCCCCTTTCGCCTTGCGAGAGTTTATTATATAACAGATATTTGATAAAAGTCAACAGTTTTTCCCGCTTTTTTGCGGACAAGCTTATTTTTACTGTTTGTGACACGTTTTTCACATAGCGTTTTTAACGCTTTAAACCGCCTTTTTGCCGTTTATCTTTAGCGTAGGCTTTTAAAACTCGGCAGTGTGTAAAATTTTAAAAAACTTTATTTTAAGCATTGTAATGCTTAAAATAATATGATACAATTAGATGTGTATTTATACCTTTATATATATTATATATATTAGATAGGATAGTCAGCTTGTCTGTCGTTAAAAGGAGCTTTGAAAAAGAATGGAATCTATTAAAGAAGCATGGTCTGAAATACTGGCGTATTTGCAAAACAAATCCGATATCAGTCAGGTTGCCTATAACACTTGGATCAGTTGCATTGAACCGCGCTCGATTGAGGAAAACGCGGTAGTGGTACTGGTGCGTACTAATTTTCAACGCGGAATCATTGAGGGACAGTACGCGGACAAAATCAAAACAGCGGTACACGAGGTATTGGGAATTCCGTTTGATCTGAAGATCTTATCGGAAGAAGACCAACGGGCAGAGGGGACGGAGCGTCCTCTTAATACCGATTTTCCGCAAGCGGAAAATATTTTGGATCAAAATCCGGTCACATCGGATTATTCCTTTGAAAACTTCGTCGTCGGTCCTTCCAATAAGCTGGCACACGCCGCATCGCAAGCAGTTGCCAACAAGCCGGCACGCGATTTTAACCCCCTGTTTATTTACAGCTATTCCGGACTTGGTAAAACGCACCTGATGTTTGCAATCTGCAACGAGCTCCGCCGACGCGATCCTTCACTGCGTGTCTTATTCACAAAAGCGGAATTTATGACGACCGAGCTCATCGAAGCAATCCGAAACAATTCAACCATGGATTTCCGTGCCAAATACCGGCAGGTAGACGTTCTGTTGATAGACGATATTCAGTTCATTTCCGGTAAACAGCGCACACAGGAGGAATTTTTCCATACTTTTGACGAACTTCATCAAGCGGGCAAGCAGATCGTGCTGACCTCCGACCGTCCGCCGCGTGAGATTGCTACCTTAGAGGAACGTCTGCGCACCCGCTTCGAAATGGGTCTTATGGCGGATATTCAGCCGCCGGATTTTGAAACGCGTATTGCGATCATCAAAGGAAAAGCACAATTACTCAATATGGAGATCGGCGATGATATCGTCAATTATCTGGCTACGCATTTAAAGAAAAACGTTCGTCAGCTGGAGGGCGCTGTGCGCCGCATTCACGCACAGTGCATGCTGGAAGGAGAGTCC
>CAZBAO010000087.1:2068-5844 GCA_964490085.1 uncultured Eubacteriales bacterium | reverse complement strand
GAGGGAGGTGGCAAAACGAAGTTTTGACGGAGGGAGAGAATATGAAAGAATATAACAAATCAAATATCCCTTTTGCAAAAAGCTTTAAGAAAAAATATGACACCGTGGGAACGGAAGTTATGGTATGACTTTCTGCGGAATTATCCTATACGCTTTCAAAGGCAAAAAGCTATTGGAAATTACATAGCAGATTTCTACTGTGCCAAAGCAAGACTTATAATTGAACTTGATGGCGGCGGACATTATACCACAGAACAAATAGAAAAAGATGAAGTCCGTACAAAAGAGTTAGAGGATATGAATTTAACAGTTTTGCGAATTTGTAATTTAGACATTGACCGTAATTTTAGCGGTGTATGTGAATATATAGATTCAGCGGTTAAAAAGTCTCTCCCTCAGTCAGCTTCGCTGACAGCTCCCTCGTCAGAGGGAGCCAAGGACTCTACTTGTCCCTAACTTAACACAACCATATAATCAAACCAAAGGGGAAATGGAAATCATGTCAGAATTGTTTGAAATTGTTATGATTCTCAGCTTTGGTGGCTCGTGGCCGATGAATGTGTACAAATCGTACAGAGCACGGACAACCAAAGGAAAAAGCCTCGGTTTTCTGTGTTTCTATGCGCGAATTTACCGCTTGGACAAAGCCAGCAACAAATAGCGAACCCATTTCTCAAAGCCGCGGTTCGGGCGGCTTTTTGATTTTGTTTTCAAATATGGACAAAAAAGACAAACTTTGGACTGATTTCGCATTGAAACCGAGCAAAAGAGATGCTATGCTGAAAGTACGACAGTAATGTGAAATGAGGGAAAGCAATGACAACATTAGAACTTACCAAAATCACGATTCCCGGAGGAAGATTAGGAGGAGCGGGCAAGTACCCGATTTTGTTCCACCCGCTTATCACTCCCAAGAAAAAAATCACGATTGCCGAAACAGAAGGTCTGTATCTGGGCTATGGTTCGGAGAAACACGGATTGCCGTATACCACGCAAGGTGATTACGATCACACGGAGGAACCGCGTGAATTTGACGCCTATATTCTGGAGAACGATTACCTGAAAGCCACTTTCTTACCGTCGCTCGGCGGCCGTTTATGGTCGTTGTACGATAAGAAAAAGGGGAGAGACCTCATCGGCAAGAACTCGGTGTTCCGTCCGTGTAACATTGCCGTGCGTAACGCGTGGTTCTCCGGTGGTGTGGAATGGAACTGCGGTGCCCCCGGTCATCATCCTTTATCGAGCGATAAAATGTACGGTGCTGAGTATGTCTCGGAGGACGGCTCGCCTGCTCTTCGTTTGTACGCCTTCGAGCGTTGCCGTGATATTACGTATCAGATGGATTTCTTCCTGCCGCATGACAGCGACACGTTGTTCTCGCGTGTACGTTTGGTCAACGCTAACGAGCGTGTAACGCCGATCTACTGGTGGAGCACCATTGCCATGGATCAAGAAGAGGGCTGCCGTGTGGTCGTTCCCGCTACTGAAACGTACGTTAACCACGGCTTTGGCGCGTCGATCTATAAGACACAGTTGCCGATGCGTGACGGTTTTGATACGACGTATGCCACGAATCATCAGGATGCCAACGACGACTTCTACAAGATTCCCGATGACAAACGCAAATTTGAAGCGTGTATCTACAAAGACGGCTACGGCTTGATCCACTCTTCTACGCGCCTGCTGAAAGGCCGTAAGATGTTCGTGTGGGGTATGAGCGAAGGCGGTCAAAACTGGCAAAAACAGTTGACGAACGAAGAAGGCAAACCGTATTTGGAGATCCAAGCGGGCCTGCGTTATACCCAGCAAGAAAGCTTTCCGTTCCCGCCCTGCTCCGCTTTGGAATGGATTGAGGCGTATACCCCGATTGAAATCGATCCCAAAGCCGTTCACGGCGATTGGGACGATGCGCGCCGTAACGTAGAAAACTGGATCGATGAGAAATTGCCCGAATCCGTTTTGGACGAGATGCTCGCAAGCCGTAAGGTCGACTCCCTCAAACCGGTGGAATATTCGTATAAGGGCTATCCGTGGGGAACGTTGGATAACGAACTGCGCGTCGCCATCGGTCAAAAGCCGATGTCACTGAATCTGTGCTTCGGCGAAATGGAAGAGGCGCAAATGGTTTGGTACAATTTCCTCAAAACCGGTAAGTTGGACGAACCCGATCCGATGAAAGCACCTGCCTCGTATATGGTTCAGGAAGAATGGTTTGATCTGCTCAAAAAAGCGGTGCGCGGTGCCGATAAAGACAACTGGTATGCGTGGTACAATATGGGACTTTGTTATTACGCAAGGCGCGAGTTTTACTTGGCAGTGGAAGCGCTCGAAAAATCCGTCGCCTTGTGTCCCAGCACGTGGGGCTACCACGCACTTGCTTGCTCGTTGTTCTCGCTTGGCGAGTGCGAAGAGGCCGCTGTTGCTTTGACGCAATCTGTTAAGATGAACAACGGCGACCTGAATCTTGCTAAGGAATCCATGAAGCTGTGCGGCCACTTTAAGCAATATGCGGCATCGGACGAGATCTATGAGTCGCTGACTGAGGAATGCAAGCAGGATCACTACGTCATGGGTTATCACGCAGCGGCACTGGCGTACATCGGCAGACCCGCTGAATGTAAAGAGATCTTGGAGCAGGACGGCGGCTTGTACATTATGGATATCCGTGAAGGTGACGAAACCATTACCAACGGCTATATTCGCGCCATTCAGGAACTCGCAAAAGTTGAGGGTAAAGAAATTGCGGCTGAGGATGTCGAAGTGCCTCAAAAGATCGATTTTAGACTCTTTAACAAAAAATAATGTATTGCAAAAAGGCGTTCTCGGGTTGATCGGGAACGCCCTTTGCCGTCAAACAAGGAGTGTTGCCATTATGAAAATTGATTGTCACGTTCATTCGTCAATGGGCACTTTTGACCAACGAGTCTTTATGAAAGAGTTGAAGGCGGCGGGCATGGACGGTGCGGCGATTTTGTCACCTAACCCGTTAACGTCCGATGTTTCACCCGAAGCGCGCATGGCAAATACGATCAACATCTGTGCCGGCGAAAAAACACTGTTCCCGTTTTATTGGATCAATCCGTTGGAAGAGGGCGCGCTTGAACAGGTCGACATGGCGGTAGAGCGCGGCTTCCTCGGCTTTAAAATGATCTGCAGCAATTACTATCCCGGCTGTAGGGAATCAATGGACGTTTTGGAAAAGATCGCCTCCCATAACAAGCCGGTGCTGTTCCACAGCGGCATATTGTGGGACGGTATGAATTCCGCCAACTACAACCGCCCCGGCAACTTTGAAGCGCTCTTGGATATTCCCAAGCTGCGTTTTTGTCTGGCACATATTTCATGGCCGTGGTACGATGAATGCATCGCGGTGTACGGCAAGTTTAATAACGCGTATTTCCGACGTCCGGATCTGAGCTGTGAGATGTTTATTGACGTGACCCCCGGCACCCCCAGAGTGTACCGTGAGGACGTGTTCCGCCGTTTGCTTTGCAGTGATTACGAGCTGCGGTATAACCTGATGTTCGGCACCGACAGCAGCACGGCACAGTACAATGTAAACTGGAGCAAAGAGTGGCAGGAACGTGACAACGCTTTATATGATAAGTTCATTCCCGAAGACGTCGAAGATTTCAAGGATCATGTGTACGGCAAAAACTTCTTGCGTTTCCTCGGTTTGTCTGATGAAGAACCGGTAAAAAAGATCCCGATGGTTTTTTAATAATACGGCGACCACCCAGATCTACACTCTTTCCCTACCCGTCTCTCTTCCGATC
>CAZBAO010000087.1:0-2058 GCA_964490085.1 uncultured Eubacteriales bacterium | reverse complement strand
AAAAGATCCCGATGGTAGGAGAATAAATAGCAAAAAGGGCGCGCAGAAATTTTCTGCGCGCCCTTTTATAATTCTACAAGCCAAAACAAAGCGCAAAAAGCGGACAAAACATTGACGAGATTTTCGTTTGCAAGTATAATACTACCAAGGGAAGGGGGATATGACATGAACGTCACTTCCTTAAATGGTATTGACTTTCTAAACGCTACTGCCAAAGGCGCCCCGTTTCATGTTTGTTGGGCGAACGTTTCATCCGCACAAAATCGCGACACGCTTACCTACACGTTCCATAACCATTCGTTTTGCGAAGTCCACTTCATTCTTCGCGGATGCGTCGGTTATGGCGTGGGAGAGGAAAGCGTCAGCGTTTGCGAGGGGCAGTTTATCGTTGTTCATCATAAACGTTTGCATCGCGTGGAGAGTTGCAGCGAAGATTTTTTGAAACTGACGGTGGCTTTTGAGGTTTCCGACGCGGAAGACGTTTTACGAAAACTCGACGAAATCACAGGCAACGTCTATTCTATCAACGAAACCATGCAGAAAGTGATCGAAACTTTGTTTGACGAGGCGGAACAAAAGGGTTGCTACAAAACCGAACGCGTAATGCATACGCTTTACAACTTGCTTTTTCTGCTTGCAGAAACCGTCGGCTGTACGCGGTCGGAGCAAGCCGTAGAGCGAGCAGGGGATCTGCGCGTCACCAAGGCAAAAAAATACGTGACGGATAACAGCGAGAACTTTTTCACGTGTGAAGAGGTGGCGCGGTACTGCCACGTGAGTGTCAAACAACTCGGCAGACTGTTTAAGCAATACGAAGGAATGAGTCTGTTGGATTTCATTCATAAAAGCAAGACGGACTCCGCTGTTGCATTGCTGCGCGAAACCGACTTATCACAAAAGAAGATCGCGGACAAACTGGGATTTTCGGACGTTCGCTATTTCGGCAAATTTATAATTCGCATGACGGGGCAGACACCGTCAGAATTACGGGCATCGAATGCACAATAAGGCATTGGGTGCCTTGCTTTTTAGGGGGTAAATATCGGACGTCGTGTGTGAATAACGGACATCTTCTTGCTTTTGATGAAAAAGTCGATACAATGAAAATAACAAGGGGGTATCGATGTGAAATTTTTGGTTATGACGGATATCGAGGGTGTAACGGGTGTTACCACGTTCACCCAAGCGGAAAATACGGAATTTGGCAGAAAAATGCTGATGAACGATCTGAAAGCGGTGCTCAACGGTATCAAAGCGGCGGGTGCGGAAGCTGTCGTATACGATATGCACACCGACGGCAGAAACGTTGACGTTGAACAAATCGACGTTCCCGTGGTGATGGGGAAACCCATTCTTGGAAATTGCTGGCGCGGCGTCGGCGGTGAAGACTTTGACGGCTTGTTTTTAATGGGGCTTCACACCATGCAGCACACAGGAGCGTTGCTTGCGCACAGCTATCTGCGTGAGTACGATGCCATTTACTTGAACGGTCTCCTCGTTGGCGAAATCGGTATGGAAGCAGCGCTTGCGGGTGAGCAGGGCGTTCCACTCAAATTTATCAGCGCAGACGACAAAGGCTGCGAAGAGGGAAGCGTATTGATCCCGAACCTCGTTACCTGCGCCGTTAAACAATCGCTTACGTCCGATACGGCGGTTTGCCTGTCCACGAGCGAAACCGAGAAGCTGCTTTTTGATGCGGCATGCAAGGCGGTTAATACAGATATAACCCCCTTCAAGGTGGAAGGTCCCTACGAGATCAAAATCGTGTTCTCCGATTGCGACTATCTCAAAAAGATGAAAGAGTTGCACCACGAACTGTTTGTTGATGATAAAACCGTGATGATGCGCGGTGATAACCTACTTCAGGTCTGGTCTGAATATCTTGGTTATGAAAAAGAGATGGTGTCGGCATGTCAGTAATTTTAGGTGTTAACCATATGTTCTTGTATCCCGACTCGATCGTGAGCGAGAAAGCACACCTTGAAAGCTTGAAAAGGCTTGCGTATATTGCAACTTTGCTTTCCAGTTGGTATGCTTCGTTTACTGCCGGACCAAAAA
>CAZBAO010000086.1:0-5949 GCA_964490085.1 uncultured Eubacteriales bacterium | reverse complement strand
GAAGCGATCGGCTATGATGATAAGCTTAACCGCGCGCTTTACAAGGCACTGCAGGCGTCCGGTATGCATCTGCAGAATTACGGTACGGTGTTTGCCACCATTGCCGATAAGGACAAACAAGAGGCACTGCCGCTGATCCGCCGTTTCTATAACCTCGGCTTTAATATTGCCGCTACGCAGGGTACTGCCGATTTCCTCAAAGAAAACGGCATCCGCACCCACGTGCTGCAAAAGATCAGCGACGGCAGTGATGAGATTCCGGAAGCGATCCGCCAGGGTCATATCGCATACGTTATCAACACGCGCGATATCGGCTCGATGGGTCAGGCAAGTGACGGTTATGAGATCCGCCGCTACGCGACCGATAATAACGTGACCATCTTTACCGCGTTGGATACGGTGCGCGTACTGTTGGACGTTCTGGAAGAAACCACTTTAACGATCTCCACGATCGATGCCTAAGGAGTCAAGATGAAACAGGGTATTTTTACCATTCTGAAAAATGAGGCACTTACCGACACGGTGTACCGTATAGTACTGAAAGGGGATACCGGCGCGATCACCGGCCCCGGCCAGTTTGTGAACATCAAGCTGGACGGTCTGTATCTGCGTCGCCCCATCTCAGTGTGTGACTGTGTCAACGGTGAGCTGACGCTTGTGTACAAGGTAGTCGGCAAGGGTACCGCGCAGATGAGCACGATGAAAAGCGGTGAACGGATGGATGTGCTCACAGGACTCGGCAACGGCTACGATACGGCATCAGCAGGCGATCACGCGCTTCTGCTCGGCGGCGGTGTCGGTGTACCGCCGCTGTATATGCTGGCAAAAACACTCATCGCACAGGGCAAAACCGTTTCGGTGGTGTTAGGCTTTAACACCGCGAGCGAGGTCTTTTACGAGCAGGAATTCGCAGCGCTCGGCGCCAACGTCACGGTCACCACCGTCGACGGCTCGTACGGTGTCAAAGGCTTTGTCACCGATGCGCTGCCCGCAAGTTACGACTATTTCTTCACCTGCGGTCCCGAACCGATGCTCAAAGCGGTGTATAAGAACACCGCCACCGAGGGTCAGTTCAGCTTTGAAGAACGCATGGGCTGCGGCTTTGGCGCGTGCATGGGTTGTTCCTGCAAAACGGTGACCGGCTATAAGCGTATCTGTAAGGACGGACCGGTGCTGAAAAAGGAGGAGATCTTATGGGACGCTTAACCGTCAACCTCTGTGGGGTTGAACTGGATAACCCTATCTTCCCTGCCAGCGATACCTTTGGATACGGCTACGAATTCGCGGAACTGTACGATATCAATCTGCTCGGCTCGTTCTCGTTCAAGGGAACGACCAAGGAGCCTCGCTTTGGCAACCCCACCCCGCGTATCGCGGAATGTCCGATGGGCATGATCAACGCGGTCGGATTGCAAAACCCCGGTGTGGAGAAAGTGATCGCAGAAGAATTGCCGAAAATGCGTCAGCATTTCCACAAAAAAGTCATGGCGAACGTCAGCGGCTTTTCGGTGGAGGATTACGCGTATACGTGCGAACGCTTGAATGGGGAAGAGGATATCGGCTGGTTTGAGGTCAACGTCAGCTGCCCCAACGTTCACGGCGGCGGCATGAGCTTCGGCACGTCCCCGGAAGCTGCTGCCGAAGTCACGGCGGCGGTGCGCAAGGTAACGGACAAGCCGCTCTTGATCAAACTGTCCCCGAACGTCACGGACATCGTCTCCATCGCGAAAGCGTGCGAGGCGGCGGGTGCAGACGGCATCAGTCTGATCAACACCCTGCTCGGTATGCGTATCGACTTAAAGACCAAAAAACCGGTGATCGCCAACAAAATGGGCGGTTTTTCCGGCAGCGCAATATTCCCAGTTGCCGTACGTATGGTGTACCAGGTCGCCGAGGCAGTGAACATTCCCGTCGTCGGCATGGGCGGTGTCAGCAGTGCCGAGGACGTGATCGAAATGATGCTCGCGGGCGCAACCGCGGTGGAAGTGGGCGCGGCGAATCTCGTTGATCCCTTTGTTTGCAAGACTATCATTGAGGAATTACCGCGTGTGATGGATAAATACGGTATTCAAAATTTGAACGATATCATAGGAGGAGCACATCATGGGTAAGGACGTTATTGTTGCGTGCGATTTTGCAAGCGCGGAGCAGGTTTTCGCGTTTCTGGACAAGTTTACCGGAAGAAAACCGTTCGTAAAGATCGGTATGGAGTTGTTTTATGCCGAGGGTCCGCAGATCGTGCGTGAGATCAAAAAGAGAGGTCACAAGATCTTTTTGGATCTGAAACTGCACGACATCCCGAACACGGTCAAAAAATCCATGTCGGTGCTGTCGCGTCTGGACGTGGATCTGTGCAACCTGCACGCGGCAGGTACGGTGCGCATGATGGAAGCGGCGATCGAGGGGCTCACCCGCCCCGACGGCACTCGTCCGCTCTTGATCGCGGTAACGCAGCTCACCTCCACCGATCAGGAAAGCATGGAAAACGACCTGCTCATTCAAAAACCGATCGACGAGGTCGTCATGCACTATGCGGAAAACGCCAAAAAAGCGGGTCTTGACGGTGTCGTGTGTTCACCGCTGGAGGCGGGGAAGGTACACGAGCGCTGCGGCGCAGACTTCTTGACCGTGACCCCCGGCGTTCGTTTTGCGGATGGGGATATCGGTGACCAAAAACGCGTGATGACGCCCGCCGAAGCAAAACGCATCGGCTCGGACTATATCGTGGTCGGTCGTCCGATCACGGCGGCCGAGGATCCGGTTGCCGCGTACGAGCGCTGTGTCGCTGAATTTGTTGATTAAGGAGTGGGAAAAAGTATGGAAAGCTATAAAAGAGAATTTATCAAGTTCCTCCAAGGCGCCGGTGTGCTGAAATTCGGTGATTTTACAGCGAAGAGCGGGCGTAAGATCCCGTATTTTATCAATGCCGGTGACATTAAGACCGGTGAGCAGATCAAAACGCTCGGCGAATTCTATGCCAAAGCCTATTTGGACAAAGTCGGTTCGAAGCGCACCGTGCTGTACGGCCCTGCCTACAAAGGCATTTCCATTGCGGTATCGTCGTCGATCGCCCTGGCAAAAGAGGGGCTGGACGTACCGTTTTTCTTCAACCGTAAAGAAGCCAAGGACCACGGCGAAGGTGGTATCTTTGTCGGTTACGTCCCGCAAGCAGGCGAATCCGTCGTGATCGTGGAAGACGTCATTACCGCCGGAACCGCCATTCGTGAAAGCATGGCGAATCTTGCCTCGCTGGAAGATGTCAAAGTGGAAGCCACCTTCGTGATGGTTGACCGTAAAGAAAAAGGCAAGACCGAAAAATCCGCAATGGCCGAGGTAGAAGAAGAGTTCGGATTCCCGGTCTACTCGGTTGTGGACGTCTACGACATCATCGAATATTTGGAAGAAGACGATGCGAACGCTGAAAACGTAGAGCGCATCAAAAACTATTTGGCGATCAACGGAGCAAAAGCATGAGAAGTTTGATCGATATTCTGGATCTGAGCACGGCTGAATTGGATGATCTCTTGTCCACTGCGTGTGACATTATGGAGCATCCGGATCAGTATGCCGAAAAATGCAAAGGCAAAAAGCTCGCGACCTTGTTTTTCGAGCCCTCCACCAGAACGCGCCTAAGCTTTGAGGCGGCGATGCTGGAACTCGGCGGCAGTGTGATCGGTTTTTCAGATGCGGATTCATCCTCTGCTGCCAAAGGCGAAAGCATTGCCGACACGGCAAAGGTCATCAGCTGCTATGCGGATATCATTGCGATGCGCCATCCGCAGGAGGGCGCGCCGTTTGCGGCATCGCTGAGTGCCGGTATTCCGGTCATCAATGCGGGGGACGGCGGTCACTGCCATCCGACCCAAACGCTTGCTGATCTACTCACCGTTTATCGTGAAAAAGGTACGCTTCAGGGCCTGACGATCGGTTTCTGCGGCGATCTCAAATACGGCAGAACCGTTCATTCGCTCATTGCCGCGCTGTCGCGCTATCACGGTATCCGTGCGGTGCTGATCTCGCCGGAGGAACTGCGCCTGCCCGGCTACGTTAAGCACGAGTATATGAGCAATATGACCTGCGTGGAAACCACCTCATTGGACGATGCCATCGGTGAGTTGGACATTCTGTATATGACGCGTATTCAGCGCGAGCGTTTCGACGATATCGAGGAATACGAGCGCTTGAAAGACAGCTACGTTCTCACCGTGGATAAGATGGCGAAGGCACCGCAGACGATGTGCGTGCTGCACCCGTTGCCGCGCGTCAATGAGATTAGCGTGGCGGTGGATGACGATCCCCGCGCCTGCTATTTCAAGCAAGCGCTCAACGGCAAATATATGCGAATGGCGCTTATCCTGAAACTCCTCTCGGAGGCAGATGGCAAAAAGCAGCCGATCGCAACAGAAATCGAAGGTTTTGTCTGCCAAAACCCACGTTGCATCACGGCAACCGAGCAGGAAGCCAGACAGCTGTTCCGCTGTGTAAACCAAGAAAAACAGATATACCGTTGTATGTACTGCGAAGCACAGGTGAAACGGTAAAAATCTTGTTGAAAAATGCCGTTCATACCTTGACAGAAAATGAGCGGGTATGGTATACTTGACGAGTAAAAATAAGCATTCTTTGCTACTGACGGATCAAGTGGATAACCACAAAGGAACAAAGGATGCGGAGGCTGTTTTCTGTTTGCCGACCGTCTGGGCACACAAGCTTATTTTTAAAAGATAAGCTTGGTGTGCCCTTTTTTGTTTTGTAAGGAGTGTAGACGATGAAAAAAATCGGACTTATCATGGGCAGTGACAGCGATCTGCCGATCGTGGAAAAAGCCACGGCAGTGCTCAAAGAGTTGGGCATTCCCTATGAGGCACATATCTATTCTGCGCACCGCACACCCACCGAAGCGCGTGACTTCACGGTCGCAGCGCGGGATAACGGCCTTGGCGCGCTTATCTGCTTCGCCGGCATGGCGGCGCATTTGGCGGGCGCCGTTGCGGCAAACACCACCTTGCCGGTCATCGGCGTTCCGTGCAAATCCTCGGTGCTGGACGGTATGGACGCCCTGCTCTCCACCGTACAAATGCCGACCGGTATTCCGGTTGCTACCGTTGCCATCGGCGGCGGTGCCAACGCGGCACTGCTCGCGGCACAGATCTTGGCGGTCGAGGATAGGGAGCTGGCGGCAAAACTGGATCAAAAACGCAAATCCGATGCCGCTAAGGTACTGGAAAAGGATGCGACCGTTGCGGCCGCGCTGTAATTTCGTTAAAATTTTTTTGATAAAAGGGGTCTTCCAAAATGAAACAGGTCTATGTAGGAAAAACGAAAGATGTATTTGCTCTTGACAACGGCAACTATTTGCTCAAGTTCAAGGATGATTGCACGGGTAAAGACGGTGTGTTTGATCCTGGCGAGAACGCGGTAGGCTTGACCATCGACGGCGTGGGCGACGTCAATCTGCGTATGTCGATCTATTTCTTTGAAAAAGTCAATGCCGCCGGCATCAAGACCCACTACGTGGATGCCTCTTTGGAAGATACCACGATGGAGGTTCTGCCCGCCAAGGTGTTCGGCAAGGGCTTGGAGGTTATTTGCCGTCACAAGGCTGTCGGCAGCTTCTACCGCCGTTACAGCGATTATATCGAGGAAGGCGCCGACCTGCCCGCGTATGTTGAAATGACCTTTAAGAACGACGAGAAGGGCGATCCGCTGGTCACCAAAGACGGACTTGTGGATCTCGGTGTTATGACCGCCGAGCAGTATGACGACATGAAAGTCATGACCCAGAAAATCACCCAGATCGTGGCGGACGATCTGAAAGAAAAAGGTCTTGTTCTCTACGATATCAAATTTGAATTCGGTTATGACGCCGACGGCAACGTGATGCTCATCGACGAGATCGCTTCCGGCAATATGCGCGTGTATAAAGACGGTGAATACATCGATCCCATG
>CAZBAO010000085.1:0-5981 GCA_964490085.1 uncultured Eubacteriales bacterium | reverse complement strand
CGCGGGAATACCTGCGCGACCGCAACGATCCGCACCCGGAACGCCCCGTGTGGTTCTATCCGGTGATGTCGGGCTTGCTCTCGGCATCGGCAATGTGCGTCGCGTATTCCTTCCTCGGCATGTGGCCGTTCGGCGAAAAGAGTGCCATGATGGTGGACATGCATCATCAATACGCTCCCTTGCTCGCGGAGCTGCGCTACGATATTCTCCATGGCGGCAACCCGCTGTATACCTTTGAGGTGGGTCTTGGCGCTAATTATCTTTCGCTGTTCGGTTACTATCTGGCGAGTCCTTTCAACGTGTTTTTGCTGCTGTTCCCCGAGCGCCTGCTCGCCCAAGGCATTTTATTCATCACCCTGCTTAAAAACGCCCTGTCCGGTGCGCTGTTCGCACTGTGCGTCCAACAGATATTCGGCAAGCGCGGTCTGCATATTCCGATCGTGTCGGTCATGTACTCCCTGATGATGTACCTCATCGCCTACTCCTGGAACCTCATGTGGTTGGACGTCGTGATGATCATGCCGCTCGTGGTATACGGCTTTGAGCGTCTGATGCACACCGGCAAGTTCCTCACCTACGTGCTGTCCCTCGCCTATGCGCTGTACGCCAACTACTATATCGGCTTCATGCTGTGCATATTCTTGGTGCTGTATTATCTCGCCTACTGCGTGCGTTCACGCCGCACAGGAAAACAGCTCGGTGTGTCATTCGCACGCTTTGCGGGTTTCTCGGTTCTGTCCGCGGGTCTGGTCGCCGTCCTGCTGATACCGGTGTATTTTGCCCTGCAAAACACCTCGGCGGCGGGCGCTGATCTACCCGATATCACCAATACGTTGGATATTTTCGAATTGCTCGGCAGACATTTAGCGGACACCTCCCCCACCGTCCGCGCCGGTAATCTGCCCAACATCTATTGCGGCGTTCTCACAGCGGTCTGCGTCCCGCTGTTCGCGGTCAACAAAGGAATCAAGCCCCGCCGCCGCGCCGCGTATATGGCGCTGTGGTTGGTCGTGTTCTTCAGCTTCTTGGTCAACTGGACAGATCTTGCCTGGCACGGTCTGCATTCTCCCAACGACCTGCCCTACCGTTTCTCGTTCGTCTACTCCTTCCTGCTGCTGCTCATGGCGTGTGAGACTCTTATCAACTTAAAGCATATCGAGACCCGCCACGTATTTCTCACCTTTGCGGGTGCGGTCGCGTATCTCATGCTGGAGGAGCATTTCGGAGACGAGGCTTACGGCTTCTCTACCGTATATATCAACCTCGCGATCTTAGCAGTATATACCGTCGTCCTGGTGCTGTCCTCACGCAAGCTGCTGCGTCAACGCGTCGCGTACGCGGTACTGCTGCTCGCGGTAACGGCGGAAATGGCGCTTGGCGGCGGCAACACCTTTATCAAGCTCAACGCCAACGAGTATTTCACCCGCCACAGCGATTACGTGGACAACGAAACCACCGAGGCGATCCGCGCCGCGATCGGACAAGCACAGAAGCTCGGTGACATCGAGGCCGACGGCGACTTCTACCGTCTGGAATTTCTGCCCCGCCGCACCTGCGTGGATACCGCCTTGTTCCATTACCGTGGCTTGACGTCGTTCTCCTCCAGCAACTATTATGATACGACCCGTCTGCTCGGTGGTCTCGGCTACGCCATCAACGGTGTCAACAGCCACCTGTACAAATCGTTCCAGCCGTTCACCGACTCACTGCTCGGCATCCGCTATGTGATCCTCGGTAAAGATCAGACCGTCCCCGCATCTCTGAAATTTGTCAAGACCGTCACGGTGGGCGTGACCTCCTACTCCATCTATGAAAACCCCGACGCGCTCGGCATCGGTTATCTGGTGGACGAGGATATCAAGGACTACGACTACACCCGCTACGATCCGTTCTATTCACAGAACGACCTGTTCTCGTCTCTCACCGGTAGCTACGCCTCGCTGTTCTCGATGTACCCTATCGAGTCCTCCGACCCGTCTGTCGGCATCACCACCGGCACGCAGTCCGGCTTCCGCATCTACACCGACGAGAACAACGGCACCGCCTACTTCTCCGCCACCATTACGGAATCCGCACCGATCTTCCTGTACGCGGATTGCAGTGCCGCCAACAGCCTTACCGTTAAGCTGGGCAATCAAAGCTGGACGGTCACCCCGCACGAACCGTATATCATCAACGCGGGCTTGGTGGAGGCGGGCACGGTCGCTGAGCTCACCGTTGTATCCGAAACCGGCTGCAGCGGTAACTTCTACGTCGCCAAACTCAATACCGACACCTATTCAGCCGGTATGGCGACCCTCGCCGCCGATCAGTTGGTTATTGACAAGCTCGGTGACAGCCACCTGTCCGGTACCGTCACCGCCTCACGGGACGGCGTCCTGATGACCTCGATCCCGTACGACAGCGGATGGTCTGTCACCGTAGACGGCGCCGAGGTCGAGGTCTTCTCGGTCGCGGACGGCTTTTTAGGCGTAGACCTTACGACCGGCACGCACACCGTCACCCTTACCTATCGACCGAAAGGTCTGCTTGTCGGCATGATCGTCAGCACCGTCAGCCTGATAGCGCTCGTCGTACTGCTCATCGTCTTGCGTGCCAAAAAACAGCCCGCCTACCGCGATTCGCTGGATTATGAAAACGCGCAGCCCATCCAAAAGGGCTTCTCGGTCACGGACGAGCCGCTCCCCGACCTGCCCCCGCTCCCCGACACCTTACAAGAACTCACCGACCCCGACAACGCATAAAATAAAACGAGCAAGAGGACAAGGATTTTCTCCTTGTCCTCTTTTGTTTCGATTTGATTGTGCGACGCCTGTATGGCAGGGGGCGAAAGATTCGCCCCGTAACTTACACCTTGCACCCCGCCTCGACGGCAAAATCTGCAGGGCGGGGGCTTGCTCCCGCCGCATACGATCCGTCGCGCCCCGCGCGACACCTTCACTATTCACTATTCACTGAGGGCGGCAATCTGCCGTCCTCTACTCCTCCTGCCGACGAATGACCCGCCAGCATAACCGCCGCAGATCCTCCATCGTTGCGATCGTTCCCGCCTCGCCGCGGAAGATCGCCGCACCGCGCAGCTCGCGCATGTACCACGACGCGTGCTTGCGCGCCTCCAGCAGTGCCACCCGCTCGCCCTTGAGTGAGGCGGCAAGCTCGATCTGTCGGCACAGCACCTCCATACGCTTGGCGACCGGCGGTTCGGGTAACCGCACCCCGTGTGTGAGATACGCCTCCACTGCTTGGAACACCCACGGTGCGCCCAGTGCACCGCGCCCGATCATGACCAGATCACAGCCGGTATGCTCGTATAACCGTGCCGCCAATTCCGGCGAATTTACGTCACCGTTGCCGATCACGGGAACCGAGACCGCTTGCTTGACTGCGCGGATGATATCCCAATCCACCGGCGGCGCATACAGTTGATCACGCGTGCGCCCGTGAACCGTGATCGCCGCCGCACCGCCGTCCTCACACGCCTGCGCGACCTCGACCGCGTTGACCTCGTCCTTGGCGTATCCCTTGCGGATCTTGACCGTCACCGGTACGTCTACTGCCGCCGTCACCGCTTTCACGATGCGCCGACACAGCTCCGGCTCGCGCATCAGCGCGCTGCCGCAATGATTGCCCGCGATCTTCGGCGCGGGACAACCCATGTTGATATCCAACCAATCGGGCTTTTGCGCCATCGCCATCCGCGCCGCCTTGGCGAGCGTATCGGGATCGTCGCCGAATAACTGGATCGCCGCGGGACGTTCCCGCTCATCCAGCACCATCAACTCCCGACTTTTTTGATCGCCGTAGGTCAGCGCCTTCGCGCTCACCATTTCCGTCACTGTAAACGCCGCCCCGTATTCCCGACAAATGCGTCGGAATGCCGGATCCGCTACCCCCGCCATCGGCGCGAGCGCGGCGCGACCCGTGATTTCTACCGAACCAATCCGCATACTTACTCGTCCTCGTCCGGCAGGTATTCCAAAATATCACCCGGCTGACAGTTAAGCGCCTTACAGATCGCATCCAGCGTGGAAAACCGCACGGCCCTCGCCTTGTTATTCTTTAAAACGGATAGATTGGCAAGCGTCACGCCGACTTTATCCGATAATTCCGTCAGCCCCATTTTTCGACGCGCCATCATCACATCCAGATTGATCAATATCGCCATCGTCTGTTCCCCCTCCTGCCGACGTTAAATGGTCATGTCGTTTTCTTCCTTGTAAGCGGTCGCCTGTGTAAACAGCTCGGCAAACACGAACAGGATCAATCCGATAAACGCAAACATGATCATTAAAAACGCCATCAGGAATCGAAACACTTCCAGGAAGATCACAAACAGCAGCCAGATCCCCGCCAAGATCAAGCACTCTGTACCCAGGCGGCGCAAGCGGCATACCATATCCGCACAAAACGGCTTACCGACGTTCACGTTGCGGATGATCCCGCGGCATTGCCACAGCACCAGCTCCGCAAACACACCGGTCACGTACAAAAAGATCAGATAGTGGGTGTACAGGGTGCTGCCGGGCTCCTGACTGGTCAAGATCTCCGTGATCCACGGCAGACCGATCATCAACAGCACGTCAAACGCCATCAGAAACCATGTCGCGCCTTCCATAAAGCGGCTCAGCTTGTGAGCATTTTTCATGATACATCCTACCTCTCATACACATCAGTACGAGTTCAGTTTATCACATCCGCCGGACGAGGTCAACTCAAATATTCGGTGATTCCGTTCGCCACGCCAAGCGCAAACAGCTGCGGTGAATTTGCCATCAGCGCCGCGTCCCCCGGATTGGTGATGAAGCCCAGCTCCACCAGCACGGCGGGCATACGCGTACGCCGCAGTACGTATAAATTGGTGCGCTGCGTCACGCCGCGGTTGGGCAATCCCGTCGTGTCCTCCAGCTCCTCCAAAATGTCCTCGGCGAGCTCCGCCGCCGCAGAGTTCAAGTTAAACACGAGTGCCTCGCTCCCCGACGCACCGGCAAGCTCCGACGCGTTTGCGTGCAGGCTGATAAAGTAATCCGCACCCCAGTCGTTTGCCTCGTTGACACGCTGTGCAAGCGACGTCGCGTTGGAAGTGCCGAGCTGCGTGTCCGCCGTCGGGCGGGACAGCCGTACGTCGTACCCTTCGGCGCGGAGAATTTCCGCCAGTTCCACCCCGATGCGGAACACAAGGTCCTGCTCGCGGTAGCCGTTCCCTTCCGCCCCCGCGTTGGGGTTTTGTGGGTTATGTCCTTGGTCTATGTAGATTTTCGTCGCCATTGTCACCACTCCTTCCCTTTAGTATATGCGCCGCTAAACAAGAATGTGGCACAATAATAATCCCCCCCCGCATAGCGGGGGGATTATTATTGTATTTGGGCGCGCAAAAATGATGTAAAAATTTGTTTGAGGCGTCTTGAAGGAGACTCCCCGCTTTGTGCTATACTCTGTACGTCAACGAAGTACAGTTACCTTATAGGACTGTACTTTCCGAAGAAACATGGTATAATATGAAAGGAAAAAACAAATTGAGTTTAGAGTCAGCAATTGTTGTGGCGGCTATAAACGGAGATGGATTATCACCTCAAATTACAACAAGCTCAAATTATAAGCATTGGGTTAGTGTTGAGGACTGGAGGAGGTGTATTGAGTGCGCCAATAACCACGGAAAGATTTGGTTGATCTTTGTTACATATGACCATTACGAAACCTTTTATGAAATTATATAAGGAGGAGAACACCTATGAAAATAATCGAATTGGATTTAACGGGGTGCAAATATTTAGCCGAAGTCCACGAAAGAATACGTGTCGCATTTGGTTTTCCTGAATGGTATGGAAAAAATTGGAGCGCATTTTGGGATTTGCTTTGGAGCGAATGCGATGCTGATAAAGTAATGATCAAAGGCGAAAACAGTTTGCCGAGTGAATTCGACAAGCCGCTCAGCAAAATGCATGAAATATTAGAAAGAAACAAAAAAGAACAAGCTAATAGCG
>CAZBAO010000084.1:0-6088 GCA_964490085.1 uncultured Eubacteriales bacterium | reverse complement strand
CCACACAACCAGCTTGGAAGGCTGGGGTTCTACCACTGAACTACACCCGCATATCGCTGAATTATGATACCACACGGCGTTCGCCGTGTCAAGTCTTTTTTCAACCTTTTTTAAAGGGATAAAAAGGCCCCTTGTGTAAAGGGGGCTGGCATTTGCAAAGCAAATGACTGGGAGATTGTCCAATTCACCCCACCATTTCATTTATAGCCCTATCTCCCGCTTATCCTAACACATACCGCTGCCGCTCTCCGATTCCTGTCATATATCCCGAAACGACCCGTGCCTCGCAAATCGCGCCGTCGTTGGCCGTTCCCAGCGCGGCAAGATCATCCCGCACCTTCTCCAGCTGTGACACGTTCAGCTTCACGTCACATACCGCCGTCAGTTTGCCGAACGCAGTGTCAAGATCAAGTGTGTCGGTCAACGTGCGGTTCAAAAAGGTTGCCGTCAACTGTGCGTGCACCCACGCCTGCTCTACGCCGCCCCGCTCCCAGCCGTCAAATTTCAGCACCGTTTCCGCCTGCAGAGGGGGCAACGTCAGCGTGCCCGCCGGCAGACTTCCCACCGCCTGCGGCAGCGCCATCGGCAGGTTTCCCGACAGCTGCCCCATCAGCGAAGCTGCTCCGCTGACCGACAGTGACAGCACCGGCAGTTCTTCGATCAATACCGCCACCCGCTCTCCCCGCTCCGGATACAATGCGGCGGCGGTGGTCACGGTCACGCCGTCTATGATCTCGGTCTGCGGCGGGTATCCGACGGCATTCATCGTCATGGTGCGGGTATCACTGACGAGCTTTACCATTCCAGTCAGGTTTTCGCCGTCGTGGAATACCACCCACGCCGACCGCTCCACCCCGCGCTCGCCCAGAACCTCCTCCGGCGCCTCGTCGGGAGCAAGCCACTCGGTGATAAACGGAATGAGCAATACGAACCCAAAGGCGAGTAAAGACAAAATAAACGCTCCTGCCACCGTCACCGGTGTGCGGGATAGACGCTTTACCCATTTTTCGCGCTTTGCTCCGTGCTTCACTCCACCACTCTCCCGTCACGTATCAAGATGCGTCTGCCTGCCGCCCGTGCGATCGCATTGTCATGGGTGATGAGCACGACCGTATGCCCGTCCCGATTCAGCCCGTGCAGCATCTGCATAATTTCCGCACCCGACGCGCTATCCAAGTTGCCGGTCGGCTCATCCGCTAAGATCAGCGGCGGCGATGCCGCCAAGGCTCTGGCGATCGCCACGCGCTGCTGCTGACCGCCCGACAGCTCCGACGGGCGATGCCGCACGCGCTCGGCGAGTCCTACGCGCCTAAGACTTTCCGCCGCGCGACGGCGGCGTTCCTCGCGACCCATTCCACGGTAGATGAGTGGCAGTTCGACGTTCTCCTCCGCTGTCAGTGACGGAATAAGATGAAACCCCTGAAAGATAAACCCGATCTGCCGACTGCGCACCGCCGCACCCGCCGCGGGCGATACACGGCTCATATCCCGCCCGCCGAGCAGATACCGTCCCTGGGTCGGCACATCCAGACATCCTAAAATGTTCATCAGCGTGGATTTTCCCGATCCCGACTGCCCGATCACCGCAACGAATTCGCCGTCATCAATAGTCAGCGATACATCGTCGAGTGCGCGCACCTGTTCGCCGCCCTCGTAAATTTTGCTAACGTGCTGTAATTCGATCAATCCTGCCATATCAACACCTCGTTTTTGTTATATTGCCCCCTTTTTCTGCAAATATAAAAAGCCCTCTCGCAAGAGGGCTTTTCAAAAGAAAAACCGAATAGAAACTGCCGCCGAAGCGCTGACCGTACCTATTTTGCTTTCACGATCGACAGCGCGCCGACACTCGAAAAATCGCTTAACCGATAGGACAGCACACCGTTTGCCGATACGACATACAGATATTCGCCGATATAGATACCGCGCGTACCGTCCCCGCCCAATGCCGCAAGTCTCGCTTTGAGAACAAAACCGTTTTCGGCATCGTATCCGTACACATGATACGTGTCGTCCCCGGTGACAAACCCGATAAGGTTTTTCTCGATGTCGACCAGCACCGCTTTGTGGTTATACAGTGCCTCGCTGTAGCGTTGATCGAGCACCGTCACGTGCGACTCGGTGACCGCGGTCGGATCGCTGACGTCGAACATCGACAGCTTCATAAAGGTCGTGCGCCCGTTTTCATCGGCATCCATCCCGATGCCCAGCAGCTTGCCGTCACCGTACGGATGCAGATACTGCGAAAAGCCCGGAATCTTGAGCTGACTTTGGATCGTCGGCTTGCTCGGATCACTGAGATCCACCGTGAACAACGGATCGACCTGACGGAAGGTCACGAAGTACCCGACCTCGCCGTCGAACCGTACGGAATACACCCGCTCATCCTCGGCAAGCCCTTTCAGCGCGCCGACGGTATTCAAGTCGTTATCCAACACCAGCAGCGCGTTGGTGGTGCCGCCGGTACCGTATTCGGTGACCACCACCCGCAGATATCCGTCATACTCGTCCAGAGAAAACTGGTTGAGCAGGGCGCCGTTGATCTCGGTTTGCGCCTGCTGTTCGATCTTACCGCCGTTCAGCGCAAACCGCATGATCGTCGTTTTTTCGTTGTAATACCCGCCCGCGACGTACAGATTCTCGGTGTTGGCGTACACCGTATTCCCCGCCGTCAGCACCGCCTTCTGCGACAGCCGCTCGCCGTCACCGGACACGCGCACCGCCGTCACCACGATATACTGACTGCTCTCACCGCAAATATAGATATCCTCTGCCGACACAAGCGCTTCTTCCTGATCGCAGACAAGACCCGGCACAAAGGTAGCGGGATCGGTTTCGATCGGCTCCGTCACAAGGGTATATTGCGACACGGTATACAACACGTCCCCGATCACGCGGGACGACAGCTCGCGGCCGTCCTGCTCAAAGCAGGTGACGAACACCGGTCTTGCGGGGGTGGCGATATCGTATACGAGCGTCACCGTTACCGCGCGCAGCTGCATATACCGATTTTGCATCACGACCAATCGGTCACCGACAAGATACATGCCGGACACGCCGTAGCCCGTCGCCTCCCCGTGTGAGGGGGTAAACTCGGCAAGCACCTGCGGTTTGCCATCGTTCGGATCCACGATCACGATCCGACCGCCCGACAACACGTACAAATACCGCCCGTCGGTCTTGACGATATCCGCTTCGTCCACACCCACGACCTGCAGGTTGGTTTCGGAATGCTCGGCGGACGACGAAGTCTCCTTTGACGTGGTTGCCTGCGTCGCGCTTGTCGGACGTGTACCACCGGTGGGTTGTACAGCATTTCCCGTATTAACGTCCTCCGCCGCATCCTCTTCGATAAAGATCTCGCCATCCGAATTCAGATAATATACGTTCTCCTTATCCAACGCCTCATACACCTCGGTGTACGAGGCGGGATCCGCCGCTATCGTCGGGGTATCCTCAAATTGGGGAAGCATTCCCAGACAGATCGACAGGATCAGTGCCCCGAATAGTGTGCCGAAGGCAACAACGGATTGCTGCCGTTGTTGTTTTTTTCGGTACGCATCACGGCGCTCTAACACATCGCGTGTGCGTTCTTCACAAGTCCTCATACTCGACTCCTTCTCTCTCCATCACGGTTCGCAACGCCTGCTTGCCGCGGTACAACAAATTCGTTACCTGCCGACTGCTCTTGTGCAGCACGGACGCCGCTTCGCGGCAGGACAGGTCTTCAAAATAGGTAAGATAGAGCGCCTCACGGTACAACGGTGGGATCTGCTCCAGTGCGGTATACAGTACCCGCCGCTGCTCGCGGCGCAGCACCGTGCCGTGCGCATCCTCCGCGTGTTCGTCGGGCAACCAGTCGGCGAGAGGTGTCTCGCGCCGTTGTCGGCGCAGCCAACGCAGCGCCTCGTTGCGCCCGACGGCGTATAGATAGGTTTTAAACAGGGCTTCGCCGCGCAGTCGAGGACGGCGCACGATGAGCTTCAAAAAGGTTTCGGACAACAGATCCTCCGCCGTCATCTCATCGTGAACGTAGCTGTTGATATACCGTAGCAAACGATCACCGTATTCCTCAATAATGACGGCGAGTCCGCCCTCATCGCCGGCTAAAAACCGCTCGTAGGCAACCATTCCTCGATCTTCCGTTTTCACATTCATACGCTCACCCCGCTTCGTAGCTACATCTATTAGATGCCGTATTTGGAAAAATCTCTCACCACGATTTTATCACAATTTGCGACCCGGCGTAAATAGGTCTTGAAAAACAATAAACTTTTTGGTATGCTAATAAGCGATAATGAAGTGGAGTGGTTGGATGAAGAAGGGGTTTGACAACGCACTGTACATGGAACGGCAGAAAGCGCATATTGCGGAGCGCATCTCCCGTTTCAACGGTAAGCTGTATCTGGAATTCGGCGGCAAGCTGTTTGACGACTATCACGCCGCACGCGTACTGCCGGGCTTTGAGCCCGACGCCAAGATCCGCCTGTTGTGTGAGATGGGCGATCAGGTCGAGGTCATTTTCTGTATCAGCGCCGGTAATATTGAAAAAACCAAGGTGCGTGCCGATCTCGGCATCAGCTACGAGATGGATCTGCTCCGCCAGATCGACATTTTAACGGGGCTGGGTATCGCCGTCAACAGCGTTGTCATCACCCAGTACGCCGGTCAGGCGGCGGCAGATTCGTTCGCGCACAAGCTTGAAGCACGCGGTGTCACCTACTACATTCACCGCCCCATCGCCGGCTACCCGTCAGACGTTGACCATATCGTCAGCGACGCGGGCTACGGTGCCAATCCGTATATCGTCACCACCAAGCCCTTGGTGGTTGTCACCGCTCCCGGCCCCGGCAGCGGCAAGCTTGCCACCTGTCTGTCGCAGGTGTATCACGAATACCGCCGCGGCGTGATGGCTGGTTACGGCAAATATGAGACCTTCCCCGTGTGGAACCTCTCTCTCAAACATCCGGTGAATCTGGCGTACGAGGCGGCGACCGCCGATCTGCAGGACGTCAACATGATCGATCCGTTCCATTTGGAAGCCTACGGTGTCACCACCGTCAACTATAACCGCGACGTAGAAGCGTTCCCCATCGTGCGCACCATTCTGACGCGTATTACCGGCAACGATAAATTCTACTGCAGCCCCACCGACATGGGTGTCAACATGGCGGGCTACGCCATCGTAGACGACGAAGCGTGTCAGGAGGCAAGCCGGCAGGAGATCATCCGTCGCTACTACAAAGGGTTGTGCGATCTCAAGCAAGGCCGCGAGCGCGCTGAGACCGTGGACAAGCTCAAGCTCATTATGCAGGAGCTCGACCTGCGTCCCGAGGAACGACCGGTCGTGCGTCCCGCACTCGCCAAGCAAGAGGCCTGTGCCGGCGCGCCGGCGGCGGCGATCCAGCTGCCGGACGGACGGATCATCACCGGCAAAGCCACTCGGCTGATGAGCGCGTGCAGCGGCGCGGTGCTCAACGCCATTAAGGTGATGGCGGATATTCCCAAGCAAGTGCTGCTGATGAGCCCGCAGGTGCTGGAGCCGGTCATGAAGCTCAAAACCGAGTTGCTCAAAAGCAGCTCCAGCGTCCTCAAAGCAGACGACGTGCTGACCGCACTGTATATCTGTGCCGCGTCGGACGAGACCGCCGCTATGGCGGTGTCCAAGCTTCCGCTGCTTCGCGGCTGTGATCTGCATTCCACGCAGCTGCTCCATTCGGGTGACGAATCCACCCTGCGCAAGATGGGGCTGAACATCACCTGTGAACCAAATTTCCCCGATAAAAGTTTGTTTTTCGGATGAGGAGGTACAGTATGAAACACTATGATTACCTGATCGTGGGCAGCGGGCTGTTTGGCGCGGTGTTTGCGAACGAAGCGGCAAAAGCGGGCAAGACCTGCCTGGTGCTGGAAAAGCGCCCGCATACCGGCGGTAACGTTCACTGTGAAACGGTGGAGGACGTCGTCGTGCATCAGTACGGCGCACACATTTTTCACACCAACAACAAGGTCGTGTGGGATTACGTGAACGAACTCGCCGAGTTCAACCGCTACACCAACTCCCCCGTGGCCAATTACAAGGGCGAGA
>CAZBAO010000083.1:0-6137 GCA_964490085.1 uncultured Eubacteriales bacterium | reverse complement strand
GTATATCAACATGTACAAAGCGGTCTATCTCAACGAATCCTCGCTGTTTACCGGTTTGTACGATGAAGGTGGCGTTCAAGAGGTATCGGATGCCGACGAGCGCGCTTGGTTTGACGAGCACTATTTCAGCTACAAGATCATTGAGATCTCTTTGGTAGACTCGGAAAGCAGCGAAGAATTCTCCGATGACCAGATCGCCGAGATCAAGAAGCAGATGGAGGGATATCTGGCTCTGTACAATAAAAGCGGCAAAAACGGCGATGCGTTTGACGTTGCTTACCGTCAGTATTTAGCGGACACCACTGAGGAGGACGAGGAAGACACCACCGTAACCGACGAGGAAACGGAGGAAGAACCGGAGACCGCCACCCGCAACGATGCGATCGACGAGGATATGGACGAAGAGCTCGTCAAAGCCATTAAGGAACTCGGCTTAGGCGAGATCGGCATCAAGACCTATCAAGCAGGCGGCACCACCAAGACGATGGCGCTCATTCTGCGCATGGATCCCGAAGCTGAGCGCGGTGAGGATGAGGACGGTAACCTCGTCGATTACTACGTCGACAGTCACGAGCAGACGTTGGAGTACATGAAATACGACGAAATGGACGAGATGATCGAAACCAAGGTCGAGGAGCTGAGCGCTACGGTCACCCTGAACAAACGGGCGATCAGTGCGGCAGATCCTCAAGAGATGCTGCAGTTAATGATCGGCAATTAAATAAAAGCCGGAGAATTTTAAATTTTAAAAATTCTCCGGCTTTTTTCTTGACAAGCGCCTCCCGTTGTGCTATACTCAGTGGCACAACGAGTTGCGGCTTTAGCTCATCTGGTAGAGCGCCACCTTGCCAAGGTGGAGGTAGCGAGTTCGAGCCTCGTAAGCCGCTCCAGAAAAAGAAAAGACACGCAGCAGCGTGTCTTTTCTTTTTCGACGATGATCGCCCTTCGGACAAGTGATGCGCATTGCGTGCGTGATGCACAGGCTTCGCCCGTGATGCGCGCCTTCGGCGGGTGAGAATTGGCAAACGTCACATTACTGCGAGCGAAACGCAACATCACGATGCGTCAGCATCGCATCACATCGGCGTTAGCCGATGTTCCACTATAACCATCCGATTTCAGACAGATTCATTTTCGCGGAGTAGACCCCCAAAATCCAAGTCCCCAAAAGGACTTGGATTTTTTATCCAAGCCGACAAGCTTGGTATATCATCACGCCGTCGTCATGTATATCACCAAAGACGGCGAGCCGCCTTTGCATCTTATCAACACCGTAGGCGTGTGACGATATGCGATTTCTGCGAAATTGACGATATACAAGCTTCGCATTGATGATTCAATTTCATCTAAGCCCATTGTAAATCACGGTAATAATATAGGTACAAACAGGATCTCGTTACTTGTGCCCGATCACTTCTCCCGGAAACACGGAAGCCTTCAGCAGATCTTCGGGCGCAATGTCCAAAGCATCCGCAAGGTTATAAAACACGTCCAACGAAAATCCGTATGCCATATTAGGCGCCTCAATATTGCTCAGCAACGAGCGGCTGATGGCTGCCTTCTCCGCTAACCTTTCCTGCGACAGACCGCGTATCCTTCGGAGTGTCGATATGGCGATACCGAGTTGTATAAAACGGTCCCTGTTTTTATAATCGACTTCCTTTCCCATGTCCAACACCTCGCTTGTTAACAACAGATCGTTTTCTATAACAATTATACTTTCTGACGGATCTTCTTTCAGTATTTGTACATAAGCACTTGACTGTATCAGTCAGCGTCAGTATAATTATATTTGCATTTTGCCTTCTTTTATATGCGAATGATTGTGCCTGTAGGTGATTGCATGTGATGGGGGGATTGTGTGTATTTTTGTGTGTGTCAGCGTCTTTCGGGGGCACCGTGCGCCTTTTGTTGATAAAGTGTACAAAAATTTGCGTGAAATTGTTCTATTTTTTCAAATTTGATGGATTGACAGAATGAAAGGTACAGTATATAATAATTCTGAAATTGTTCGTGTATGCCAAATGGATCCGCCGTTACGGAGATGTAATGCGTTTGGCGATGCACCTTTTTCGACCCCAAGTGTGGCTGCACACATCCCTGTGTTACAATTGAATCTGCGCCTGAGCCTAAGAGCCTGTGCCATGTAATCGTTTTTATGCGATTGTGGTGCAGGCTTTTTTATTTGGATTTTGAGGCGGTAAAACGAGGTGAAACATTTGCAAGATACGTTGCAACCAAAGTCGGAGGACAGCGATACTGAAACAACGCGGCGTCGTTTCCTGTGTCCGTCCTGCGGTAAACACACGGTGCTGTGGCTGCTCCCCACCACGGAGATCAAGGATCTGCCGATCAAATGCAAGCGGTGCGGCAAAGAATGTGTCGTCAGCATTTCCCCCGAGTCGTATCTCTGAGTCCCTCCCCTCACAAACGCTCGGCGTTTGTATTATTTTTCCGCAAGATGTAGCAAACACTTACACTTTTAAGAAGGAGAAAAATCCAAATGAAACAGGACGAAATCCGTCAACGCTTGATTGACGGCACGATCCATGTCATTGCGAGAGACGGACTTGACAAAGCTACCACAAAACTGATCAGCAAAGAAACCTCTGTCAACGAAGCGTATATCTACCGTTGCTTTGCGGATAAGGAGGATCTGTTTTCCAAAACCTTTGACGTTTTGGACGAGGAACTGTTTACCAAAACCATGCAGCACGTTGAAGTCATGTACGTGCAGGAAATGGAATACGAGCTGCGTTGCCGATTCTTCTTTTCCGCCGTCTGGAGTTATCTGCTGGGCAACCGTGAGAGATGCTTGTCGTACGTGCAGTACTACTACTCACCTTATTTTGTGAAATATTCGGCAAGATCACACCAAACCCGCTTCGCTCCGCTCATCGGTAAATTTAATGACGCCTTTAAGAGCGAGGCAGACGTGTGGATGATCCTCAATCACATTCTGAACGTCGTGCTGGATTTTGCGGTAAAGGTGCACAACGATCAGATGCCCAGGGAAGACAATTATACCGAACACGTTTTCCGTGTTATATACCGTTCGGTAGAACAGTATTTCAAAAAGACGGAGGAGGACGTTTCCCGATGAAAAAAGCGCTAAACATTATTAAAACCACGCTCGTGTGGCTGGTGGTGCTGCTTGCCGTGTCGATGATGATCTTCACGGTGGTCTCCGTGACGACCTTTAATCGCAACGACCGCGACTTATTCGGCTATAAAATGTACATCGTCAATTCGGATTCCATGGCCGCCACCGATTTTGATGCCGGCTCGCTGATCCTCGTAAAAGAGGTCGATCCGTCCACGCTCAAGGATGGCGACATCATCACCTTTATGTCGCAGGATACCGACAGCTTCGGCGAGACCATCACGCATAAGATCCGCAAGCGGACGATCGATGCGGAAGGCAATCCCGGCTTTATCACCTACGGTACGACCACCGGTGTCAACGACGAGACCATCGTCACCTACCCGTACATATTGGGTCAGTATCAGCGCCACATTCCGGGTCTGGGAACCTTCTTTAATTTCTTAAAGACCACGCCCGGCTATTTCGTCTGCATCTTCACGCCCTTTATGCTCATCATCCTGTACGAGGGTGTAAAATTCTTCAACCTGTTCCGCCGTTATAAGAGAGAGCAGATGGAGGAGATGCAGGCCGAGAAGGATAAGATCGAAGCGGAAAAAGCGGAAAACGCCAAGATGCTGGAAGAGCTCAAGGCGCTCAAGGCTCAGCTGGAAGGTCAACAAGCGGTGCCCGACGCCACCGTGCCCGAAGCGGAACCGGTAACGGAGCCCGAGGCGGAAACGGAAACCGCAACCAAACCGGAACCCGCCGAGGTAACCGAGTGATCCGCCACCGTTCCCCTGTCGTAACACCAAGGAGAATACAATGCCCTCTGCAAACGAAACCGAAACCGGTCTCTGGTGCCTCGTCGGCATCGCCGGCGCCTTCCTGCTGATCGTGCTGTCAGTCGGAGCGGTCGCCTTCTTTAACGACTTTTCCCGAAGACTGCGTTACTTAAACAACGAGATCAAACGAACCGACGGTATCGAGCGTCGCTATTGGATACGCGAAAAACGCCGTTTATGGCTGTCGCTGATCCCCTTTATTAAGTATTGACACCTTGTTCATCTTACCTCATGCCGTTCCATCACTCCGATGGGCGGCAATCAAAGGGCAAAAACTGCGAAGCGGTCTTGAAGTGATCGTGAATAGGTAATCTGTTCGGTGTGCCATTGGCACGATTATCTCGTCACATTACTCCTTACCTTAAATGCGAACATTTTTTGCCCTTTGATTGCCGAAAGGCAAGGATATTTCGGCAGAAAGCCCACTATGCAAAAAGGAGAGTAGCCCTTATGAAACTTGCACAAAAGGCAATTTGCACAACGGGGGGGGGTAATATTCTCCTCTGTTTAGTCAATTTGACTAATAACCTGTTGGGAGAAAAATTCAGTTAATAACCGCCTCTTTCGCTGAGCCAACATCGGAAGGAGAACGGTTAAGTTATGTGATGTTGGTAAAGTGAATAAGGAGGTCTAACAATGACAAAAACAAAAAGCACCAAGCGTGCGTTGCTGAGCAGTGCGCTCGCGCTCGTTTTGTGCGTGTCGATGCTCGTCGGCAGCACGTACGCCTGGTTTACCGACTCCGTTACCTCTGCGGGTAACAAGATCGTGGCCGGTACGCTTGACATTCAGCTTTTGATGAAAACTACCGCTGAAGGCGAGTACGTTGACATCAGCGATGAGACCGCTCCCATTTTCGGCGCAGGCTCCATTGCTCAGAACGATAATGCCGAGACCCTTTGGGAACCCGGCAAAACTCAGGTTGCTTACCTTGCCATTAAGAACAACGGCAATCTTGCTCTCAAGTACACCGTTGGTCTGAATGTTCAGAACGTCAGCAAGGATCTTTACAAAGTGATGCAGTATGCTGTCACTCCCGACGCTGAGTTTGGCGAGGTCACCGCTTGGGCGGGTAACGGCAACGGCGTTGTCGTCGGCACGCAAACTGTGACGGACAGCGATACCGTCATGAATCCCGGCGACGTTCATTATTTCGCGCTGTCCATCCACATGGATGAGAAAGCCGGCAATGAGTATCAGGGCGGCGAGGTTAACTTTGATCTGACCGTACTGGCGACTCAGGCTACCGTTGAGTCTGACAGCTTTAACAATCAGTATGACAAGTTGGCCGATTACGACGGCGAGATCAGCAACCTGGTTTCTCTCGCTGCGGCGATGGAGAACGACGGCACTTATAAGGTGGTTGCCGATATTACCCTTTCCGAGCCTGTAACCGTCGAAAGCGATGTTGTTCTTGACTTGAACGACTATACGCTTACGACCACTAACACGACGGACGGTCTGCCGATCTATTTGAAGAGTGGTAAGCTTACGATTCTTAACGGCACACTTGCTCTTGACGGTTCGGCAGAAAGCGCACACGGCACCTATAACAGTGCGATCGGTTATGAGGCCGGCACCGAGCTTGTGGTTGACGGCGTCACCTTCGAGGGCGTGACCGGTATTAACGGCACGTGGCAAACCGACGGCGCTGTGAAGATTACCGTTTCGAATTCGACCTTTGACGTGAGCAACACGGGTATTGCTGTATGTACCGGTAGCTCAGACACGGTTGCGACCATTACCGACTGCAATATTAAGGCAACCAAATACGCAGTCTTTGGCTCTCAGGGCTCTAAGATCACCGTAAACGGCGGCACGTACGAGTCTGCAGTTGCTATTTACGCTCAGGACGCAGGCACTGTCGTTACCGTTGAGGGCGGCACCTTTACAGGAGCTTTGAACGCTGTCAATGGCGGCGAAATCGTCATCAAGGGCGGTACCTTCTCTGTTGATCCTTCCGATTATGTCGCCGATGGCTATGATGTCATCGACAATGGCAACGGTACTTACACGGTTGTGGAGGGTACGATCGTTTCCGATACTGCTGAGCTCCAGAGTGCTCTTGACTCTGCCGAAGACGGCGACACCATTAGGCTGGTACCCGGCGTAAGCTACGGCACAGTTTACATGGGCAGACCGACCAAAAACAACGATACGACGATGACTTGTAATGATGGCACTAATCACAGTAACACGCCCTATACCAC
>CAZBAO010000082.1:0-6179 GCA_964490085.1 uncultured Eubacteriales bacterium | reverse complement strand
GCGGTGCCGAGGAAAACGACATGGAGGGGTTATCCCCCTTGACGCGGCAGATCGAGGGCGTCTGGGTGGGCGTGATGCTGCGTGAGAAGGCGGACGGCGATTATAAGGTCAGCGTCCGCACCGGTGCGCACGCCGATGCGGCGGCGATCTGCGGTTTGCTCAGCGGCGGTGGTCATCCGCGTGCCGCGGGCTGTGCCCTGTCGGGGTCGGCGGACGAGGTGATCGCACAGGTACGTGGGGCGATACACCGTGCGGTGCCTCGAATCACTGAGGTGCGTTGATGGACGGCATTTTATGTGTGGACAAGCCGCAGGAGATGACGTCGTTTTCCTGCTGTGCGTTGCTTAGACGGTTGACCGGCGAGAAAAAGATCGGTCACGCAGGTACGTTGGATCCGATGGCGACGGGCGTGTTACCGCTGATGTTCGGCAAGGCAACACGCGCTATCCCGCTTCTGCCCACACACGACAAGCGCTATCGCGCGACGTTGCAATTTGGTAAGCGCAGTGACACCTTGGATGTCTGGGGCGCGGTGACCGATACCGGTCATGCGTTTCCGACTCTGTCGGCGATCGAAGCGGCGCTGCCTGCTTTTTGCGGGGACATTTTACAGGTGCCGCCGATGATGTCGGCGCTCAAAAAAGACGGCGTGCGGCTCTATGATCTGGCGAGACAGGGAATCGAGATCGAGCGCGAAGCACGGTCGGTCTCGATTTATACGCTGGAAATTGAGGCGTACGATGCGGTATCGGGACAGTTGCAGATCGTTTGCGAATGTTCCGCCGGTACGTATATCCGCACCTTGTGTGACGATCTGGGTCGTGTACTCGGGTGCGGGGCGGTCATGTCCGCACTGAGGCGCGAAGCGGCGGCGGGATATACGCTTGCCACGTGTTTGACGCCCGATGAATGCCATGCGGCAGCCGAGGACGGCAGCTTAGCAGAAAAGATCCTGTCGGTGGACAGCGTGTTTACCGTGTACCCTGCGGTGACGGTAACGGCGGCGCAGGCAGTGCGGTTTCGCAACGGAGGCGAGTTGTCGGTAGACCGTGTGAGCGGATTGCCGACGGGTGCGGATACCGTGCGTATTTATGATCCTAAGCAGACCTTTTTGGGGCTCGGCCGCGTGGATGCCTATGCGGTACGGGTGGTGCGTATATTCATATAAAGGAGGTTTCCCGTATGAGTGAAGATGAGATCCGTTCGGAACAAGAGAAAGTGATGAAGGCGGTCGTGGCGGATGCGCCGGAAACGGTTTCCGTGCGCGTGAAGCGCCGGCGTCATCTTCGGTATGCCGCGCCGCTCGGCTTTTTGGTGCTTTTGTTTGCGCTGATCGGTGTGATATCGGTCATCGTGACCGCGATCGGTTGGATCGTGCAGGCACAGGACGATACCGCACTACGGGAGGAGCTGTATACCTTTTTGGATCCGGTCATGCAGTTCTGCCCGTCGGAGTTCGACAGCGTTGACGCGACCGAGGACACCGATCCGCTGTTGCTGGCGGCGGTGTATCGCGTATCTGAGACGGAGCGTATCCGCCAGCTGCGCGAGCGGGACGAGGAATGCGCGTATCCGATAGAGCAAACGCAGTACCGCATGATTGTGCCGCAGACGACCATTGAGGAATCGTATCGGTATTTGTTCGGTGAGGCAGCTCTTGAGCACCGCACCATCGGGGATGTGGAATACAAGACCGAAAACAGCTGTTATTACGTGCCGATATCCATCAACACGTCAGGGTACACGCCGGTGCTGGGAAGGATCTCCCATAAAAAGCAGGTGTACACCGTGCAAGTGGCGTACGTATCCAACACGGATGTTCGGTACGATGAGCGCGGCAACAGCATCGCACCTACCGTTGACATGGCGAAATACAGTCAGCTGTATACCGTGCAAAGTAACGACGAC
The DNA here is from genome assembly GCA_964490085.1 of uncultured Eubacteriales bacterium. Classification (GTDB taxonomy): domain Bacteria; phylum Bacillota; class Clostridia; order Oscillospirales; family Acutalibacteraceae; genus RGIG3009. The sequence continues at coordinate 4,271 of CAZBAO010000082.1, read as the reverse complement.
GGCAGTTGGACGCTGCTTTCGGTTTCGGCAGACAAATAGGCAAAATAAAAAGGGCGGGCTCGCAAAAATCTTGCGAGCCCGCCCTTTTGTTATAGCTTTTTGAGGACTTTTCTGTACAGCGTGATTTTTTCGTTCAGTTGGTCGACTGTGTCATCGGGATTGACTGATACGTAGACAACCTTGGATAGACGATCCAGCGTGGCAGGACACATATCCTCACGGTAATCGGGGACGATGTCCTTGTTCGCTTCCATCTTGAAGGGGTCCATCAGCGGGTTGAACGCGCCGCGTTTTTCCATAATGGGCGTCCAATGCTTGTAAATGTGTTTGCCCGTGTTGATCGGCACGGTGCCGCACACGCCTTCGGCTTTGGCGAACGCATCCGCTTTTTCGGCGGAGTCAAATTGGAACGCAACTGTTGTGCCGCAGTCACCGTCAATGTCGTTGGACGGGATGAAAGAGGCAACGTCTTTGAGTTCTTCCATAATGAAACGCTTATTTTTGCGGAGATCGCTCAGAATGCCGTCCATACGGTCTAACTGAACGTTCATGACAGCGGCGCACAATTCGTTGGAACGGAATTCCTGACCACAGAAGCCGTCGGTCGTGAAGTCGTCCATTTGATTGCCGAAAAACGCGACGGCGGAAGCGTCTTGATAGATAAGCGCCGCCTCGAATGCTTTGCGGTTGTTGGTGAGCAAGGCACCGCCTTCACCCGAAGAAATGATCTTAAAAAAGTTAAACGAAAGACCGCCCGCATCGCCGATCGTGCCGAGGCGCTTTCCTTTGTAACTGCCGCCGTCCGCCTGACAGGCATCCTCAATGATATACAGGTGATGTTTTTCGGCAAGTGCCGTGATGGCATCCATGTTGCAAGGGAATCCTTGAATGTGCACCGGCATGATCGCCTTGGTATGTGAGGTGATCTTGCGCTCGGTATCGATGGGATCCAGAGTCAGCGTGTCGTCCGATTCCGCGATCACAGGCATAGCTCCTGCGGCAACAACAGCCATAGCAGTGGCAATGTAGGTGTAGGCGGGGACGATGACTTCATCACCCGGGCCGATGCCGAGCGAAATCAGGGCGGAGGTAAGTGCCGCGTGACCGCTGGTCATGAAAATGGCATAATCTACGCCGAATTTCTCACGCAATTTATTTTCAACTTCTGCGGATTCTTTGAATCCGGAGGTTTTAAATAAGCTGCGAGCTTCAACCACCTTGATGATCTCGTTGATTTCTTCTTGTCCGATTCGATACATATTATTTCGCCTCCAAAATTTGTTGTACGTTTTCCACGGTTTGTGTGATATAGGTGAAGTCGGCATGTGCCCGATACGGCTGAACATCTTTGTATATAAACACCTGTACTTCATATCCGCCTCTTACGATGGAATCTTCGGTGGGTAAATAGGCGTTGGATCCGTTCGTGTTGATAACCATCATAACGTGGTGGTCTTTGAAGCATTGCTGTACCCGCAATCCGATCTCACAATACAGTTCGTAGGTGGATCCCACAAAGATGCAGTTGCCAAGCCGAATGATCGGTTGGTCAAACACCCGTTCTTGCTGTTCGGGGATACCGGCTTCGATGGCGTCAAGGACTTGCAACGCGCGCGCTTTGATCATTCCTGCGATATTGCGCGTGCACTCTTTATATTTCTCGTATACGGCTTGAGCCTCGTCTTTGCTCATGCGTTTGTCAAGCGGGAAAGCAATCTTGCCGCTTGACACGGAAAGTTGCGGTACGGTAAAGCTGTCGATCGCATTGTAGATACGCAGGACATCTTCGGCAGCTTGCTTACCGACTTCACGCATCAGCTCTTTGTTGCCGGTGGTTTTGCCGTTGGAAAGGCGGGGGCCGGTGTCGCCTTCGGGGCCGCAGAAAAAGGCCGAAGGAGCGCCTGTCTTCTCGACTAAAGCATCGAGCATCATACCTGACCAGTCACGTGAAATTTCAGTGGTGACAAAGCCCAGGGACGTATTGTGGCAACCGTAATGCACCATGTTGGCGACAGGCTTGTTGTCCTCGCCCACAAAGGCGATGACGGTCATTTTCAGATCCATCGGTCCCCACGGGTTTTGACCCAAGATGATCTCGTTTTCCATCGTCAGTTGGCGACGGTTGACGCCGACCTTGCTTTCGCCCGTCGCGTAACCCATACGAACGGGTTGCGGTGTTTTCATGGCGTTTTCGACAGCGCGGAACATTGCGGGAGTCAAGATGTTCTCACAGTAGTCAATATCACGGTCACCCCAACCGGCACCGCCTTTGGTGGCTGGACCGGTGTGCGTGTGGGTAGCGGAAATTTGAATGTTATTAAAAGGAACGTTGAATGTTTCTGCCAGTGAGGTTCTCAAATCATTCGCCAGATCGGTGGCAATCGCACACAGCGTGGTGTTGATCATGAGCGCTTGTGTGTCACCTTGCTTAAAGTGGTAGGCGGTCAGCACCAGATCATCCAGTACCCCGGTGGAAACAATGTCGGGGTAATACCCATATAGGTTAGCACCTATTTTTGGGGTGATGATTTCTTGTGCGACGCCGAGATATAGGTTTTCCATCGTTATTACTCCTTGTGAAACATATTTTCTGACACTCTCAGTATACACGCGGTAAGTGCGAAAAGAAAGACCCTATATTTGCAATAAATTCGCAAAAATTTACCAAAGGGCCGCCTGCCGAAAGCAGGCGGCCCTTTGGTATGGGTATCCTTTATTTCAAAAATCCGTTGACGATCTGTTCCTCCGCTTCCTGCTCGGTAAGCCCGAGCGTCATCAGCTTCGTGAGCTGTTCACCTGCGATCTTGCCGATCGCCGCCTCGTGAATGAGGCTGGCTTCCAGATGATTGGCGGTGATCTCAGGGGTGGCGCACACGCTGGCGTCATCCATTAAGATGGCGTCACATTCCGTGTGACCCGCGCAACGGTTGTTGCCGTTGATGCGGGAGACAAAGCGTTGTTTCGAACGGTCTTTGGCGACCGAACGGGAAATGACGTTGGCGGAGCAATCTTCACCATTCAGATCAATGGTGAAATCCGTTTCCGCAAATTGGTCGCCGTGGGTCATTAGCTTTTCTCGGATGACCAGCGTGGCACTGTCCGCGACGGTAGCGTCGGTGACGCGCCTGGTGGAATCAACACCCTTGATCTGAGTGGTCTCCAGCTCCATCGTCGCGCCCTCTTCCAATACGATGACCGTATGGGGATTCATGACGCGCTTTCCGTTACCGTCGCCGTCACCGTAGTGCTTTTCCACGTAGCGGACGTGGGCGTTCTTGCCGACGTAGAAGGTATGAACGCCGTCGTGACGGGCATCGTCGTCACCACCGTTGTGAATGCCGCAGCCTGCCACGATGGTGACGTCGGTGTCGTCGCCGATGAAGAAATCGTTGTATACAAGCTCCGATAGTCCGCTTTGGCTGATGATGACCGGAATGTGCACGCTTTCGCCCTTGGTGCCGGCCTTGATACGGATGTCAATGCCGGATTTGTCCGTTTTGGTGACGATATCGATATTGGCGGTGGTGTTACGACCGGACAGCTCGCCGTTGGTGCGGATGTTGTACGCACCCTCCGGAACGCTGTGCAGGTCGGCGACCGCTTCCAATAAGGTTTTTTCAATCGTATCCATAGAAATCTCCTTATTTTAACTTATCCGTCAAAGCGGAGCAGGCGCCGCCTTGATCCAGCATTTTCGGTAGGATGATATCCGGCGTGCCGATATCCGAAACCGTGCCGTTTGCCACGACCACGATCTTGTCGGCAATCTTTAGGATTCGCTCCTGGTGCGAGATGATGAGGATGGAGCCGCCCTTTTTCTTGTGCATATTCTCAAACACCTGAATGAGATTTTGAAAGCTCCACAGATCGATGCCTGCCTCGGGCTCGTCAAAAATGGACAGCTTGGTGCCGCGGATCATCACGGTTGCGATCTCGATGCGCTTGAGCTCGCCGCCCGATAGGCTGGCGTTGACCTCGCGGTGGATGTAGTCCTTCGCACACAGCCCCACCTCTGATAGGTACGAGCACGCCTCCGATACCGACATCGGCTTGCCTGCCGCAAGGGAAAGCAGGTCGTGTACCGTAATACCCTTAAAGCGTACCGGCTGTTGGAACGCAAAGCTGATGCCTTTGTGCGCACGCTCGGTGATGGAAAGGCCGGTGATATCCTCGCCGTCCAGCAGGATCTGCCCTTCGGTGGGTGTGAGAATACCCGCGATGATCTTGGCGAGCGTGGATTTGCCGCCGCCGTTCGGGCCGGTGATCGCCGC
>CAZBAO010000081.1:0-6368 GCA_964490085.1 uncultured Eubacteriales bacterium | reverse complement strand
CTTCATCCTTCAGGTTTCGGCTGGAAAGACCGATGTCGCATCTGCCTTCCTGAACGGCCTGAATGCCTGCACCGGAGCCGGTAGCATTGTATGTTACGGTAATGCCGGTGTCGGCTTCAAAGGCTTCGCCCAAAGCTCCGATGACCTTGTTCATCGAGGTGGAACCGTCTGTTGCTACGGCTTCCTTGTTGCCACCGCATCCGGTAAGCGCACATACGAGCAACATTGCTACTGTGAGTAAAGTGATAATTTTTTTCATAATCGATGTCTCCTTTGGCATTTATTCTTTGCACTTTTCTCTTGAGTACGCCTATATTGTAAGTTTTGGTAGTAAAATCCGTAAGCAAACCGGTGTAAAATCGAAGTAAAACCAACTTTTTCGCAAAAAGAAATACGGCAGAGAGATTTCTCTCTACCGCCGCAATAGCTTATATAGAAACAAATGACAGTACAGCCTTTCGACCATACTGTCATTTTGTTCATCCTATTCGGTTTTGGTTTTCTCCGTTAAAGACATCCCGCTTTTTGGGGCGGCGTTTTGTTATCCGTAAATGTATTCATGCAGATCCTGCACTGTTTTCTTGGGGTCAGTGAGCAAGAGCCCGCTTCCCTTACCGGAGATCGAGGTGTATTTATACATGCCGTCTTCCGGAATATGGTACCCGTTTTCAATGGTATAGGTGGCATAGGTCAGTGCATTCGTGGCGATATCCAAAAACTCGTCGGTGGACATGTTGGTATCCACGTGGGATACTGCCTTGTACACAATGTTGATGAGCTGCGTATAGCTCATGGTCTTGGCCTTTTCCAGGAGAAGTGTTATCACCTTGCGTTGCCGTTCCGTGCGCTTAAAATCGCTGTCGATCTTACGGATGCGCGCATATTCCATGGCTTGGAATCCATCCAGATGATGAACGCCGGCTTCGCCGGTCATCTGGACAAATCCGGGATTGTTCACGGAAATAGTGGTGCCTTGCGCCGGGATCTGCGTGATCTCTTTAGCAGTCAAGTAAATATCCAGACCGCCCATCGCATCGATCAGGATGGGCAACACTTGAAAGTTGACACCGATATAGTCGTCAATATCCAACCGGAAATTCTGTGCGATCGTTTTGTGCTGCAACGTGTGCCGACCGTATGCATAGGCGGTGTTAAACTTACAAATATCGTCTTGACCGTCACCGTCTTTATCACGGCCGGGGATCGAGACCCAGGTGTCGCGCAGGATCGAAATCAATTTAACGGTTTTCGTGTTGTCATTGATGGACAAAATGATGTTGGTATCCGACAACCCCGAAAAGTTATTCTGGCGGCTGTCTACGCCTACCAACAAAATGTTGTGGATGCCGTTTCCGTCGCCGCGCAACGGAATATCGGCAACGGAGGCGGCGTTGTCGTACTCGGACGGATCCACCTCGACGCCGTTGTACTCGTCGTCGTCCAGATCAATATCTACGTCAGCGTTGGGATCGACAGGACCGTTTCCGGAAAAGCTGATTTTCCCTAACACAGAGGATATGAGAATAAAAGCCGTTATGCACAAAACGCCGATCACGGCCATAACGGACGATCCCGCGATGGTCCAGATACGTACTTTTTTTGAATAACGGTATTGTTTCGGCTTCTTTTCAGACATAGCCAAACCTCCTATGCAGCCTTAGTATGGCAGCTGGTATCGACGCTTATCCGCGCAGTGCGATGGCTTTTTTCGCTTCCGCGACGATGTGCTCGGCAGATAAGCCGAAAAGCTTTAAGAGCTCTACCGCAGGGCCGGATTTGCCGAAGGTGTCCATAACGCCGACGCGCAGGACCGGTACCGGCAGTTCCTCGCAAACAACTTCCGCAACAGCGCTGCCGAGACCGCCGATGATGGAATGCTCCTCGGCCGTGACGATTGCGCCGGTTTCTTTAGCGGCGCACAGGACTGCCTCACGGTCGATAGGCTTGATGGTCGCCATATTGATAACACGGGCGGCAATGCCTTCGTTTTTGAGAGTCTCAGCTGCGATCAACGCCTCGTTCACCATAAGGCCGGTGGCGATGATCGTCACATCGTTGCCTTCGGTCAACCGGACGCTCTTGCCGATCTCAAAGTCGTAATCGTTCTCATCGAAGATCACCGGCACCGCCAGACGGCCGAAACGCAGGTACACGGGGCCGTCATGCTTTGCCGCGGCAAACACAGCTTTGCGAGCCTCCACGGCGTCTGCCGGGTTCAGAATGGTCATGCCGGGGATGGAACGCATGAGCGCAATATCCTCACAGCACTGGTGCGTGGCACCGTCCTCACCTACGGAGATGCCGGCGTGAGTAGCACCGATCTTGACATTTAAATGCGGGTAACCGATGGAGTTGCGCACCTGCTCAAAGGCGCGACCCGCCGCAAACATCGCAAAGGAGGAGGCGAATACGGTCTTTCCGCTGGCGGCAAGGCCGGCGGCGATGCCCATCATGTTACCTTCGGCAATGCCGCAATCAAAGAACTTGTCGGGATATGCTTTTTTGAAACCGCCGGTCTTGGTAGCGGCAGCGAGGTCGGCATCCAGCACGACCAGATCGGGACAGGATCCCGCCAATTCGACGAGCGCGGCGCCGTAGCCGTCACGCGTTGCTTTTTTGATGATCTCAGCCATGCTTAACCCTCCTGTTCGATGGCGGCAAGTGCCGCTTTCAGTTCATTCATTGCCTGCTCGTACTGTTCGGCATTGGGAGCCGAGCCGTGCCAGCCTACCTGGTCTTCCATGAAGGAAACGCCTTTACCCTTAATGGATTTCTGAATAATGGCGGTAGGTTTGCCTTTGCATTCGCGGGCAGCCTTGAACGCTGCTTCAATCTGATCAAAGTCGTGCGCGTCGATTACGATAACGTTAAATCCGAATGCTGCAAATTTTTCCGGAATGGGGTAGGGAGAGGTAACCTCTTCTAAGGTACCGTCGATCTGGAGATTGTTGTTATCCACTACGATGCACAGATTATCGAGCTGTTTATGCGCCGCAAACATGGCGGCCTCCCAAACCTGGCCTTCCTCGATCTCACCGTCGCCGAGCACCGCATAGGTGCGGTATGCTTTGTTATCCAGCTTGGCGGCAAGCGCCATGCCCACCGCCGCGGAAATGCCTTGACCAAGCGAACCGGTAGACATGTCCACACCGGGGGTCTCGGTCATGCAGGGATGCCCCTGCAGCATGGCACCGATATGACGTAAGGATTTGATCTCATCTACCGAGAAGAAACCCTTGTGCGCGAGCGCACCGTACAGCGCCGGCGCGCAATGACCCTTTGACAAGACGAAGCGATCACGATCTTCCCAATGGGGACGAGTTGGATCTACGTTCAGCTCTTCAAAGTACAGATAAGCGAGCACGTCCGCAATGGACAGGGATCCACCGGGATGTCCGCTTTTGGCGTTGTATGTGCCTTCAATGACTGCCATACGGATCTGCAGGGCAATCTTTTCCAAGGCTTTGCGTTGTGATTTTTCCATCTGTTGCTCCTCCTTTATCGACGGAAATTGCAGAATTATTGTTATTGTACCACATTATAACAAAAAATGCTATACCTCTTTAGCAAATTTTTGACAGCAAAAAAGGTTGACTTTTTCAAACTTTCCGATTAGTATAGATAAAGATTGTATAAGAGCGGAGGTCATATACTATGAATAACACGGAAAAAACGATGGAAAAGGTCGTTTCCTTGTGCAAAGGGCGCGGATTTATCTATCCGGGCTCCGATATATACGGCGGTCTCGCCAACACGTGGGACTACGGTCCGCTCGGCGTGGAACTGAAAAACAATGTCAAACGCGCTTGGTGGAAGAAGTTTATCCAAGAAAATCCTTATAACGTCGGTCTGGACGCAGCGATCTTGATGAACCCGCAAACTTGGGTGGCCAGCGGTCACTTGGCGGGCTTCTCCGACCCGTTGATGGATTGCCGTGAATGTCATGAGCGTTTCCGCGCCGATAAACTGATCGAGGATTGGTGCGCCGAAAGCAAATTTGAGTTACCTAAGCCCATTGATGCGTTTTCACAGGATGAAATGAAGGCGTTCGTCGAGGAGCACAACATTCCTTGTCCTACTTGCGGCAAACATAACTTTACCGATATCCGTCAGTTTAATTTGATGTTTAAAACTTTCCAGGGCGTTACCGAGAATGCGAAAAACACAGTGTATCTCCGCCCCGAAACCGCACAAGGCATTTTTGTGAATTTCCCCAACGTTCAACGTAGCGCGCGGAGGAAACTGCCGTTTGGCATCGGTCAGATCGGCAAATCTTTCCGCAACGAAATAACCCCCGGTAACTTTATTTTCCGCGTGCGTGAATTTGAACAGATGGAATTGGAGTTTTTCTGTAAACCCGGCACGGATCTGGAATGGTTCTCGTATTGGCGCGAGTTCTGCCACAACTGGTTGCTGGCGATCGGCCTCAAGGACGAAAATCTTCGTCTGCGTGACCACGATCCGGAAGAGCTGTGTTTCTATTCCAAGGCCACGACCGACTTTGAGTTTTTGTTCCCGTTTGGTTGGGGCGAACTGTGGGGCGTAGCGGATCGTACCGACTATGACTTGACGCAACATCAAGAAACCTCCGGGAAGGACATGACCTATTTTGATCAAGAGACCGGTGAACATTATATCCCGTATGTTGTTGAGCCGAGTTTAGGCGTGGAGCGTACTGTGCTGGCGGTACTGTGCGATGCATATGACGAAGAGGTCGTGGACGCCGAGAAGAACGACACCCGTGTGGTACTGCACCTGCATCCGGCGCTGGCACCGTTCAAAGCGGCGGTGCTGCCGTTGTCGAAGAAGCTGTCAGAGGAAGCGGTAAAGATCCGCGACGAGCTGTCGAAGCATTTCATGGTCGATTTCGACGACGCCGGTTCCATCGGTAAGCGCTATCGCCGTGAGGACGAGATCGGTACGCCGTTCTGCATCACCTATGATTTCGATTCTGCTACGGACGGCTGCGTCACGGTGCGTGACCGCGACACCATGCAGCAGGAGCGCGTTGCCATTGCCGATCTGAAACAATATTTAGACGCCAAATTGGCATTCTGATCTTATGACCCACTGTATCTTGTACGGTGGGTCGTATTTTTTGTGTCAAAAGCACCGTTTTTTGCGTTTTATCTGTTGACTTTTGGCGGTTAGCGCGTTATGATTATGGTGTGTTTTTCATTTGGTGAAAAACGATAATGACCCTACCGCGGAGGTGCACGGATGAAACTGCTGGAAGATCGCATTCTGCGCGACGGCGAATGTCGTCCCGGTGATGTTTTGAAGGTGGACAGCTTTTTAAACCACCAGATCGATGTATCATTACTGTGTGACCTCGGCAAAGAGTTTGAACGCCTGTTTCACGATGCGGGCGTTACCAAGATCTTGACTGTCGAGGCTTCCGGAATCGGTGTTGCCTGCATTGCTGCGCAATATTTCGGCGTGCCCGTTGTTTTTGCTAAGAAATCCAAGACCAGCAATATTGCAAACGACGTCTACTCTGCGCTGGTGGCTTCGTACACACACGGTGTTACCAACACCATTATGGTGTCCAAGCAATATCTGCACCCGGAGGATCGGGTGCTGATCATCGATGATTTTCTCGCAAAGGGTCAGGCGCTTCTCGGCTTATCGGATATTGTCCGTCAAGCAGGGGCTGAGGTCGTCGGCGCCGGTATTGTGATTGAAAAAGCGTATCAGGGCGGCGGTGATCTGCTGCGTTCGCAGGGGGTTCGCGTGGAGTCACTGGCGCGGATCGCCTCGATGGATCCCGAAATGGGGATCATCTTTATGTAGTTACAAACCGCGTTTTTATGCGGATGTAAAAAGAAAAAACGGAGGGAAAACACATGAAAAAAATTCTGGCACTTCTCCTGGCGGTAGTCATGGTCTTCGGTCTGGTTGCCTGCAGCAGTGGCTCGTCCGACGAGTCAGAGGATCTGGTCGTTGGCTTCATTTTCCTGCATGATGAACAGTCCACCTACGACAAGAACTTCATCGATGCGGCGAAAGCGGCTTGCGAGAGCACCGGCGTGAAAATGGTTCAGAAGACTCAGATCCCTGAGTCCGAGGCCTGCTACGACGCTGCGAAAGAGTTGATCGAGGTTGAAGGCTGCGACATCATCTTTGCAGACAGCTTTGGTCACGAGGATTATATGATCAAGGCTGCGAAGGAGTATCCGGACGTGGAATTCTGCCACGCGACCGGTACGCAGGCTCACACTGTTGACCTCGCAAACTTCCACAATGCCTTTGCTTCCATTTATCAGGGCCGTTATCTGGCAGGTGTGGTTGCCGGTATGAAGCTCAACGAGATGATGGCTGCCGACAGCACGATCGTTCCCAAGATCGGTTATGTCGGTGCGTTCACC
>CAZBAO010000080.1:0-6390 GCA_964490085.1 uncultured Eubacteriales bacterium | reverse complement strand
CTTCGACCTTCGCCACTTTTTCAGCGGCAAACACGACACGATAGTTTTTCTCCATTTGTATGACCCTCTTTCTTTAGATCGCACAACGTGCGTTTTCTTGCTTTCTGTTTACCTCATTTTTGCCCGTTTGTCAATAGAAAAAGCGGAATTTTGGTCAATAAAAGCCAAAAATCTACTATGCTCAAAAATTCGGTGCTTTTTTGAACGGCAAGCTCTAAGCTGATCCTTTGTTATTCCAAAACAATGCGCCAGATCTCACCGAACGGCGTAACGTCCGTCGCGTTCATACGCAGAACGTACTCCCCGCGACCCGACAGGGTCATCCATTCGGTCATGCCGTCTGCGAGAAACGTCGTATCGTTAAGCAGTGCGGCCGTCGCCGCGCACGGGCCGTCGGCGCACAGATACACGCCGCCTTTTTCGTCACCGTTCGGTTTCAGCCACGTCGCCTCGCGGGTATTGCCGAGGCACGCACGCAGACGGATGCTGTCGGCTTTGATGCGTGCACCGTTTTTGACCTGCACACGCTCGCCGTCTGCCGTTTCGATTTCCAAGTAGTTAAATTCCGCATTCAAGTAGCGTGCGGGGTTGTGGCCGTTCAATGGGCCACCGCCAACGGCGATCATCGGCATCGTTGCCGAAGTCGTACCCGTTCCGGGGGTGCGGAACTTGATGGTCTTGCCGTTGCGCAACGCCTCGTCGACCGCAACACGCGCTTCGCCGCGCACCTCGCCCGTCAAACGGTTGTTGTTAAAGTCCACCGGTACGTTCTCATCACCCGGTCTGTCCTCGCCCCACAGCAGAGCATACCAACTGGACACGTACTGTTCTTCGTCCATCGTCACGTAATAATCGACCGGTTTCTTTTCCCGCGGTTCTTTGAACCACGAGCTAAGCGATCTGTAGGGTGCTGCACACGGGCGCCACACACCTTCCGGTCCGCAGAATCCGCAGAAGCTGCGTTCGCTGTACCGCAAGCCGCCGGGGAACCACCACGGCGCGGTGCCGTTGATATCCGCCGCTTTATGCGTACCGAAGAAACGTTCGCACCACTCCACTTGCTGCTTTTCACCGTGAGCAGGGGGGCTGAGCGTTTCAAAATCCCATTCAAAGTTGCGGTAGCCCATTTCGCAAGAGCTGAGCCCGTATTCTGCCCAGACGGTCGGTTTGTTGCCTGAATACAGCTTCATCGCAAGCGGAACCGCGACGGCGTGCAAGGCACCGGTATCGTCGTTCGGCATACGCCACCCCTCGGGGGTGGTGAAATCCAAATGCTTCGGACCGCAGTTGACCGCCGCCGTCAAGCCGCCGCTGATAGCGCCCGTACGGCAGGTGATGAGGTGATTCGGATCGATCTCACGCAGCTCGGTGAGTACCCTATTCCATTTGCGGCTGATGAAATCCGTCATAAAGCGGCGATAGGCGAACGCTTTAACGCGCCACTCGCCTTCCTTCATAAATTGATCCAGCGGAGGGGCGATCACTTGACCAAAATCGGTGCGATCGGCGGGAACGCCCCACTCCTTCTCCGCGTTCTCGATACTGCCGTACTGCTCGACGATCCAGTCTTGCCAAGGGCCGTCCAACTGGTTGGCAAAACGCTGATTGATGTAGAATTTCGCGCCGACCTCCCAGCCGATATCGTGGGCAAACAGGATGGGATCGTTCATAAGTCCCGTATCTTCCATAAAGCGTTTGAACGCGATGGGTTGGAAATTGAGCGGGGCGGTAGCGTTGCAAAAACTGATGACCAAATGCATACCATAGCGTCTGCAACGGCGGATAAAATCGCGAATGGTATCCGCACAGCGACCGATGGGATTGCCGTCCAGACGGGTGAACAGGCAGTTGATGCCCATATCCGCCATCAATTTGAGGTCGCGTTCGACCTCGATCGGATCGTAGTATCCGCAGTCCAGCCAACCCCACCAGTAATCTTCCCATTCAAAGCCGGTGGAGTACAGCGGCCAGTAGTTAAAGCCGTAGGCGCGCCATTGCTTACCGTTCAGCATGAACTCGCCGTCTTCGACCTTGATAAACTCCTCGGGTTTACCGACGTACGCTTCGGCAACCGCAAAGGTTTGATCGATACGGTCGATCACATTACCTTCACAAGTCAAGATGGTTTCGACGGTATATTCACCGTTTTCCTCAGGCGTGTATTCCGTGAAAATCTCGGTGAAATCCGCTGCCATGGCGAGGTCATCGTGCGTGTGTGTAAAGACCACTTTACCATCTTTCTTGACGCGGAATTCCACGGTAATGGGCGGGTAGTCCATCGTCACGTTCATCACGTTGGCACCGAGAAACAGTTTTTCTTGCGGTTTGGCGACGTAACGGTTACAACCGCCGTCAAACAGGAACACACCGCGCTGTAAGGCGGTCAGTAATTGCTCCAGCATGTCGCGCATACCGTCAACGTTTAAAATATCCTGACGCTTAAAGCCGATACCGACGGCACATCCGCCGCGGCTGGTGCCTTTGACGTAGCCCAAACGGTTATCGTCCACGAAATAGTGCGGGCGACCAACGGTATCCTGCAGCATCACAAACACGGCGGCACCGCGTCTGCCGTCGGCTCTGCCGCCCTCGCCCATCGCTTGCACAAGCGGAATATAGCGGTTGACGTGCCGCATACGATAGCCGCAGCCGTGGTGACGCGCCTGCGGGCAAACGACTTCTTCGTTTTGTGCGTGAATGGTGCCGCTCACGATCGCTTGATCCGTTTCGGTCAAAAACGTGCTGACGTTCGGCACCTTGAACACTTTGGGTGACGGCGTGAAGCCCTCCATCACAATGGGATACATCCTGCCCGACGTTGCCGCGTCAACGGCATCCTTGGGCAAGTCTTCTTGTTTGAGCGGAACGTATTCAAAGCCATCTTCGCCCGCTTCGATCAAATGACCGAACAAGCGTCCGCCGAGCACCAATACGCGACCGCCTTGCTTCCAAAACGTTTCAATCGGCTCTGCACAAACAGCGGGTACCGATTCCGCATGGGGCAATACCAGCAAAAAGCCGAGTTCGCTCACGTTTTTGGAAAGAAATTCTTCGACGGTGAGTTCCTGCACGAGATAGCCCATTTCCATCATGGCGCAAATCAGGTCGCGCGCCGCCTCGGGGTCAAAGCCCGGGCGCTTGTCCATTAAAACCGAAATTACCTTCGTGGGCACCTCCCATCGTGCCGCTCGCCCCATATTGGTACGATATTCGTGTGTTCCGTATTGCATATCAGCCGCTCCTTTTGTTTATCGGATCAATTTCATTATATCAAAATAAAATACTGCAGTAAATGCGATATGTTGACTGTAAATTTAGAAATATTGACATTTTTGTCGCTTCACACTATGATAATAGTGAGGTGATCATATTGCAGTTCGAAATATATGAAGCACGGTATATGGCGGTTGATCGCGTTGTGACCTCAAAGCTGAGGGCCGTGAAGCTGTATGAATTTGATTTATTCAATAACGTCAGCCGCACTGTCACGGTGGATAATATCGCGTATGTGACCGACTCAAACTGCATTGTATGCCGACGACCGGGGCAGACCGTGCGCAGTACCGGCTGTTACGACAATTATATTCTCACACTCGCCGTAGACGAGACCCAAACCGACAATCAACTGATCACCAAGGAAATGATGGACAGCCTGCCGGTATGTTTCTATCCCGCCCACGTCGAGGAGCTCAAAGAAATCCTAAAAAAAATCATCCGTACGTATCAGTACGATAAAAAAGCGCAAATTCTGCAGAATGATCTGCACCGGTTTTTGTTTCTTCTCCTGTCGGACAGCTTTGAAAACGCCGCCGCACAGATCAAGGAGAAATCCTCCCGCATTTACACGGTTATCTCTTACATTGCGCAGCACTATGCGGAGAAACTGGATATGGATCACTTGGCATCGCTGATTCACCTTGATAAATGCTATTTCATTCGGTATTTCAAAAAGAAAACCGGTATGACACCGCAACAATATCTGATCAATAAGCGCTTGCAAGAGGCAAAGGCTTTGTTATCCCGACTGGATCTGCCTGTCAGTGAAATTGCGTATATGGTAGGCTACAGCAACGTCACCCACTTTGTATCGAGCTTCAAAAAATACGTCGGCATCTCGCCGAATCAATATCGATCGGGGTTCTTGGACTGATATGAAAATGAAGTTTTCCTTGAACTAAAGGGCGAATTGTGATATTATGGTATATATTGTTCCATTTTTTAGGAGGAGGTTATCATAATGGACAAGGACACTTTGCAAATTTTGATTGCGATGGTCGTGTATATGGCGGCGGTCATTCTGATCGGCGTCTTTTACGCCAAACGCGCAAATAAGAACTCAGAGGAATATTTCCTCGGCGGTCGTTCGCTCGGCCCGTGGGTCACGGCGATGAGCGCTGAGGCATCGGATATGAGCGGCTGGCTGCTGATGGGCCTGCCCGGCGTGGCGTACTGGTGCGGTCTGGCAGATGCGGTCTGGACCGCGATCGGCCTTGCCGTCGGCACCTATTTGAACTGGCTCATCGTTTCCAAACGCTTGCGTCGGTACAGCGTGCGTGCGAACAATTCCATCACCCTGCCGGAATTTTTCTCCAACCGTTTCCGTGAAAAGAAAAAGGTCATTATGACGCTGTCGGCGCTCTTTATTCTGATCTTCTTTACCGCGTACGCATCCAGCTGCTTCGTCACCTGCGGCAAGCTGTTCTCCACACTGTTCGGTTTGCCCTATCAAGCCATGCTGATCGTCGGTGCCGTTTTCGTATTGCTGTATACGCTTTTGGGCGGCTTCCTCGCGGAAAGCATCTCCGACTTTATGCAAGCGATCGTGATGATCGTGGCACTGACCGTAATCGTTATCATCAGCACGGTGCAAGCCGGCGGTATCGGCGCTGTACTGGATAACGCCAGATCCATCCCCGGCTTCTTTGAATTTTTCGGGATCGCATCTCCGACCGTTTCGGAAGGCACGCAACTGGTGGAAGCGAGCAAGCCGTTATTCGGCGAAGCGGGTAACTACAGTTTGTTCACCATCTGCTCCACCTTGGCATGGGGTCTCGGTTACTTCGGTATGCCGCAGGTGCTGTTGCGCTTTATGGCGATCCGCAAGGAAGACGAGCTCAAGCGCTCGCGCCGTATTGCCACCGTTTGGGTCGTTATCTCACTTGTCGTTGCCGTGTTTATCGGCATCGTCGGTCGTCAGCTTTATCCCGTGGCACATTTAACAAAATCGTCGGCGGAAAATATCTTTATCACACTCTCGACCAATTTCCTGCCGCCGATTCTGGCGGGCTTCGTTATGGCGGGTATTTTGGCTGCCACCATCAGTTCGTCCGACTCGTATCTGCTGATCGCGGCTTCCGCGCTTTCTAAAAACATCTTCCAGGGCGTGTGCAAGAAGAACGCAACCGACAAGCAGGTTATGACCGTTTCTCGTATCACCCTGCTCGTTTTGACACTTGTCGGCGTTGTGCTCGCATTGGATGAAAACAGTATCATCTTCGAGATCGTTTCCTTTGCCTGGGCAGGCTTCGGCGCGACCTTCGGCCCGTTGATGCTGTTCTCGCTGTTCTGGAAACGCGTGAACAAGGTCGGTGCGATCGCCGGTATGATCGGCGGTGCCGGTATGGTGTTCCTGTGGAAGCTGGTTATCAGCCAGCTCGGCGGCGTGTTCGCGATCTACGAGCTGCTCCCCGCTTTCCTCTTCTCCGGTATTTGCATCGTCGTGTTCTCGCTGCTGACCAAAGCCCCCTCTAAGGAAATTGAAGAGGACTTTGAAGCCGTGCGCAGCGGCGCTGTTGAAGAAGCATGATTTTACTGCAAAAAAAGAACGATGGGCACCCGCCTATCGTTCTTTTTTTGCACTGCGTTTGACCCCTGCATCGCGGTCGGCAAAATCAGATACGCCGCAAGCGAAAAAGCGGGACGATAAAGCTCGTATTAACGATCTTGCTTCCAACATATCCGCGTTTAATTTCTATCCCCTTCGCACCTGTTCGTCAGTCGCCCCTTCGAATGAATACGATGAATATTCATTCACGTTCGCTTGACAAATCAATATCCAAAATCGGCTTACTTTTTGGTTCTCCGTATCAAGCAGTGCAAATTTCATGATGAAACGTCGTGATATTACCTAATTCGTTCCATCCCCTCCAAACGCTTCTGTGAAAAGTAAACAAAAGGTGAATAAATATACAAATGTTGTTGACAAACGCCTTATTAAGAGGTATAATGCAAAACATGTTAAATTTTATTTTTCGGAGGTCGCTTATAATGAATAAAGAAAACATCAAGAAAGTCGTCCTCGCCTATTCCGGCGGTCTGGACACGTCCATCATCATTCCCTGGCTGAAAGAGAATTACAACAACTGCGAGGTCATCGCGGTTTCCGGTAAC
>CAZBAO010000079.1:0-6564 GCA_964490085.1 uncultured Eubacteriales bacterium | reverse complement strand
GGATGTCGCCCGACCGCATCGTGTATGTATCCTGCGATCCTGCGACCCTTGCCCGTGACTTGAAACGGTTTGCCGACCGCGGTTATCAGACCTTGCGTGTTACTCCGGTGGATATGTTCCCGCGAACATCGCACGTCGAAAGTGTCGTTTGTCTTACGAAAAAATGAGCTAAAATTGACTGAAAAGGGGCAAAAGAAAGCCTTTTTCGAGAGATTTTCAGAAATAAATTTGAAAAAGTCGGGTTCAAAAATGAAAAAGCCCCGATTTTAGTCAGGGATAAATGTTACTTTTGTGCAAAATTCAAAAGTGCCTTTTACAGCAGTTTGGCATAACGTATCCCAAATAGCAAAGGAGAACAAATATGAACTGTATGAAATTAAACGGCTTCTGGGAAGGCGAATGTGTAGGAAAGTTTACGTTCAACACAACTGTGCCCTGCTGCACGATCGGCAACTTGATCGAAAATGGGTATTTGCCCAAGGATCTGCTTGTGGGTAAGCATGCCGATGCCGTGCAAGCTTTTGAAAAGGACGATTGGGTGTACACCACGACCTTTACTTTGGACAACGTTTTCGAACAATCATTTTTGCGATTCCAACGCATAGATACGTATGCCGACGTTTTCTTGAACGGAGTTCTTTTAGCTCACGTAGAAAACGGCAATGTGGAACACACCTTTGACGTCTCCTCGATTGTCGTAAAAGGAAAAAATATTTTAAAAGTTTGTCTGTATTCTCCTATTACAGCCGTGCAGGACTTTCCAAAATTGAGAGGAGCATTTACTGCCGAACGATTGAATACACGACGTCAACAATGCACGTACGGTTGGGATTGGGTTGCGCGTTTCGTGTGCTGTGGTATCGGCGAAACGGAGCTGATCACCTATCAAAAAGACGAACCTATCGTAAAACACGCTTATATTTTTACGGAAAGTATGCAATCAGACAACGCGCTTGTGAAGATAGAAACAGCATTTGAACACAACTTATGTAAGCCGATCGTTTTTGAAATTTTATCTCCAAACGGTGATTCGGTTTTTGAAGAAAAGATCAACCCAAGCGGTAACGCTTGCTCAATTTATGCTACTATACGCAACGCGCAGTTATGGTATCCGGTCGGTTACGGCAGTCAACCGCTATATACCCTGCGCGTTAAGGATGGCGACCATATTTTACACGAAGAAAAGTTTGGCGTTCGAACGGTAGAGATCATACAGACACCCGATGAAAAGGACGGGGTTGATTATTGCAAATGCTTGCATATAAAGAATCCGGATTATGATTTCAATCAGGAATTTTCTTGCTTTACGCTTGCTGTCAACGGTGTGAAGATTATGTGCAAAGGTGCAAATTGGGTCCCTTGTCAGCCGTACAGTATGGACGGTAAAGAAGAAAAAATAACGCAAGCACTGTCGCTCGGTGTGGAAATGGGATTAAACATGTTACGTGTATGGGGCGGCGGATCGTTTGAGTGTAAGCATTTTTATGACGAATGCAGCAGATTGGGAATTTTGGTTACGCAAGATTTTTTGATGGCGTGCGGACATTATCCCGAAAAAGAGGAATGGTTTTTACGGCATCTGCAACAGGAAGCGGAATACGCCTGCTTGCTTATACGCAATCAACCGTGCTTGGTCTGGTATAGCGGTGACAACGAGAACGCTGTAAACGGCTCTTTTGAAATGGAAGATTACACGGGTAAAACCGCGTACGAAAAGGGCTTATTGCCCACAGTTAAACGATTGGACAGAAAACGCGTTTTACTGGCGTCAAGCCCCTATGGCGGAAGAAATTTTGCGTCAAACACGGTAGGTACAACGCACAACACACAGTTTTTGAGCAGGCTGTTTGCGTATATCGAAAGCAAGGACTGCTTGCCCGATTACAAAGAAGAACTGAAGAAATACCGCGCGCGGTTTGTTGCGGAGGAACCGATTTTTGGTGCGACCTCTCTTTCGTCTTTGCGAAAATTTATGACGGATGAAGAAATTTTCAGCGAAGACATGGATATGTGGTTATATCACAGCAAGGGAAACCCTGGGCTCAAAAGAGAATTGATGGAATATATGCTGAGTTTCAGCGAAAAAGTTTTGGGCGCGTTTAAAGATCCGCACGACAGATATTTCAAGTTTAAATATTTCCAGTACGAGTGGTTGCGTGTTGTAATGGAACAGGCACGACGCGAAAAATGGTTCTGCTCCGGTATTATTTTTTGGATGTTTAACGATTGCTGGACGGCGGCATCCGGGTGGTCGTTGATTGATTATTTTAATAAACCAAAACTTGCCTACTATGCCTTTAAGCGCTGTGCAAAACCCGTTTTGTGCTCGCTTGATTGCGAAGAAGGAAAATACATACTGCACGTTTCCAATGACGGCTTGGCAAAGTGCCGGGCACAAGTGGAAATATGCAAAATGAAAGACGGCGACACCGAAAAAATAAACGTGGTACAAGTAGAATGCCCTGCAAATGCCAATGTCAAGGTTGAGTTACCCATTACTTTAGCACAGGATGAACTTTTGGTGGCGGATCTGCGTTCGTCTGATAACGACGACAGAGCGTTTTACAAGCACGGCGACTTACCTATAACGGCTGTTGAAAACGCGGTGGACTGGTATGAAAGCAACGGAGAAATCGTTTTGACGGCGCACGATTACGTACATGCGGTCGAGTTGGAGGGGGAAGCTGTGTTTGCCGATAATGGTTTTTCTATGAAAAAAGGAGAGCAAAAGCATATACAAGTTCGCTACTTGCCGCAGGCAAGCCACACGCAAATTAACGTGGAAGCGTACACGCTTGTGCTCACTTGAAAGTTAGGTGTTATACCCCCGTTTTTCACCTGAAATGAGACCTATTGGAGTCCTACCCATGTCGAGAATGTTGCCCCGAGAGCTAAGCTCTTTACGCCTGCAAAAGAAAATTTCCGGTGATAGTTTGCCTCAAAACTGAAAAAGCCCTATACAAACACAAGGACCGCGGCATTGCCGCGGTCCTTGCTATATGTTTTTTAAAATATCAAATGCCTGTTGCTGCAAGGGGTTCAGTTTTTTGTTCTTGTGAATAACGATGTAATTGGTACGGATCGCGTCCAGTTCTTCCACAGCAATCTCTTTTAGGTTTCCGTCTTGAATATGTCCACGCACAACACTGTCCGGCAAAAAGGCAATGCCCAGACGGGAAAAGGTCGCGGTGATCAGCACCTGACTGTTTACCGAGTCGATGGTGGGTCGCACGCTTAGATTGTGTTCGTGCAGGAGCTTTTCAAGATAATCGCGCGCCAAGTTTCCCTGTTCGCGCAACAAAAGCGGATATTTCACAAAATCCTTTAGCCGCAGTGAATCGGGGACCGCAAAATCGTGATGTGCCACGGCGACCAGTTTTTCGTCCTTGAACGGTTGTGCGATCAAATAAGGTGAGGTGATCTCACCGTCCAAAACGGCAAAATCCAAATTGCCGCGTTCCAATTCCCGTTGAATAGCTACCGACGGTTTGATGACGATGTGCGGACGGATATTCAATTCACTATCCCGCAAGGCTTGCATAAATTGCGGGATCATGGTCTGCCCCAGCGTAAGCGCGGAGCCCACGCGCACGAGAGGACTCTTTCCCTGTGACCTTGCTAAATTCTCAAATTCTTCAAACTCGTTTAAGATCTCCTTGCCCTTGACGAACAGCTCTTTCCCGATGTCCGTCAGCACCAATCGCTGATTGATCCGCTCAAACAATTCTGTATTGTAATGCTTTTCCATCTCCGCGATACAATGGGATACCGTGGGCTGTGCTATGTACAGTGCTTCCGCCGCACGGGACACACTGTTATGCTCGCACACACTCACAAAGATCCGTAAATGCCGTAGCGTCATTGCAGCCTCCGTATTATAAAGAATTTTTTATAAACTTTATCAGATTATACTATTTTACTTATAAAATGTCAACTGGTATACTATATCGTGGTAGGACTTGGATATTCTGTAAAAAAGGGGAGAGGCATATGCTGGAGTTTTGGAATCAAATGATCGCGAATCCGCTTCTGTTTATTGCTGTTATATTGACGCTCGGCGTCATTCTGGTTAACGGCTGGACGGATGCGCCGAATGCGATCGCGACCTGCGTTGTGACGCGATGTATGCCTCCGAAAGCGGCCATTCTGATGGCGGCAGTGTTTAATTTCCTCGGTGTATTCGTCATGACGATGGTCAACGCGACCGTTGCGGAGACCATTACCAAAATGGTGGATTTCGGCACCGATCCCGATCAAGCGATCATCGCACTCAGTGCCGCATTGTTTGCGATCGTGCTGTGGGCGACCCTCGCATGGGTCTTCGGTATTCCCACCAGCGAAAGCCACGCCCTGATCGCGGGTCTTACCGGTAGTGCGATCGCACTGCATGGGAGCTTTGCCGGTGTCAACGGCAATGAATGGGTCAAGGTCGTGTACGGTATCGGTATTTCGGTGGTGCTTGGCTTCGGCCTTGGCTGGTTGGTTTGTAAGGGCGTTACCGCCTTGTTTTACAAAGCAAATCGCCCCAAGACCGAACCGTTTTTCAGAGGTGCACAGATCGCCGGTGCCGCGTCAATGGCATTCATGCACGGCGCGCAGGACGGTCAGAAATTCATGGGTGTTATCCTGCTTTGCGTGTATATGTCGCAAGGCCAAGGGTTGCCGAGTGACTTGGACATCGTCGGGGATTACTTGTGGCTGATGATCGTCTGTTCCGTGGTGATGGCGCTCGGTACCGCGATGGGTGGCAAAAAGATCATCAAATCTGTCGGTATGGATATGGTAAAGCTTGAAAAATACCAAGGCTTTTCCGCGGATATTGCCGGTGCACTGTCACTTCTTTTTTGCTCGGTGTTCAGCTTGCCGGTTTCCACCACCCATGCTAAAACGATGTCGATCATGGGTGTCGGCGCTGTCAAGCGGGTGTCAGCGATCAATTTCGGTGTCGTTAAAGAAATGGTACTTACGTGGGTGCTCACCTTCCCGGGCTGTGGTCTGGTGGGGTTTCTGATGACAAAACTGTTTATGCTTATCTTCATGTAAGAGAAAGGATGTTTGAAAATGGCGAAAGGTGATAAGTTCTACTTTGACAATTTTGTGCAGAGCACGTCGTATTCTCAAAAGGCTGCCGCATATTTGGTCGAGTGCCTGGAAAACTACGAGCACGAGCAAATGGAAAGCAAGCTCAAAACCATGCATGAATTTGAGCACAGCGCTGACGGTATAAAGCATCAGATGTCCGAGGCGCTTGCCAAGGCGTTCGTGACGCCCGTGGATCGCGAGGATCTGGATATGCTCAGCCAGAAGCTGGACGACGTTACGGATATTCTCGAAGAGATCCTGCAGCGGTTTTATATGTACGATATCAAGACCGTTCACGCCGGTGCGATTGCTTTTGCCAAGAATCTGGTGCGATCCTGTGATCTGCTCGGCGACATTATGCAGGAGTTTGAGAATTTCAAGCGTTCCAAAAAGATCCGTGAACTGGTTATCAAACTCAACAGTGTGGAGGAAGAGTGCGACAAGCTGTTCTTGACCTCGATGCGTGAGCTCACCGTTAGCTCGACAGACGTGCTGGAAACGGTTTCCTGGCGTAAAATTTATGAATGCTTTGAGGCATGCTCCGATGCTTGTGAGCATGCCGCCGAGTGCGTTGGTTCGGTCATCATCAAAAACACATAACGGTTAACACCATCCCATACCGGATTTCGGCTTGGGACGGTGTTTTTTTATAAAAAACCGTATATTATCAAAAAAGGAGTAAAAAAATGAGTATTTTCTCGGTGTTTACGTTGCTTGGTGGTCTCGCGTTCTTCCTGTACGGTATGAACGTTATGTCAAGCGGATTGGAAAAATTGGCAGGAAGCAAGCTGGAAACAGCTCTCAAGCGTATGACCTCCAATGTTTTTAGCAGTTTGGCGTTGGGTGCCGGCATTACCATTGCCATTCAATCTTCGTCGGCGCTCACGGTGATGCTGGTGGGTTTGGTGAACTCCGGAATTATGGACATTTCCCAAACGGTCGGCGTCATCATGGGCTCTAATATCGGCACTACGCTGACGGCGTGGATCCTCAGCCTGTCGGGTATTGATTCAGAGAACATTTTTATCAATTTGTTGAAGCCGGAGAACTTCTCCCCGCTGATCGCGTTGGCGGGCATTTTGCTTATGATGCTCTCCAAAAAGGATTTTCGCAAAAGCGTAGGCAGCATCTGTTTGGGCTTCGCCGTCCTTATGTACGGTATGGAGCTGATGAAGGACGCCATGGCACCGCTTGCCGACAGTCCTGCCTTTGCCGGTATTTTGACCGCCTTTAACAACCCGATCCTCGGCGTGCTCGTCGGTGCGGTGTTTACCGGTATCATTCAAAGCTCTGCTGCCTCGGTCGGTATTCTGCAAGCGTTGTCCCTTACCGGTGGTATTTCTTACGGTATGGCGATCCCGATCATTATGGGTCAGAACATCGGCACCTGTGTCACAGCTCTGATCTCCAGCATCGGTGTCAGCAAGAATGCGAAAAAGGTATCGGTCATTCATTTGGCGTTCAACATTATCGGTACGGTGC
>CAZBAO010000078.1:0-6833 GCA_964490085.1 uncultured Eubacteriales bacterium | reverse complement strand
AATTCATCCGCGCCGTGCTCGCTGTAATACTTGGCAAGCGAAACGGGGGAGGACACGTCGTGCAACCCCTCAAAATTGACTCCCTTAACCACTCGACCGTCCTTAACGTCGAGGCAGGGGATAATGCGTTTTGTTATCATTTTGCCACCTCGATCGCTGTTTTCAGGTCGATCGCACCGGTATAATACGCTTTGCCGATGATCGCACCGTGAATGTTCAAGTTTGCCAATCGTTTCACATCGCCGATGGAGGATACACCGCCCGAGGCAATGATGCGCATATCGAATTGCTCAGACAACTGCTTGTACAGCTCGTGATTGGTGCCTTGCATCGCACCGTCCTTGGAAATATCGGTGCAGATGAGCGTTTTCACGCCGATATTTTGCATCTCTTTGCAGAAATCCATCGCCTTGTGCTCGGACTTGACCGTCCAGCCTTTAATAGCAACAAATCCGTCCTTGATATCAATACCGACGGCAATGTGATCGCCATAGCGTTTGACTGCTTGCTCGACAAATCCCTCTTCGGTCACCGCGGCGGTGCCGAGGATCACGCGATCAATGCCCGCAGACAGATAACGGTCGATCACCGCCATACTGCGAATACCGCCGCCGATCTCGCAAAACAAGCCCGTCTGCGCCTTGATCGCGCACACCGTTTCCAAATTCGGCGTTTCACCGCTTTTGGCACCCTCAAGATCAACCAAATGAATATGCGAAGCACCGCTTGCCTTGAAATCCGCCGCGATCGCGGGCGGTTCGCCGTACACGGTCATCTGCGCGTAATCGCCTTTGTAAAGCCGAACGGCTTTTCCTTCAAACAGATCAATTGCCGGATAGATCAGCATGCTTCGTTCTCCTTTAATTCTACAAACGCCTTTAGAATCGCCAACCCCACTGCACCGCTCTTTTCGGGATGGAATTGACAACCATATACGTTCCCGTTGGCGACAGCGGCGGTCAGCTCCGCGCCGTATTCGGCGGTCGCGATGACCGATTCGTCACAGTCGGTTGCATAATACGAATGCACAAAATACACGCAATCGCCGTCTTTGATGTTGGCAAATAACGTATTTTGCTGTTTGAAAATCAGCGGATTCCAGCCGATGTGCGGGATCTTATAGTCCGCCGAGGGCAGCACGTCCGCAATCGGGCGCACACATCCCTTGATAAGACCAAGCCCCTCGTGCTCACCGTATTCATAACTCTTTTCAAACAACAGCTGCATACCGAGGCAAATGCCGAGCAGTGGCTTGCCGTCTGCCGCTAATTGCTTCAGCACGGTATCCAAACCGCAATCACGCAGCTTGTTTGCCGCATCACCAAACGCGCCGACACCCGGCAAGATAATGCGATCCGCCGCTTTCAGCACCGTCGGATCGGCGGTCACCACAACCTCTGTCCCGATCGCTGCAAACGAACTGGTCAGCGAAAACAAATTGCCGACACCGTAATCAACAATGGCTACCATTACAGAACTCCCTTTGTGGACGGGATCTCGTCCGCATACGTCGGATCAATGGTGACCGCCTCTTTCAGACTGCGTGCCGCCGACTTGAACGCCCCCTCAATGATGTGATGCGAATTGCTTCCGGCAGGCTGACGCAGATGCAGCGTACATTCCGCATTGCGCGCAAACGCGATCCAGAATTCCCAAACGAGTTCCGTATCAAACGTACCAACCTTTTGAGTCGGGATATTCAGCTCATACGCAAGGTATCCTCTGCCGGACAGATCCACCGCCGACACGATCAGCGCCTCGTCCATCGGCAAGATACAACTGCCGTAGCGCGTAATCCCCTTTTTATCGCCCAAAGCATCCTTAAATGCCTCACCGAGCGCGATGCCGATGTCCTCAACCGTGTGGTGGTCATCCACCTCGGTATCGCCCTTGCAGGTGATATTAAGGTCAAAGCGGCCGTGCTTTGCAAACAAGGTCAGCATGTGATCTAAAAAGCCACAGCCGGTATTGACAGCACTTTTGCCGGTGCCGTCTAAGCCCAGCGAAAGCTTGATATCGGTCTCTGCGGTTTTGCGGTTGATTTGGGAAGTTCTCATGATTATCCCTCCAAAAGTTGTTTGAGCGTATCTATCAGTATGTGCATCTGCTCGGCACTACCGATGGTGATGCGATTGTAATCGCGCAGTTTCTCTTTATCAAAATGGCGCACCAAAATGCCATTTTTCTTAAGCTTGAGATACAAGTCTTTGCCGTCCACAGCGGGATGCTTGGCAAACACGAAATTCGCCGCCGAATCGATCACGGTAAACCCGAGTGCACGCAACTCATGCGTAGTCCACGTGCGGGTATCCATGATCTTTCGGCAGTTCCCCTTGAAATACTCCTCGTCCTCCAAGGCACCGAATCCGGCGGCCATCGTCATCCGATTGACGTTGTAGGGGTTGGTGGAATACTTGATGGTATTCAGATCGCGGATGAGCTCCTTGCAGGCAAATCCCACACCGAGTCTGGCACCCGCCATGGAACGCGACTTGGAAAACGTTTGGGTGACGAGCAAGTTATCGTAGGTGTGAATGAGCGATACCGCACTCATCGCGCCGAAATCCACGTACGCTTCGTCGATCACCACCACGCTGTCGGGATTGCTTTTCACGATCGCTTCGATCTCGCAAAGCGGCAACGCAAGTCCGGTCGGCGCGTTGGGGTTGGCAATAAAGATCGTTTTATGCTGCCCCATATAGTCCGCCACGTTGATCGTGAAATCCTCGTTCAGCGAGATCTCCTCAAAGGGAACACCGTTTAATTTCGCAAACACCGGATAAAACCCGTAGGTAATATCGGGGAAAATGGCGGGATGCGTAGCATCGCAAAACGCCATAAACGCGAAATTTAAGATCTCATCCGATCCGTTCGTGAACAGCATCTCGTCGGGTGCCACACCGAAAGTTTCAGCGCCCTTCGCCGTCAGCAAGCGGCATTCCGGATCGGAATACAACTGCAGTGTTTCGGCAGTCTCACGCGCTTTTTCTACCGCTTTCGGCGACGGGGGATAGGGCGACTCGTTGGTGTTGAGCTTCACGTATTGCTGATCTTTCGGCTGCTCACCCGGTGTATACGGTGTCAGCTGATCGTACTTTGAGGTAAAAAAGCGGCTCATTGTGCGTCATCCTCCGTGCGTAT
The DNA here is from genome assembly GCA_964490085.1 of uncultured Eubacteriales bacterium. Taxonomy (GTDB): domain Bacteria; phylum Bacillota; class Clostridia; order Oscillospirales; family Acutalibacteraceae; genus RGIG3009. The sequence goes on along the minus strand of CAZBAO010000078.1, from coordinate 3,692 downwards.
GACGGCACTTCTCGCGTGTGCGGTCAGTCCTTCGGCCTCGGCAAAATACGCGACGTCGTCGGCAACCGTTTTCAGCGCCTCACGTGTGTAGTAGGTGTACTGTGTTTTCTTGACAAAATCATCCACCGACAAGGGGCTCGAAAACCGTGCCGTACCGCTGGTCGGTAAGGTGTGGTTGGGGCCGGCAAAGTAGTCGCCCAGTGCCTCGGGGCAGTGACGTCCCATAAAGATACTGCCCGCATGACGGATCTGATCGAGATAATCAAACGGATTATCCACACACAATTCCAAATGTTCGGGTGCGATCTCGTTGGCGATCTCAATTGCCGCTTCCAAGGTATCCGCCACAATGATCTTGCCGTTGTTATCAATGGACACCCGCGCGATCTCGGCGCGGGTAAGCTGCGGGATCTGGTTTTCCAGCTCCGCCTGTACCGCCACGGCAAGTGCTTCGGAATCGGTAACCAATACGGCACTTGCCAATTTATCGTGTTCCGCTTGGGAGAGCAGATCGGCGGCGACAAAGCGCGGATCGGATGCGCCGTCCGCGACGATCAGGATCTCGCTCGGTCCTGCGATCATATCAATGGACACTTTGCCGAATACCTGTTTTTTTGCCTCGGCAACAAACGCGTTACCGGGGCCGACGATCTTGTCCACCTTCGGCACACTCTCAGTACCGTAGGCAAGTGCCGCGATCGCTTGTGCACCGCCGACCTTGAAGATCTTGTCCACACCGGCAACTGACGCCGCCGCCAAAATAACGGGATTTATCTTGCCGTCAGCGCCGGGCGGGGTCACCATCACGACCTCGCGGCAACCCGCGATCTTGGCAGGGATGGAATCCATCAGCACCGTGGACGGATACGCGGCAGTACCGCCGGGCACGTATAAACCGGCACGGTCGACCGGAATGACCTTTTGCCCGATCACGATACCGTTCTCGTCGTTGATAATAAAACTGTTTCGCACCTGTTTTTCGTGAAATTTTCGAATATTTGCCGCCGCTTTTTTAAGAATTTCCAAAAATTTCGGCTCAACGGCCGCCACGGCCTCGTCAATCTCCTCTTTTGTGACCTGCAGGGAGGTGAGGGTGGCTTTATCGAATTTCTCACAATACTCATACAAGGCATTGTCGCCGTTTGCCTTGACGTTTTCAATGATGTCGGTGACAATGTCCTCAACGTTGACGGTGGGCACGGCGCGGGCAAAAATGTCTTCGTTCGCGACCTCACCGTATTTTAAGATCTGGATCATAGTGTTTACGCCTCCGTCTGTGCGGCAAGCTCCCGCACGACCGTTTCAATTTCTTCGCTTTTGAATTTATAGCTTGCCTTGTTGGCAATCAGCCGCGCGCTGATCGGCACGATGGTCTCGATCACCGACAGTTCGTTTTCCTTGAGCGTGGTGCCGGTTTCCACAATATCCACGATCACATCCGAAAGGTCTAAGATCGGTGCGATCTCAATCGACCCGTTCAAGTGGATAATGTCAATGTCGCGGCCTTTGGACAAATAATGCTGCCCCGCAATGTTGGTGAATTTCGTCGCCACGCGCAGCGTGCGCCGCGGATCGTCACGGAACCCGTCTTTCGCGGCGACCGCCATACGGCAGTTCCCCATTTTCAGATCCAACAGCTCGTAGACCTCGGGCTCGTACTCAAGGAGAATATCTTTTCCCGCCACACCGATATCGGCGGCACCGCGCTCGACGTAGATAGCAACGTCCGAGGGCTTTACCCAAAAATACCGCACGCCGCACGCGGGATTCTCAAAGATCAGTTTTCGGTTGTTTTCATGAATGGACGGGCACTCAAAGCCGGCCTTTTCAAACATCGAAAGGACTTTTTCGCCGAGCCGCCCTTTGGGCAGAGCTATGTTAAGCATTTTCAAGAATTTCCACCTCGTTACCGCGCAGCTGCATCAACTGCTTATAGCGGATCGTTTCGCTTTTCTCACGCTGTGCCAAGACGCGTAAGCCGCCTTGCACCAACTCTGAAACCTTACCGCGGATAACGGCAAGATCAGCCGTTTCATCATACAGTAAGACAACGTCCACGTCGTACTCGCTTGCGGTGTTGTCCAGCCGTTCCAACATGTCCAGATACACCGCAAAGCCGATCGCACCCGATTGGCGTTTCATTTTCTGCATCAGCTTATCGTACTGCCCGCCGGATAATACCGCCGCGGGCAATCCGTTGATAAAGCCCTTAAAGACGATTCCGTTATAATAATGAATATCGTCCACAACGGAAAAATCAATGCGGAGATTTTCACCGATCGGATCGTTCTCCAAGGCGCGGACAATACGCTCAAAATCCCCCCAGGACGGCAGATCGGATAACAAAGCCGTAAGCGGCGGCAGCACCTTGCTCGGCTTGCCGACCGTGGTGACAACCTGCTTTAATACCGCAATATCGGCATCGGCAATCTCGGCGGCACGGCAGATGCTTTGCAATTCGTGCGTATTCTTCTCGCCGATGCACTTGAACAGCGTAGGTTTCTTATCAACGGGCACGCCGATGCGATCGATCAGATCGGATAACAGCCCGATATGCGACACGTCTAAAATGCAGGCAGGGGAGATGTGCCGTAAACTTTCGGCGGCGAGGGTGAGCACCTCACAAATACAATACTCATCGATCGCGCCCAGACATTCCAAGCCGACCTGCATGATCTCCTTGAAAGAGTGCGAACCCTTAGACACACGGTACACGTTTTCGTTGTAATACACCTTTTGCACGGCGTTCGGCTCATCCTTGCTGTTCTTCACAATAGACAACGTGACGTCGGGTTTGAGCGCCATTAGCTTGCCGTTGGTATCGGTGAACGTGATGACACTGTCCGAAATCAAAAAGTCCTTGTTGCGTGCATACAAGTCGTATTCTTCGAACTTGCTCATGGTATATTGCGCGTAACCGTAGGTGTTATAAAGCGCACGCAAGGAGAACATGACGTTTTCAATAAACCCTAACTGCATTATTCTTTCTCCTTCAACCGCTCGATCGCCGTGCGGTAGCCACCGTTGCCGTAATTCAAGCATTTGCTGACACGGCCGATGGTGGCGGTGCTGATATTCACCTTCTCGGTGATCTTCTGGTAGCTGTCACCGTTGGAAAGCAAAATGGCGGTATCCAGACGCTGTGACATATCCTGAAGCTCTTTAATGGTGCACAGGTCCTCAAAATAGGTATAGCATTCCTCAATCGTATTGAGATTTAAAAAGGTTTGGAACAGCCGATCGATCGATTCGGAACGAAAATTCATAATTGAACATCCTCCTCACAGAATTACTTTACCATGTTACCACTTTGTCGTACTAAAGTCAAGCCTTTTTAACATATATTTTAATACGCAAAAACAGTCGGCAAAAGCCGACTGTTTTTCCTTATACCAAGGTTGCCGCCATAACCGCTTTGATGGTGTGCATGCGGTTTTCCGCCTCGTCAAACACGATGGAGCGCTCACTCTCAAACACCTCGTCGGTGACTTCCATGCAATCAATGCCGAACTTATCGTAAATTTCTTGGCCGGTAGAGGTCTTTAAGTCGTGGAAAGCGGGGAGACAGTGCATAAATCGGCACTGTGCGCCGGCGGTATCCATCAGCCCGGAGGTGACGCGATAGGGCGTGAGTTCCTCAATGCGTTCCTGCCACACCTTGTCCGGCTCGCCCATCGACACCCATACGTCGG
>CAZBAO010000077.1:0-6896 GCA_964490085.1 uncultured Eubacteriales bacterium | reverse complement strand
AACCGCCGCAAGCTGATCGCCGCGTATTCGGTGAAATCGCCGCTTGTTGCGATGTTCCACGTCGAGGAGGATCGCGAGTTTATGCTGATCTCCACCTCCGGCAGACGGCTGATCGTGCACACCGGCGCGATCGCGCCCAAGACCACCCGCGATACGCAGGGCGTGCAGGCGATGACGCTCAAGGGTCAGCACCGCTTAAACGAGGTCGTCCCGTTTGAGGATTCCATGTCGGTAAAAGCGGCACGCTATCGCACCAAGTCCCTGCCCGCGGCGGGTGCCACGCCCCTTGCCGAGGACGTCGGCGAGCAGTTATCATTATTATAATTAACATAACTTTCCGACTGCCTCCCTCTGACGAGGGAGGTGTCAGCGAAGCTGACGGAGGGAGAGAAAAATCTCACCTCGTTGTCCCGCGATCCCCAAAAAATCGTTGCCGAACGGAGAACCGTTCGGCAACGAGGCACAAACACGGCAAACGCAAGTGGGTTTTGTATTTGCGCCGAGATTAGATTGCCCGAATCGCGCGAAAACCATACATCGTTATCTCAAAAAATTTCTGCTTGCGTTTTCTCACATAGTATGCTATCATATTAGTTGCATTTCAGTTTTCGTTGAATTTAGGAGGAATTCTCATGACAGTTTGGGAATATATCATCGGCGCGATCATCATCGTGTTTGCGCTGATCATCATTGCGGTCATTTTGTTGCAGGAGGGCAATCAGTCCAATCTGGGTGCCATTTCCGGCGCTGCCGAGAACTTTATGGATAAGGGCAGAGCCCGCACGCTGGATGCGTTTTTATCCAAATGGACCAAGGTGCTTGCCATCACGTTCTTCGTGCTGGTGTTCCTCGGTATGCTCGTCACCAAGTTTTTGGGTGCATAAGTTTCGTCTTGTGTTAAGAGCAAGAGCGGTTTCGCTCTTGCTCTTTTCCTATGTCAGTGGTAAGCCTCCCTCTGACGAGGGAGGTGGCTCGCCGCAGGCGAGACGGAGGGAGAGAAAGCGGGCATATTTTCACCCTTGTCTACATACCCTCTACTAACGGAGGTGGACAATGTGGGCGTAACGATCCTTCTGTGGTGTATAGCGGCACTGCTTGCCGTCGGCACGCTGATCGGGGCGATCAAAACGGGACGGCCGATCCGTGCGTTGCTCGGCAGTGCCCTGCAGGGCGCGTCGGCGCTGGCGGCGGTGAACGTGACCGGTATGTTTACCGGCGTGTCGCTGGGGCTCAATCTTTTGTCGGGTATCGCGTGTGCGGCGGCGGGGGTACCGGGCGTGGTCACACTGCTTTTGTTAAAACTGATTTTTGCGATCTGATTGCAATATCGGTTGGACTTGTGGTACACTGATAACGGTGATGACAATGTTGCAAAGCAAAACGCTTAGCGTTCACGAAAAAAGCGGCGTCGTATACTATACCTTTCCTGCGTTTGACGCCGTACCGTTCGTGCGGCACGGGTTTTCCACCCGCCTCGGCGGGGTGAGCGCCGGCACGTTTGAAAGCATGAATTTAAGCTACACGCGCGGGGACGATCCCGCCGCCGTGCGCGAAAACTTTGATCGGTTCTGCGCGGCGATCGGCGTGAGCAGTGAACAGGCGGTGGTCTCCGCACAGGAGCACCACACCGTCATCTACAACGCCACAGCCGCGGACCGCGGCCGCGGTGTCACACGCGAGCGCGGGTATGCGGATATCGACGGGCTCTTAACGGATGAGCCGAACGTCGTGCTGTTCACGCAATACGCGGACTGCGTGCCGCTGTTCTTCGTTGACCCCGTCCGCAAAGTGGTGGGCACGTCCCACGCGGGATGGCGCGGCACGGCAGCGCAGATCGGCGCCGTCACGGTGGAACGGATGGTTTCCGATTACGGCTGCAACCGTGACGATATTTTGGCGGGCATTGCCCCGTCCATCGGCCCGTGCTGTTTTGAGGTGGATGCGCCCGTCATTACCGAGTTTCAAAAATTACCCTTCTACGACGAGGACTGTTACAGGCCGGTGGGGGACGATAAAGCACTTATCGACCTGTGGGAGGTCAACCGCCGCACGCTGATCGAGGCAGGCGTCAAGCGGGAGCATATCACGGTCACCGACCTGTGTACCAAATGCCACCCGCACGTGTTTTGGTCGCACCGCGTCACGGGCGCTCAGCGTGGCAGCCTTGCCGGCTGTATCGCGATAGCCGAATAAACAAAAAGCACGGGCGATCCGTACAAAATCATAACCACCAGTAAACCGGTGGTATGCACAGCCCCTAGAAGGGGCAACTACAGGCTTAGCCCCTGAAAGGGGCACTGAACTTTATCATCACATTACATGCCCTGCCGCCCGTAAACGGGCACCACGTATTCTGAGCGGCTCCCTCTGATGAGGGAGCTGGCGAGCGAAGCGAGACTGAGGGAGAGAAAAACGACGACTACCCCTCCGTCTTTTGCTATGCAAAAGCCACCTCCCCTGACAAGGGGAGGCTTGCGTTTACGAAAGTCATCTTTCTCCCCCAGTAAAACTGGGGGGTCACCAATAAAAGCGCAGAGAGAACAGCTCGTTCTCTCTGCGCTTTTTTGTCCCGCTACACGGTTGCCGACTCGTCCCAATATTGTTGCTGAAAATCCTTGCGGTATTTGCCGGGCGGCGTGCCGGTGTTTTTTTTAAAGATCTTGCTGAAATACTGCTGACAGCCGAAGCCACAGCGTTCCGCGATCTCGGGCAGGCTGACAGCGGGATCCCAAAGCAGTCGCTTGGCCTCCGCGATGCGCTTGCGCGTCAGAAATTCATGCGGCGTACACCCGCAGGTGCCGGTGAAGACGTTGTGGAAGTAAATGGGGCTCAGATTGACGGCCGCCGCGACGTCGCTCAGCCGTATCGACTCGGCGTAATGCCGCTCCATATACTCTTTTGCCTTTTTCACGATGCGGTAGCTGTTAGCGTACGGCAGGCGCGGGAGTTCGGAGTCGCACAGCACCAGATCCAGCAGGGCGAGCAGGCGGCTGTACAACAGCAAGGGGTTGTCGGCACTCTCGTTGAGCAGGATGATGGTATCCCAGATATCCGCCATCTGCTCGGGATGATTGCTTTGAAAGTATTCGGGCGCCTCGTACAGCCGCCGCGAAAGCTCGCCGTCTACGCAAAATTTGAGGTACATGGTCTTAAACGGCAGGTGGCTGTACCGCACCTGATTCGGCTTTGCGATCTGAACGTACCCCTTGCGTATGCGGTACGCATGGGCGTCGGCAAACGTTTCGTTGCCGTCCTCCAAATAAAATTCAATTTCAAATTTCTCGGCGGTTCGTTTCGGCGTTGTGACGATATTGCCGAATTCACTGCTGTCAAAATACCCGCAGGTAACGTCGTACGGTAAGGTGAGCATAAGACCTCCTAAGTAAGAAAGGTTAAAAATTGAGTAATCTTATCACTTTAAACCCCGCTCGTTATAGTTTATAATACAATAAAATATGTTAATTGTAAAGAGGTGTTTTCCTTGGAAAAAGCAACGATCACCGTTGAAAAGCGTCGTATTCCGACCTATCCGGAGCCGCCCGCGGAGGATCTGCCGATGTTTGCGGAAAACCGCGTACATCAGCGCTCCTCCGGCAGACCCTACCCGAATAAGGTGGTGATGCAGGTCGATCGCAGTCACAAGGAGGATCGGGAGTACACCGTCGTCGTGCTGGAAAACCGCTACGTGCGCGTGGAGATCCTGCCGGAGATCGGCGGCCGTATCTACTCGGCACTGGACAAGACCACGGGGTACGACTTTTTCTACAAGCAACACGTCATCAAGCCCGCGCTCATCGGCGTATTGGGCTCGTGGATATCCGGCGGCGTGGAGTTTAACTGGCCGTTCCACCATCGTGCATCGGGCTTTATGCCGTGCGATTTCAAGACCGAACGGCAAGCGGACGGCACGGTCGTTTGCTGGCTGTCGGAGCACGACCCGATCGACCGCATGAAAGGCATGGTCGGCGTCGTTTTGCGTCCCGACTGTGCGTATCTGGAAACGCGGATGCGTCTGTACAACCGCACCGACACGGAACGTTCCTTCCTGTGGTGGGAAAACGCGGCGGTGCCTGTCAACGAGCAGTATCAGATCTTCTTCCCGCAGGACGTCAGCTACGTCAATTTCCACTATTTAAAATCGCGCACCACCTATCCCGTCGCCGGAAACGGCGTGTTTAACGGTATTCCCATGGCGACGGATCGGGATATTTCGTGGCACAAAAACACGCGCGAGGCGACCTCGTATTTTGCCGCCGCGTCCGACTACGATTTCTTCGGCGGATACGATCACGGCAAGCAGTGCGGCGTCGTGCATATCGGCAACCACCACGTTTCCCCCGGCAAAAAGATGTTCACGTGGGCGTACGGTCAGCTGGCGACCTCGTGGGAGAACGCACTGACCGATACCGACGGTCAGTACGCCGAGCTGATGGCTGGCTCGTATTCCGACAATCAGCCGAACTTTTCGTGGTTAGCCCCGTATGAGACCAAGCAATTCTCGCAATACTGGTATCCGATCTCCCGTATCGGCGCACCCACCTACGCCAACCTGAATTGCGCGCTGCGCGTGGTGAGGGACGACGCGTGTCAGCTGCTCGTGCAGTCCACCGCGGTGTATCCCGCCGCCCGCGTCCGCGTGCTTGACGGCGATCGCGTGTATGCGGATACGGTGTGTGACCTCACGCCCGAGCGCTGTGCGGAGATCGATTGCGATACCCTGCCGACGTACGTTACCGTTGAGATCACCTGTGCGGGAGAGACCGTCGCATGCTATCGTGAGAAGCGGTCTGACGCGTTCGTGATGCCGGAGCCGATTACGGATATGCCTTCGGCGGCGGGCATGAACAGTGCCGAGGAGCTGTATCTGGCGGGCGTGCACGTCGACCAATACCGTGATCCGTCGACCAACCCCGACGCGTACTGGAAGGAAGCGCTCAAGCGTGATATCCATCATATTCCGTCCTTGATCGCGATGGCGGGCTACGAGTACAACCGCTACGAATTGGACAGTGCCGAGCAGTACGCCCGCCACGCCATTGACCGCCTGAATCTGTACAACGAACGCCATAAGAGCGGCGAAGCGTACTTCGTCTACGGCAAGATACTGGAAGCCAAGGGTGAAGTGGATCGTGCCTACGATTACTACTGCAAGGCGGCGTGGGCGGCGGATTCGGTGGCGCGCGCCATGACGCGCATCGCGGTCATCGACGTGAAGCGTCGGGATTTCCGAAAGGCGGCAGAGCACGCGCAGACCGCGTTGGACTACGGCCGACAGAACGGATTGGCGGCGGCGGTGTGGGTGATCGCCCAGCGGGAATTGGGTGACCGTTCGGCGGCAGACGCCCTGCTCCGCGAGTGGCTGTCCCGCGATCCGTTGGATCACATGATGCGCTATTTAGCGGGTGCCGAGGACCTGTACGCCGTCATGGACAGCGATCCCGTGCAGACCTGTCTGGATCTCACGTTTGACTTGATGGCTATGGGCCGATACACCGACTGTATTGCGTTGCTGGACGGCGTGATCGCGCAGTGCGGCAACGGTGCCAACAAGCCGGCATACTACACGCGCGGCTATGTAAAATTCTGCATCGGCGAGGACGGATCGGCGGATTACACCGCGGGAAGCACGGCACCGCTCGGCGCCGCGTATCCGGTGCGCTTGGGCGAAAAGCGCGTGCTGGAGGATGTGGTGCGCCGCACGGGCAACGACGATGCCAAGATGCTGCTCGGCTGTCTGCTGTACAACAAACTGCATTACGGGGAAGCCGCCGCGCTGTGGGAAACGTGTGAGGACGCTGCCGCCGTTCGCAATTTGGCGGTTGCCTATTTCAGCCATTTGAAGCGGCCGCAGGAGGCACTCGCGTTGATGCGTCGGGTACTTGCCGCGCATCCGAACGACGAGGAGCTGTTATACGAGACCGTGTGTCTGATGGACAAGCTGACGGTCGCGCCGCAGGAAAAGATCGAGCTGATACGCGCTCATACCGTGACGCGCGACGACGTGCTCACCGAGCTCGCCAAAGCGTACAATCAAGCGTTCCTGCCGGATCGTGCGCTGGAGGTGCTGATGTCCCACGACTTCGTCCCGTGTGAGGGCGGTGAGCACGCGATCGCCGACCAGTATATGTTTGCCTATCTGGTAAAGGGTAAGGAAGCGATGAAGCAGGGCAACGTGCAACAAGCGCTGGCGCATTTCCGAGCGGGACAGGTGCTGCCGCAGTCGCTGGGTGCGGGCGTCTGGAACCACTGCAAGCGTATCCCGCTGCGATTCCACGAGGCGCTGTGTCTGGAACAGCTGGGCGAAAAAGCGCAGGCGGATGAGATCTTCCGTTACATCGCGGACACGACGATCGAGTATTTCAGCAACATGCACTTAAAGGAATTACCGTACTATCAGGCTCTGTCGCACGATCATCTGGGTGACGGCGTTTGCGGTCAGCATCTGATCACGCGCTATCGCCGCGAATGGGACGCGATCCGCACGGTGAAGGATAACGGCTATTTCTCGACCACGCCGTTCTTTATTCCCTTTGTGGACGATCCGCAAACACTGCGTCGGGCGCAGTGGCTGTACCTCACCGGCCTGTGTGAGGCGTACATGGGCAACGGCGAACAGGCGAAAGCACAGCTGGCGGAAAGCGCACGGCTGAACAACGATTCCCTGTTCACACTGTTTTACGACCGTTATCTGTAACTATTGAAAAGAGTGGAGAGGATCAAACGATCCTCTCCGCGTTTCTTTGTATACGAAAAGCGGAGAGAACGACGTTCTCTCCGCTTTGCTTATTACGTCAGATCTTCGGCAGGCTTGCCGCGGCAACGGACTGACCGACGCGGCGGATCTTTTCATCCGGCAGGTGCAGCTCCATCGCGGCACATTCGGGATACTCTTCGGC
>CAZBAO010000076.1:0-6908 GCA_964490085.1 uncultured Eubacteriales bacterium | reverse complement strand
TTTTTAACTACGCAGTCTCATTGAGAAAAACAACAAACCCGAACGTTTCACCGATCGGTAAAAGGTTCGGGTTTGAATACTTTGGTGCGAGGAATGGGACTTGAACCCACACGTCAACGACACACGCACCTCAAACGTGCCTGTCTGCCTATTCCAGCATCCTCGCGCATACAGCATGGGTTATTATAACACTAACCCTTTGAGATTGTCAACAGGTTTTTTTACTTTCTCATAAATTTTCATCAAGCCATAAAGCGGATATTTACTTGAACGGGTATCCTGATAACACAAGCTTTGGCACAAAATGCAAGACCTTTTATTCGTTTATCTGATAGGGCTTTGTCAACTCCAACAGCCGAGCTCCGAGCGTGACGGTCATGGACAGTCCTTCGGGCACGTATTCCTCGTGCTCTACCGCACCCTCACGGCGGCATTCGCCCGCGAGTGCCCCTTTGTCAAACGGTAATAGAAGCTTTACTTTCCGTCTGTCGGGCGGTAACGCTTCGGTCAGACGTTGCAATAACGCGTCGATGCCTTTACCGGTGGCGGCACTGATGCACACCGCGCCGTCGCGGTCGGTCAGCGGTACGGCCGCCGGCAGATCGCATTTATTAAACACCGTCACGATCGGGCGATCGGTACAGCCGAGCTGCGCGAGCAGTTCTCTCGTTACGCTCAGATGCTCTGCCGCGTCCTCGCTGGAGCTGTCACATAAATTTAGAATAACGTCTGCCTCGGCGGCTTCCTCTAAGGTGGAGCGGAAAGCATCCACCAAATGATGAGGCAGGCGCCTCACCAAGCCGACCGTGTCGATGAGCAACACGGTACGCCCGTCGGGCAATTTGAGCGCCCTGGCGGTGGTGTCCAGTGTGGCAAACAGTTTGTCTTCGGCAAGCACGCCTGCGTCGGTCAGCCGATTCATCAAGGTGGATTTGCCCGCATTGGTGTATCCGACGATCGCCACCGTTTGCACGTTATCCTTGCGGCGGCGGTCGCGCCGTTGGATGCGTTGCTGTTCCACTGCTTGCAGTTGATCTCGAAGCGCTTGAATGCGGCGGCGAATGTGCCGTCGGTCACTTTCCAATTTGGTTTCACCGGGCCCTCGCGTGCCAATGCCGCCGCCCAATCGAGATAGCGCGGTGCCTTGACCTGCCAAACGCGGCAACAGATATTGAAGCTGTGCCAGCTCCACCTGTAACCGCCCCTCTGCGGAGCGGGCGCGTCTCGCGAAAATATCAAGGATCAGCATGGTGCGATCCACCACACGGCAGGGAAGGACGTCTTCAAGATTGCGTTGTTGAGTAGCGGTCAGCTCGCGGTCGAAGATGATAAGGTCTGCTTCTGCGTTCTCGGCAAGCAGGGCAAGCTCTTCCAGGCGCCCCTGTCCCAGACAGGTGGCCTTGTCGGGCGCTTCGCGCTTTTGTAAAAGTCTGCCCAGCACGTCCGCACCGGCGGTGTCGGCAAGCTCCTCCAGTTCATCCAGAGAAAGCTCTGCGTCAAATTCACCGGTATCTACCGAAACCAGCAATGCGCGCTCGCGCCGTTCTTCGTCAAATACGACAGTTTCGGTGAGTTGGCTCATGGCGACCCCTCCTTTTTTGTTATTGTATCCGTTCTTTTGTGCATTGTCCATAGTATATCTGAAAAAAACCTTGAAAAAATCTTCGCCAAAATGAAAAGTTTTTGTTTTCATTTGTCGAAGAGTATGGTAATATAGAAATACAATAGATAGTATATGAAAACGAGGGGATAGCAAATATGGTAGAAAAATTGACCAGTGAAACGATCTTTTCCGCACCCAACCAAGTCGCACCGCTCAGCATCATCGCTCAGCCCGGTACTGAGGAGCTGGCGGCGAAGATCAACTATTACCTCACCGATTGGGCGGCAAAAGCCGGTGTCCCGCAGGATTCTTTTTTGATTCCCGCCGAGTGCCCGCGTTTTTCCTCCGGTGACGGTAAAGGTCTTATCAAATCCAGCATCCGCGGTGATGACCTGTTCATTTTGGTGGATGTCGGTAACTACAACGTGAAATATCGCATCTTCGGTCAGGAAAACTGCATGTCGCCGGACGATCATTTTCAGGATCTCAAGCGCATCATTCAGGCGGCGGGCGGTAAAGCTCACCGCATCAACGTGATCATGCCGATCCTGTTCGGTGGCCGTCAGCATCGCCGCAACTACCGCGAATCGCTTGACTGCGCGTGTGCACTGCAAGAGCTGGAGCGTATGGGCGTTACCAATATCATTACCTTTGACGCACACGATGCCCGCGTGCAGAACGCTGTCCCTCTGATGGGCTTTGACAACGTGATCCCCTCGTATCAAGTGCTTAAAGCCATGTTCCGTCGTTATCCCGATCTGGTTCCGGACCGTGATCACATGATGATCGTCAGTCCGGACGAGGGCGCGCTCAACCGCAACATGTACTATGCGTCTACGCTGGGCGTGGATCTCGGTATGTTCTACAAGCGCCGTGACTACGCGCATGTTGTCAACGGCCGCAACCCCATCGTTGCGCACGAGTACCTCGGTGACTCGGTGGAGGGCAAGGATATCTTCATCGCAGATGATATCATCTCCTCCGGCGAATCTATGCTGGATATCGCGTATGAGCTGAAGAAGCGCAAGGCGGGCCGCATTTTTGCGTATGCCACTTATGCGATCTTCACCAACGGGCTGGACAAGTTTGATAAGGCGTACGAGGACGGTATCATCTCCGGCGTGCTCGGCACCAACCTGACCTACCGCACGGACGAGCTTAAGAAACGCGAATGGTTCTGTGAAGTCGACGTGTCCAAGTATATCGCGTACTTCATCGCCTCGCTCAATCACGACGTGTCTGTCACCCGCATCATCGACTCGCACGAGAAGATCAAAAATCTGCTTGCTTCTCGCAAATAAGTCTCCTAAAGAACGGTCGGAATTCCCGACCGTTCTTTTTGCATATTGCGCTTGTCCTCTTTGTATACATCATATTAAGGGGAGGAGATAGCATGAAACCTATAAGCATACTCGCAGGCGTGACGTGTGCCACATTGTTGCTTGTCATGCCTGTCACGGCAAAAACGGTTATTATTGATATGGAATCCGGTGAAACCGCCGAGGAATTGATGTCGCTTGAAGCGCCGAAAAGCTTAGGCGAGGTGGTGTCGACTGCCGCGGGAACCGCACTGGAGGTCGGCGGTAAATCCGCGATACTGATGGAACTGTCATCGGGGCAGGTGCTGTTTGAAAAGAACGTGCACGAAAAGCTGCCCATTGCCTCAGTTACAAAGATCATGACACTGCTGTTGGTTATGGAAGCGCTGGACGGTGGATTGATCGACCTGCAGGATCCCGTCACCTGCTCGTCGGAGGCGGCGTCGATGGGCGGCTCCCAGATCTGGCTGGAGCCGGGCGAGATCATGACGGTACACGAGCTGGTAAAAGCCGCGGCGGTAGTGTCTGCTAACGATGCGTGTGCCGCACTTGCGGAGCATGTTGCCGGTTCGATCGAGGAGTTTGTACAGCGTATGAATACCCGTGCCGCCGAGCTCGGTATGCAGGATACGCTGTTCAAGGATTGCAGCGGGTTGGACGATACCGCCTATTCCTGCGCCTACGACGTGGCGCTCATGTCCCGCGAGCTGATGAAGCATCCGCTGATAAAGAACTATACCACCATCTGGATGGATACGTTGCGAAACGGCGAATCACAGTTGGTGAATACCAACAAGCTGATCCGTTTTTATCAGGGCGCGACGGGTCTCAAGACCGGCACGACCTCCACGGCGGGACATAATCTGTCTGCCACCGCCGAACGGAACGGACTGAGCCTTGTAGCGGTCATTTTGGGCTGTGATACCACCGACGAGCGTTTCGGCGGTGCGCGAAAACTGCTGGATCACGGTTTCGCTAACTACAGTTTATACGCTCCGCAGGTCGATCCCGACGCCCTGACTCCCATTCCGGTGTTGCGTGGCACGGCGGAGACGGTGACGGTGGAGATCGGTGATCTCGATCCGCTGCTTGTCAAAAAAGGGGAGGAAAAGGGGCTTGCCTGTACCGTCACGTTGGCTTCCGATGTGGAAGCACCCGTGGCGAAAGGGCAGATCGTCGGAACCGTCACGGTTGCTCGTGAGGGAGAAACCTTGGCGGAGTATGCGGTGCGCGCTGCCGAAGAGGTGCCCAAACTCAGCTTTGGATTCTGCTTATTGCGATTGATTACGGCATTATCTACCTAGTTGCAGCACCGGTCAGGTATCTGACCGGTGTTTCTTTGTAAAAAATTCATAAAAATTTCTCTGATTTCGGTTGCAATCGGAGCGGATATATTGTACAATAAAGGCAACCAAGAAAGACGGAGGCGTCGTAGTATGGCAGTTACCCTTGAAACCCGTTACCTTACCGATTTTGTGCGCGATCACGAGCTGCAGGCAATGCAGGCACAGGTCGCGGCAGCACACGAGATGCTCCACAAGGGCAATGGTCTCGGAAATGATTTTCTCGGTTGGCTGACACTGCCTACGGACTACGACAAGGAAGAATTCGCCCGTATTCAGGCGGCGGCAGAGCGCATCAAGCAGGATACCGACGTGTTTATCGTCATCGGTATCGGTGGCTCGTACCTCGGTGCCCGTGCGGTGATCGAATTTTTGAGATCCCCGCTGTACAACAATTTGAAAAAGGATACACCGGACGTGTACTTTGCCGGCAAGAGCATCAGCGCGTCGGAGCTGTCGGAGCTGCTCGCACTGTGTGAGGGACGTCGCGTGTCGGTCAATGTGATCTCCAAATCCGGCACGACCACCGAACCGGCTATCGCGTTCCGTGTGTTCCGCGAGTATCTGGAAAAGACCGTGGGTGCTGAGGAAGCACGTCGCCGTATTTATGTGACTACGGATAAAGCAAAGGGCACGCTGAAGGGCCTTGCCGACCGCGAGGGGTATGAGACCTTTGTGGTGCCGGACGATGTGGGCGGCCGTTTCTCGGTGCTCACCGCCGTTGGCCTGTTGCCCATTGCCGTCGCCGGCTGTGATATCGCCGCCCTGATGGCAGGCGCTGCCAAAGCACAGGCGGCTTTGTGCGAGACAGATATCAACAAAAACGATTGCTATAAGTACGCCGCCATGCGGAATATCCTGTTGCGCAAAGGTCGCGCGGTAGAACTCATGGTCAGCTATGAACCCCGCTTTGCTATGATGTCCGAGTGGTGGAAGCAGTTGTACGGCGAGAGTGAGGGTAAGGACGGCAAGGGTCTGTTCCCGGCGTCCGTCATCTTCTCCACCGACCTGCATTCGCTCGGCCAGTTCGTGCAGGACGGCTCCGACATTTTGGCGGAAACCGTGGTGCTGATCGACGAATCACCCGTTACCATGACGATCAAGGAAGATGCCGAAAATGTCGACGGCCTCAACTTCCTTGCCGGTCGCACGATGGCTCAGATCAACCAAAAGGCGTTTGAGGGAACGGTTTTAGCTCATACAGACGGCGGTACGCCGAACATGGTCATTCACGTGCCATCGGTGTGCGAGGAAGAGCTTGGCTACCTTGTGTATTTCTTTGAGAAAGCGTGTGCTATCTCCGGCTATATGCTGGGCGTTAATCCGTTTAACCAACCCGGTGTAGAAGAGTATAAGAAAAACATGTTCGCGCTCCTCGGCAAGCCCGGTTACGAAGATCAGAAAGCGATCTTGGAGCAACGACTCGGAAAATGATAAACGGCAGTGACCGCGTAGCGGTTAATATATACTGGGAGGAATTCTAATGATCACTTTAATCCTCGGGAAAAAAGGTTCCGGCAAAACCAAACGGCTGATCGACATGTGCAACGAAGCCATGGCGCAGTCTAAGGGGAATGTTGTCTTTATCGAAAAGGACAACACCCTGACCTACAACATCAGCCATAAGGTACGCCTGGTGGCGGCCGATGAGTACGCGATCCGCGGATTTGACAGTTTTTACGGTCTGATCGCCGGTATGTGCGCCGGCAACTATGACATCACTGATATTTTTGTGGATTCTACTTTGAAGATCGGCGGCGATATCGACGGCTTGCTCCCCTTTATTGAGAAGCTGAAAGCGCTCAGTGACAAAGCGAATACCAATATCGTTATGTCTGTTTCGGCAGATCCGAGCGAAATTCCCGCAAAAATTGCGGAGCTTGCTACTGAGATCTAAGAAAAAAGCGCCGGAAACGGCGCTTCCTCTTTGCATAGGGTGTTTTGCTCCACCCTAAACGAAAAAATCGCAAAAAAGATATTGACAAATCGGGGTTGTCCCGATATAATATTCTGCGTGACAATTGAGGTGAAGTATGCTTCTTCAATTACAGTCCCTGTTCATGGGCGAGCGGGCAAGCCTGCCGATCGACTGCACCTTGGATTTTTCCGGTTTGGAATGGAACGGTTCGTATCCGTTTAAGCAACCGATGAAAGTCAGGGGTGAGGTGCGGCATATAGCCGGTGTCGTAACGCTGACGGCGGATGTTTCGTACCGGTACGACGGTATTTGTGATCGTTGTGCGTGCGATATCAGCCGAGAAGAACACCTGTCGATGGAGCATATTCTTGTAGTTTCCCTCAATCACGAGGACAATGACAGTTTTGTTCTTATCGACAATTATCAGCTTCCGCTGGATGAATTGGTGGAAGGGGATCTGATCCTGGATCAGCCGTCGAAGAGGCTGTGCAAGGAGGATTGCCGCGGGCTGTGCCCGACATGCGGCAAGAACCAAAACGAGGGTTCTTGCGGCTGTGTACAGAAAACGGTGGATCCTCGGCTCGCAGCGTTACAGCAATTGCTGGATTAACTTTCGGAATATGTTAAGGAGGTGCTGACGATGGCGGTACCGAAGAGAAAAAGTTCAAAGGCTCGTCGTGATACGAGACGGAATAATGTTTGGAAGACTACGGCTCCCGAACTGG
>CAZBAO010000075.1:0-7020 GCA_964490085.1 uncultured Eubacteriales bacterium | reverse complement strand
CCTGCAATTTCTTAAAAATAAACGACAACAATAAAGTTGCTCTCGCTGCTTAATTTATAGCAGCCGTTCCGCCCCGAAGTACCGCGGTCGGGTGCGGAGCGTCGATCAGCGGTGAACGTGAACAAAGCGCTGTCGCGCACTTTGTCATGATGTTGCGACTACCGTAACACGGAGCCTGCCTGTCGGCGCCGCGCGAGGGGAATCCCAATAGACCGGCTGCACTCGGAGAAAGCCACGGTAAGTGATTTTCGGACAGGGGTTCGATTCCCCTCGTCTCCACCAGAAAAAGGCGGTTGCGAAAGCAATCGTCTTTTTCAATGAAATAAATCCCTCATTTCACGGGTCTGCATTTTTTGATCTTTCAAAGTGAGAGAAACCGAAAGCCCGTTGTTCAAATGCGCCGACGGCGCATTTGAATTAAGTTTTTTGCGCAACTGTCTTGCTTTTTGTTATTATTTCACCTATAATGAAGCCAACGACATTTGATGAGGTGATACCAGTGAAGACAAACCAAATCCCGGTCATATCAGCCGACTATATCAAGGAGCTTGAAGCGAAAGCCGATAAGCGGCGTGAGGAAATTTTGAACACCCCGAACATGGAGATTCCTGCAGGGAGCACCGTCTATTATCTGTCCCCGAACGGCGATGATGCCAATGACGGCACGTCCCCCGCAACCGCTTGGAAGACCATTGATAAATTGAAGACCGAGCAGCTCCCCGCCGGAAGCTACGTATGCTTCGAGCGCGGCGGACTGTGGCGCGGAAAATTTCAAGCGTGTAGCGGTGTAACGTATACGTCTTACGGCGAAGGCCCCAAGCCCGAACTCCGCGGTTCCCCCTGTGACGGTGCCGTTGACGGCAGTTGGGATGAGGTTGCTGAAAACATTTGGCGCTATTCGATAAACTTCCCCGGTGATGTCGGTATGCTCGTGATGAATCACGGCGAAGAAAACGGCATCAAAATGCTAATGGATTACACCGAAGAGCAAGCCAAAGAGGTTGTCAGCAAACGAGATTGGAACGGCTATGTGAGTTTAGAGAAAAACTACGAGTTTGTTCACGATCTCGGCGACAGATGGACGAAAAATGCTAACCCTGAAAACGGTGGCTATGTATATCTGTACTGCGATAAAGGAAATCCCGCAAAAGTTTTTGACAGTATTGAATTCATTACGCTCGGTCCGATCATCCGAATTGCCAAACAAAATGCGGTTACCGTGGACAATCTCTGCTTGAAGTACAGCAACTTCGGCATCAGTGCCGGTAAAGACGATCTGCGCATCCAAAACTGTGAGATCGGTTGGATCGGCGGGTGTATCCAAGGGTATACGGCAACCGGCCGCGCCTGGCGCTACGGAAACGGTGTGGAGATCTACGGCGGCTGTTTGAATTTCGTGTGTGATAACAACTGGGTCTATCAGTGCTACGATGCGGGATTAACGCAACAGTACTCTGCCGTCGGCAGCAACGACATCATTATGGACGGTGTATATTACACAAATAATCTAATTGAAGAGTGTGTATACAGCATTGAATACTTCCTTGGAAAACCGGAGGAAGGTTCGAATGCTACGCGGTATATGGCAAACTTCTATATTCAAAATAACATGCTGATGGACGCGGGCGGTTTCGGCACGCAACGTCCCGAAAAATCCTCACCCGCGCACATTAAGGGTTGGGATCATATGAACACGCTCAAAGGCGAGTTTGTCATTGAGAATAACCTCCTTGTGCGGTCGGATAAAATGATGATCCACACCGGTTGCGACAACGAGGATGATGCCCCCGTCTACCGAAACAACACATTCGTGCAGCATGCAGACGGACAATGGGGTCGCAACGGAAAGAACCCGACGACGCTTCAAATGTATACCGCCGAGGTTATCGGTGAAGAACAATACGCGAAAAACGAGTTCTACGTAATCAAATAAGCAAAAGCGCCACTGCAAGTGGCGCTTTTTTGTGTTGAAAAATTTTATATTCATTTACACAACATTCATATATATATGCTATACTGCATTTGATTTCCGATTAGGAGGAACCACGTATGCTGAAATTGAAAAACGTTGTCAAGGAATACCGTGCCGGTGAGGAACGTGTGGAAGCACTGAAAGGCGTATCCACCGCATTTCGCGAGAATGAGTTCGTAGCGATTCTCGGCCCGTCGGGCTGCGGAAAAACGACCCTGCTCAACATCATCGGTGGTTTAGACCAGTATACCAGTGGTGATCTGGTTATCAACGGCGTATCGACCAAGGAATACAAATCCTCCGATTGGGACACGTATCGCAATCACTCGGTTGGATTTGTGTTTCAGAGCTATAACCTTATCCCCCACCAGACGGTACTGGCGAACGTGGAGCTTTCACTGACGCTGACCGGTGTCAGCCGCGCCGAGCGACGGGCGCGTGCCAAGGAGGCGTTGGAGCGAGTCGGGCTCGGCGATCAGCTGAAAAAGAAACCCAACCAGATGTCGGGCGGACAGATGCAGCGTGTGGCGATCGCCAGAGCGCTCGTCAACAATCCCGATATTATCCTTGCGGATGAGCCGACGGGCGCTTTGGACAGTGAAACCAGTGTGCAGATCATGGAGATCCTCAAGGAGATCGCCAAGGATAAGCTCATCATCATGGTCACGCACAACCCGGATCTCGCTGAACAGTACGCGACGCGCACGATACGTCTTTTAGACGGCCGCATCGTCAGCGATTCTGCTCCTTACGAGCCGGATACCGCGGAAGAAGAACAGCCGAAAGTGCGCAAGAAAGTGCGCAAACCGTCTATGTCATTTTTTACGGCATTGTCGTTGTCCCTCAACAACCTGATGACCAAAAAGGGCCGCACCTTTATGACCTCGTTTGCGGGCAGTATCGGCATCATCGGTATTGCACTGATCCTGGCGCTGTCAAGCGGTCTGAATCAATACATAGCCAAGGTTGAGGAAGATACGCTGTCCAGTTATCCGATCTCTCTGCAGGAGTCCACGATGAACGTGGGCGATATGATCAGCAACATGATGGGCAACTCTGAAAACCGCAGTGAGCACGAACTGGATCAGATCTATTCCAACAATATCATGACCGACATGATCGAAACGATGCTCACCGGTGTAACGACCAACAATTTGGAGGCGTTCAAGGCGTATCTGGAAGAAACCGACAATCCCATTGCGGCACTTTCCAGCGCGATACAGTATACCTACTCGACCACGATGAACGTCTATAAGGCAGATACCAGCGACGGCATTTATCAAGTGAATCCGTCACAGGTATTTGATAAGATGGGAATGCCGGTCACAGCGGTAAGCGAAGATGATTCGATCATGGCAGGCTCGCCGATGGCTGCCATGTCCAGCGGAAACGTTTGGCAGGAACTGTTGGAAAACGAGGAACTGCTCAAGACCCAGTATGATGTGATCGCCGGAAGAATGCCCTCGTCGTACGATGAGATCGTGCTGATGGTAGACGGAAACAACGAGGTCAGCGATTACACGCTGTATGCACTCGGCGTTTTGGATGCCGCTGATCTGAAATCCATGTTTGAAGCCGCTACCAAAGGCGAGGAGATCCCCACGCAGGACATCACCAACTACAGCTATGACGAGATCTTAGCACTGCGGTTTAAGCTGCTTGTCAATACCGACTATTACGAGAAAGACAAGACGGGCAACTGGATCGATCGTTCAGACGACGACGTGTATCTGCTCGAAAAGCTACAGGACGCGACCGAACTTAAGGTGGTGGGCATTCTGCGTCCCTCCGAGAACGCGACCGTATCCCAGACAGGCGGTACGATCGGATACCGTGCCGATCTGATGCGGTATCTGGTGAACGAGGTCAATAAGAGCGAGATCGTAAAAGCACAACAGGATGACCCCGAAACCGACGTGCTTACCGGTCTGCCGTTTGACGACGGTGAAGATAAGACCGTCACGATGGCGGATATCCAAGCCTATATGGCAACACTGCCTGCCGAGGAACAGGCGGCAATGGGCGCCTCGCTGCAGCAAATGCAGATGCAGGGCATGACCGAAGAGCAGATCTGTGCCATGTTCGCAAGCTCGATGAATCAATCCTCGGATGCGACCTATGAGGGTAATCTGCTGACGTTCGGCGTAGCAGATTTGGCAAAGCCAAGCGGCATCAACATTTATCCAAAGGATTTTGAGGCAAAAGAAGAGATCGAATCCTACATCACGCAGTATAACGAGGGCGCCGAGGAAGCAGATGCGATCAATTACACGGATTACATCGGACTGATGATGTCCTCCGTGACCACCATCATCAACGCGATCACCATCATCCTCATCGCTTTTGTGGCGATCTCGCTGGTGGTATCCTCCATTATGATCGGGATCATCACCTACATTTCGGTTTTGGAACGAACCAAGGAGATCGGTATTCTGCGCGCGATGGGCGCGTCCAAGCGTGATATCTCCCGCGTATTCAACGCCGAAACGATGATCGTCGGCTTTACGGCGGGTGCGCTCGGCATCGGTGTGACGCTGCTGTTGGTGCTGGCAGCCAATGCGATCATTTATCCGCTGACAGGCATCGCCAACGTTGCCAAATTACCGATAGACGGTGCGATCCTGTTGGTGGTTATCAGCATCGTGCTGACATTGATTGCGGGGCTTATTCCCTCTCGTGTGGCCGCACGCAAAGATCCTGTGGTCGCTTTGAGAACCGAATAATTCACAATCAAAAACGCGGTAGAGCTGTTGCTCTACCGCGTTTTTGTAACGGAAAATTATACGCCCGAGTAAGCGGAGAAACCGCCGTCCACCGGTAATACCACACCGGTAATAAAGCTCGCCGCTTCGTTGTTGAGCAGGAACAGCAACGCACCGTCCAACTCGTCGGATTCACCGAAACGACCCATCGGTGTCGCGGCTAAGATCTTGCCTGTGCGCGCGGTGGGTGTGCCGTCGTCATTAAATAACAGTTTCGCATTTTGCTTGGTCGAGAAGAAACCGGGGGCGATCGCGTTGACGCGGATCCCCACGCGGCTGAAATGCACAGCCAGCCATTGCGTAAAGTTGGATATTGCGGCTTTAGCACCGGAATATGCGGGAATCTTCGTCAGCGGCGTATAGGCGTTCATGCTGGAAATGTTCAAAATATTGCAGCCCTTTCTGCCCACCATCTGGCGCGCAAATGCCTGCGTCGGCAACAGTGTGCCGAGGAAGTTTAAGTTAAACACAAAGCCAACGCCCGCGGCATCCAGATCAAAAAAGCTCTTGGTATCCGCGTCGATATCACCGATCTCGAAATACTCCTTGTCGGTGGTGGCTTTCGGGTTGTTGCCGCCTGCGCCGTTGACTAAAATATCGCATTTACCGAGTTCTTTTTCGACCTCGTCTGCAACGGCGTAGCAGATATCCTTATCCAGCACGTTGCAGGAAAACGCCTTAGCAACACCGCCCTCGGCCGTGATCTCATCAGCATAGCCTTGCGCCGCTTCCAGATTGATATCCAGCAGCGCGACCTTGGCGCCCGCTCGTGCCAACGTTTTGGCAAATGCGGAGCACAGCACACCGCCGGCACCGGTAACGACCGCGACCTTGCCGGTCAGGTTTGTATTCAGTACATTAGCCATTTACTTTCCCTCCGCTTTTTCACAGGCTTCAAACAAGCCGTTGATATAGGCGGCACCGAGCGCGCGGTCGTAAAGACCGTAACCGGGTTTACCCTTCTCGCCCCAGATCATACGGCCGTGGTCGGGACGAACATAGCCGTCAAAGCCGGTATCGACCAGCGCCTTGACGATCTCGTACATATCCAGGCTGCCGCATTTCGACAAATGTCCGCTTTCCTCAAAGCTGCCATCCTCCATCAGCGTGACCTGACGGATGTGCATAAAGGCGATGCGATCCATCGCACTGTATTTGCGTACCATTTTGGGAATATCGTTGAACTTGGCACAGCCGAGCGAGCCGGTGCACAGGCACAGGCAGTTCGCGGGGCTATCTACGATGGCAAGCAAGCGATCCAGATTTTCTTCGCACGTGATGATACGCGGAATACCGAAGATCGGATACGGCGGATCATCGGGATGGATCGCCATACGCACGCCGACCTCCTCCGCGACCGGAATAATGCGCTTTAAGAAGGTCTCCAAGTTGTGCCACAGACCCTCCTCACCGAGTTTGCCGTAGGCGCTGATAAGCTCGCGGACCTCCTCCTGCGTGTAGCTGGAATCCCAGCCGGGCAGGTGGATATCGTCCTTGAGCGGATCGAGGTCGCGCATCTGATCCCAGTACATCACAAGACTGGTGGAACCATCCGCCGCTTCTTTGTCCAGCTGCGTGCGGGTCCAGTCAAACACCGGCATAAAGTTGTAGGTAATGCATTTGATACCGTATTTCGCACAGCGGCGAATGTTCTCGCAATATACCTCGATCAGCTCATCGGCGTTCGGTGCACCGAGCTTTATCTCCTCCGGAACCGGAACCGATTCTACGATATCAAACAGCATACCGTTTTCCTCAACCTGCTGTTTCATACGGGCAAGGCTTTCCTCCGGCCATACTTCACCGGGTTTTACATCGTAGACCGCACTCACGATGGAACGCATGTTGGGGATCTGACGGATATACTGCAAAGAGATCGGGTCGGTCTCCCCATACCAACGAAAAGACAATTTCATACATGACCCTCCCTGCGATTATCGCTGTACACGGCCGGAGCCGTCACCGCCGGCGAGCTTTTCGACCTCGCTGACGGATACGCGGTTGTAGTCACCCTCTACCGAGTGCTTGAGAGCCGATGCCGCGACGGCAAATTCGATGGCATCTTTGGAAGACTTGCCGGATAAGAGCGCATATATCAGACCGCCGCCGAACGAGTCACCGCCGCCGACGCGGTCGACAATGTGCAAGTGATACGACTTGGAGAAATAGTAATCCTCGCCGTCGTACAGCATACCCGCCCAGTCGTTGTCGCTCGCGGAGATAGATGTGCGCAACGTAATGGCAACCTTCTCAAAGCCAAACTTGTCGGCAAGCTGCTTCGCAACG
>CAZBAO010000074.1:0-7047 GCA_964490085.1 uncultured Eubacteriales bacterium | reverse complement strand
ATAGCTAAAGCTTTATAGTACCACCAGCACAGCTGGTGGTTTTTTCCTACAATAATAAAAAAGAAGCCCTCAGTCGAGGGCTTCTTTTTTATTTCTTAGTTTCCTTGGTATCCATACTGGAACCGAATACAACAAACCTGTCGTATAGAAACTCTAAAACAAAATTAATCAGCATCCAAACAAGTTCTGCTAAAAGGCGTTCCACCCAAGTCGTATAAACCAATCATAGCCGAACCCAGAAATCGGTGTAAACAACGCATAAAAGACTGCTACCTTCAGCATCGCGATCGGTACATTATTGGCAGATTTGAATGTATAACGCCGATTCAAAGTAAAGTTCCACACAACCGACAAAGCAAGTGCAATAATATGTGCTACCGTCGCATACACACCAAGCCATTCCATAATCGAAAACGAAACCAATTCAATAATGCCGGCACTCGCCGAGAACAGGGTGAATTTGATTGCGCGGATCAGCTCTTTCTTTTTCTCGCTCATAACGTTTTACCCCTTGTTTTGGTCACTGCACGCAGACAGTTGTAAAATAGCTTGATGAATGCCGTAGCGGCGATCACGCCCAGCGCCAGCGCCGCCGCCAGCTCCAAGGTGTACACCGCCTTTTCCACAAACCGTCCCGCATCGCTTTGAAAGGCGTACGCCATCGTGTAATACAGCGAGCCGCCCGGAATCAGCGGGATGAGCGAGGTCGTGATAAAGGTGGTCGTAGGAGTCTTCATCACACGCGCCATGATCTCGGCATATACCGACATAAAGAAAGATACAATGAAATAGTTGACCGGTTCACTGTCGATAAAGCGGGAAAGCAGTAAAAAGATCAGCCATGATAAAAAGCCGCCGAGTGCCGCGACCCACAGGCGTTTGCCGCGCACGTTGAACAGCAGCGCAAAGCCGAGCGAACCGATACAGCCGGTGATGATCTGTAAGATCTCCTCATAACTCATCCGATCACACCTCCCAACGCCGCAAACAGGAAGTAACCGGCGGCGATCGCCAGCGCGATCAGCACCGCTTCGATCGAGCGAAGCAGACCGGCAATGCTGTCACCGGTAAAGAGGTCTCGGAGCGCGTTGGTCAGACCGATACCGGGAATCAAGGTCATAATGATACCGATCATCGTCTTATCTACCGTGGGTACCCAACCGAGCTTTAACGCGGCAAACGCCAGTGCGGTTGCCGTGAACGAAGCGATAAATTTGGGAAATATCTTGTTGGAGACCGTTTTATCTGCCACCCACATAACCAGACGGATCAGCCCGCCAATGACAAAGGCGACCGCCGACTCGATCCAACCGCCGCCGAAAAACAGCGCAAATGCGCCCGAAATGATCGCGTAAAACAAACATTCTGCCCACAACGGATACGGCTTGCACGCCGCGATCCGTGCAAGTTCCTCACGGATCTGCGCTACCGTCAGTTCCTCCGAACAGATCTTTCGCGACAACGCATTCAGTCGGTGGATCTTTTCAAAGTCTGTACCGGTGGAGATGATACGGCGCGTTTGGGTGCAGGTGTTTCCCTCGGAATCATGCACCGTCACCACCATGCTGCTGGTGATAATAAATACATCGGTGCGCACAGCGCCGAATGCCTCGCAAATACGCTTCACGCTGTCTTCCACGCGGTGAATCTCTGCGCCGCAGACCAACAGCTGCTCGCCGATGTCCATGGCGCAATTCAGTAATTCTGTCATACAGTTACTCCTCAAATCGACAATACAAAAGGAGTATATCATATTTTTTTGTCGGAATCAACCTTTGTTTCACCCTTCCCCGTACCTCTGAATATAGTAATATGGGAGGTGATTCTGATATGGCGATCTTCGGTTGCGGCTGTAGAAACACGTGTACAAGCATTGCCGTCGTCACAAGCCTGATCATCGGTGTTGTGGCGGCATTTTTGCGCATCATGGCGATCATCACGGTGACACCTGCGTTTTTGTGGGTGACCTTCGGCATTGCGGTCGTGTATTTAGCGATCCTGCTCGCAAACGCGTTGTTTGCGCCGACAGACGCAACGGTCTGTACTGCAAAAACGGTAACCGCGATACTCGCCGGCATTGTGGGAACGGTACTGTTCTCGGTCGTGCTGTTAGCAATTCCGTTTGCAGCTACCAGCGTTGTCGGGGCGGTTCTCACCGGCGTACTCCTGTTTTTCTTTTCACTGATCATCGCGGCAACGGCTTGCCTGGTGAAGCCGGTGATTTGAGTATTGTTTGAACGACCCTCACAGAAAAGCGTCCTTGTCCGCTTTGCGAACAAGGACGCTTAACTCTTATATCACAACGTCACATTCCGTGATGCCGTAGTAGGTAAAGCGGTATACCGCGGACGCGTCAATGCGTTCACCGCAAACGACGATCGGAACCGCCGGCGGACAGCTGACACACGCCGAGGCGAGCACTCTGCCAACGCTGTTCCCCACCGGAACCGTCTCTCTGCCCGAAAAAGCCGCCTCTCGCACGGAAAGCACACGGTCACACCGATGATACGACGGCGCTTGTTCACGGAGGGGAGTCTTTTTCGAAACAGCACGCATTACCGCATCGAGTCCTTCAAGCTCGTCCGCTTCGGGGGTGAGCATCAACACAACGAAATCCGGATCGGCAAACTCCACCGTGATGTTACTTTCAGCAAGAACCTGAGAAAGATCTGTTCCGGTATATCCGTAAGGCTTGGTGTGCAGAACGATCTTCAACGGTTCGTTACCGCACAACGAGTAGCCGTAGGCTTCCAAGCTCTTTTTCAGTTGCTGTACGCTTAAAACGAACTGCGAAAGCCGCTCGGAATATCCGTCCGCTAAATACCGATTTGCCAGATCCAGCGATTGCAGGATCAAATAGGACGGACTGGTCGACCCGAACAGTGCCAGTGCGGCCTTAGCGTGATCTTTAAAAAAGCGCTCGGCATGGCAGGCAATATGCAGATAGGCACCGCCCGTCAAAACCGGCAGAGTCTTATGCGCCGAATCACAGCACATGTCCGCGCCCAAATCCATTGGATGCGCTGACGGCGTTAAAAACTTCAGGTACGCACCGTGTGCGTTATCCACAAGCAGCAATACGCCGTGGCGACGGCACACCTGCGACAAGGCGCGAATGTCGGTCAGATGGCCTAAATAATCCGGACTGGTCACATATACCGCAACCGGTTTTTCGTCCGTCCCCTGCAAGGCAGTCTCCAACTCTTCCGCACTTAAAACGCAAGAAGCATAAGACAGAGATTGCCGAGGATACAGCCACTCAACCGTAAGATCCAACAGTGCCGCCGCGTCCAAAAATGCCTTGTGCACGTTTCGCACAGCCGCGATCAACGGTTTGCGACCGTGTGTTTTGGCGTATAAGGTGACCAGATACAGCATGGCGCGAATGCTTTGCGACGAGCCCTCGGTGGAATAAAAAGTGTCACAACCGAAAAGAGAACCGGCGTTTTGCTCGCTCTGCAGAATGATACCGTTCGCATGATACAAATTGTCCGCACCCTCAATTTCGGTAATATCCAGCGACTCGACCCCTAAAAATGAAGCGCCTTTGTGCCCCGGCATATGCAGACGCACAGCTTCGCTTGCGGCGTACTCGCGCACGAAATCACAGATCGGTGTGTTCATGATCAGTCACCCAGCGCTCTGGCGACCGCCACCATGATGGCACATTCCATCCGCTTACGGAACAACTTGCAACCGTATTCGTAGATACCGGTAACCGATCCCGTAGCATGATAGGCGTTTGCCGCGCAACCGCCGGAGCAATACAGCCGCGCCCAGCAGTCACGACATTCCGGATGCGCGTACACGTTACAGGCGGCGAATTCCTGTTGGATAGCAGGGTTGGTGACACCGTCCCACACCGTGCCCAGCTTGAACCGTTCCTCACCGACGAACTGATGACAGGGGTACAGATCGCCCTGCGGTGTGACCGCCATGTATTCCGTGCCGCTGCCGCAACCGGATATCCGCTTATAGATACACGGACCGCCGGTCAGATCGATCATATAGTGATAGAACGTGAACGGTGCTCCCTCTTTGTCCTTTTCGAGCATCAGCTCCGCAAGCTTTTCGTATTGCTCCAACACGATTGGCAGATCGTCCTCGGTAAGCTCGGACGGATCGCCGGCGGCGCATACCACCGGTTCCATGCTCAATTCACGAAACCCAAGATCCAGCATCTGCTGAACGTCTTTCAAAAAATCAGGGTTCGCGTGCGTGAATGTGCCGCGCATATAATAGTTTTTTCCGCCACGTGCTTCCACGAATTTTTGGAATTTCGGCACGATCGTGTCATAGCTGCCGTTGCCCGCATAGTCCACACGGAAGCGGTCGTGGATCTCCTTGCGGCCGTCTAAGCTCAGCACGACGTTACTGCATTCCCGATTGGCAAATTCGATCACGTCGTCATTCACCAACACGCCGTTAGTGGTCAAGGTGAAACGAAAATTTTTATTGTGCTCCTTTTCAATACGGCGGGCATACGTGACCAGATCTTTCACCACTTGAAAGTTGAGAAGCGGCTCACCGCCGAAGAAATCCACTTCCAGGTTGCGACGCGTGCCGGAGTTGGCGATCAAAAAATCGAGAGCCTGTTTGCCGACCTCATAACTCATCAGTGCCCGCTCGCCGTGGTATTTTCCTTGGCTGGCAAAGCAGTACGAGCAATTCAAGTTACAGCTGTGAGCAATATGCAGGCACAACGCCTTCACGACACCCGCGGTCTTTTCTTTCAAGCTGCCCGCCATCGGCTCAAAGGTATCGGGCGTGAAAAGCTTGCCCGCTTCTTGCAGACCCTTTACCTGTTCGTAGCACTCCGCGATATCGTCCGCGGTGATATCCTCGCGGTCGGCGTATTTGTCAGCAAGTGACCGTACGATCGTATCACGCGAGTTCTGCTCATACATGGCAATGACGTCGTAAGCGACCTCATCCACCGCGTGAACGGAGCCCGAGCAAATATCCAAAACGATGTTGTAACCGCCCAGCTTGTATTGATAAATCATAACGGATTATCTCCTCTATGAAAAACTGCCGCCGAGTTTCGGCGGCAGTTTTGGATTGGAAATTTTATTTGCTTTCCTTGGTGCTCTCGCACTGCTGATTAGCAATGCCGCAGCTGGTCTTGCAAGCAGACTGGCAGGAAGTCTGGCACTCGCCGCAGCCGCCTTTTTTTGCGCTTTCGCACAGATTGCGCGTTTCAATGGTCTTGATATGTTCCATAAAAACAAACCTCCACAGAATTTCTACTTTTATGTTATCATAAACCCCCTACAAAGTCAACGATTTCTTGCAAAAAACTACCACGTGCGCACACCTTCAACATGCAGAAACCGCGCGGTTTCGTATTGGTAGGACGCAAGCGGTCGATCCAGTGCATCAAAACTGTGCGCCGCAACCAAGACGGTCGGTGTCACGGCGGTGATGACCGGTGAATGATAAAAACCGCCGTCACGTCCGAGCTGAACGATATCGCCTATCTGTGCCTCGCGCTGTGTCACCACGCGTGCATACGGCCCAACCGATCGATCGCTGACTAAAAAGTTATAGAGATATTCTACCCCGCTCCACGAGGCGGTGCGATCACGGGACGAGCGGTAATACCACCCCATGATCGGTGTGAAATTCATGACACCCGAACCGGCGTAAAGGCATTGCGAGGCAAAGTTGGTGCAATCTCCCCCAACCTTCTCAAAATCATAATATGCCGGATTGCGCAACAGCGCCCAGCGGCGCGCGTAGGCGACCGCCGCTTCGCGGTCATAGGCTTTCTCTCTCACGCCATCTCCCCTTTCGGTACAGTGTATGCGTCAAGAGGATCATAACCACCGGCCGTGTGCTGATGGCTTTTTCTGCAAATCATAAACGGGGCGGCAATGCGCCACCCCGTATCTTTCATTTTTCTTAGCACTAACCGCCGGTCATTAATCCACCGCGCACACGACGGTCAGATCGGGGTGCAGCTGCAACAGCGATGCCGGTACCTCCGGCGTGATCGGGCCGAACAGCGCTTTTTCCAAGATCTCTTTCTTGGACGCACCGCTCGCGATGAGCAGCACCTTTTTTGCGCCCATAATGCCGCCCATACCCATCGTCACCGCCTGACGCGGCACGTCGTCCGCCGATGCGAAAAAGCGGGAGTTTGCCTCGATGGTGCTGGGATCGAGATCCACCACGTGGGTCTCCTTGGTGAAAAGCGTATCCGGCTCGTTGAAGCCGATGTGACCGTCGGGGCCGATACCGAGTAGCTGAATATCAATGCCGCCGAGCGACGCGATCAATTCATCGTACCGTGCGCCCTCCGCCGCGTAGTCCGCCGCCTTGCCGTTGGGGACGTTGGTGTTCGCCTTGTCGATGTTCACACGGTTGAACAGGTTCGTATCCATAAAATAGCGGTAGCTCTGGTCGTTTTCGCCGTCCAGCCCGCAATATTCGTCCAGATTGACCGAGCGGATCTCGGAGAAATCGAGAAGTCCTTTCTCATTCCACTCCACCAACTTGTTGTACAGCCCGATCGGGGACGAACCGGTCGCCAGTCCCAGCACGGAATTCGGTTTTAACACGATCTGCGCCGCCAGAACCTTGGCAGCCTCCAGACTCATTTCTTCATAATTTTTCGTACGAATGATCTTCACGGTACGCACGCTCCTTTTTCGGCAAATTACTTGATAGATCTACCATATCACCTTTTTCGTCGCTTTGCAAGAGGTTTCGGCACAAACGGCAGCCGAAAAACTTGCAGTAACCATACATATGTGCAAACGGAAGAAGATATGCCCCACCAACACTTTTCACATTGCGAAACAATAGTTCACCCACCCGTAAGGGTGGATTTAGTTGAAAACGACAGATTCCTGTCGGAATCTGTCGTTTTCTGGCTGGGCTGGATGGAGTTGAACCATCACGGCGTGAGTCAAAGTCACGTGTCCTACCGCTAGACTACAGCCCAATATTGCGGCAGGGACACTCGTGAGATCAAGTGTCCCTGCGTTTTGTGGGGTGGGAGATGGGATTCGAACCCACGATCTTCAGTGCCACAAACTGACG
>CAZBAO010000073.1:0-7181 GCA_964490085.1 uncultured Eubacteriales bacterium | reverse complement strand
GCCGACGAACAACGTTCTTCGGCTGTGCGAATACGGTTTATTTTTGCAACAATACGTCGATGGCTTCTTTGTAACCGTCGAAGCCCTTGCCGCTGATCGTGGCAATGCACGCCTCGCGCACGTAGGAGATCTGGCGGAAATCCTCACGGCTGCTGACATCCGAAAGATGTACTTCCACCGCAGGCAAAGCGATCGCCTTGAGCGCGTCCAAAAGCGCCACGCTGGTGTGGGTATACGCCGCGGGATTGATGACGATGCCGTCCGCTTGTTCAAAATAGGCGTTCTGGATCGCCGTGACAAGTTCACCCTCGTGGTTGGATTGTACGAAGATGGGCTCAACACCTTTTTCGGCGCAGTATGCCGTCAGCTCGTTCACGAGATCCTCATAGGTGTGCCTGCCGTAAATATCCGGCTCGCGGATACCCAGCATGTTTAAGTTCGGCCCGTTTACGATATACACTTTCATTGCCCGATCGCCTCCCATATGCGCCGGCAGGTCTCCTCCGGCGTGCCTGTGACGGTCACCGTAACGTCTGCGACCTCACGGTACAACGGTAACCGTTGCTTGTATAATTCCTCTATTGCTTCACGGCTTTTCGACAGCGGTCTGCCGTTTGTGGCAAGCGTATCCAGCTGGCGCTCTAAAAATACCACCACCGCGTTTTGCCGCAGGGCGTTGCGGTTTTCTTCGGTCAGGATCGCGCCGCCGCCGGTCGCGATCACCTTGCCGGCTCCCTTGCCGAGCTCCTGCACCGCCTCTGCTTCCAAGCGGCGGAATGCGGCTTCACCCTGCTCGGCAAAAATGTCGGGAATGGATCTCCCCGCGTTTTGCTCCACTGCGGCATCGGTATCCACCGCTTCCTTACCAAGCGTTTGGGCAAGCAGGCGTGCCAGCGTGCTCTTGCCGCACCCCGGCATTCCCACCAGCACGATATTTCGAAACTCCTGTTCCAAGCCTCGCAAGCCGTTCTCGATCAAGCCTATATCCAAAGGCTTGTTGAAAAAGATCTCGGCGGCGCGGTGCCCCTGCGCCACCAGCATCGCCAGTCCGTTGGCGGTTTTGAGCTCCCGCCGCTCAGCGTCCAACAGCAACCGCGTGCGCAACGGATTATAGATGAGATCCACCACCGCTTCGCAGTTCGGGAACGCGCTAAGCGACACCGGTGCCGCCGCCGTTTCGGGATACATACCCACCGGAGTGGTATTGATAATGATCTCGGCATCGCGATGCCGATCCAAATTGCCGTAGTTGTGCTCTCCTGAACGAGAGATCACCACCACGCTTTTCGCTTGTTGATCCTCCAATACGCAGCACACCGTCGCCGAGGCGCCGCCGCTGCCGAGCACCAACACCTTTTTGCCGACGACCGAAATTTCCGCCCGCTTCAGCATATACGAAAACCCGTAATAATCGGTGTTATAGCCGCGCACCGCCTCGCCGTCAAACCGAATGGTATTGACACTGCCGATGCGTTTTGCCACTTCGTCTAACTCGGTACAAAACGGGATGACCGTTTTCTTATAGGGAATGGTCACGTTCATCGCCGCCACCGGCGGATCGGCAAAAAGCGCCGCCAACTCTTCCTCGGATTTCTCGATCAGATCATACGGATAGTCGCCGAAAAACGCGTGGATCCGCGGCGACAAGCTGTGTGACAGCTTTTTACCGAGTAAGCCGTACCGCTTCATCATACGATCTCGGTATAGCTACCCAGGTAGCGGAATTTTTCGGATTCCGCCTGCAACTGGGACAACAGATCGGTGAACGCCTTGGAATACACCGACACATCAATATCAAAATAGAACATAAACTCGAAATCCTTGCCGGGAATGGGGCGGCTTTCCAGTTTGATAAGGTTAACACCCAGCGAATAGAATTTCGCAATGACCGTGTACAGCGAACCGGGCTTGTGCGGCAGCGTCAGCATCAGACTGGTGCGGTATGCGCCCGGATACACTTCAAGCTTTTTGGAAATGCAGATAAACCGCGTATAGTTGTTGTCAACGTTTGCCACGGCGGTCTCGATCACATCCAAGCCGTACAGCGCGGCGCACGAATCGGACGAGATCGCCGCGACATCGGAGCGGCCGCTTTCCGCTACCGCCTTTGCCGCCATGGCCGTGTTTTCGCACACGTGTACCTTGACGTTTTTCAGCTTCTGTAAAAAAGCACTGCACTGCTGGATCGCCTGTTCGTGCGAATAGATCTCACGAATATCCTCCAGTTTTTGCCCTTTCTTGGCGAGCATCACGTGCGGGATGTGCACGCGGGTGCTGCGCACGATATGGAAATTGTACCGCAACATCAGATCGTAGATCTGGTTGACCGAACCGGCCGTGCTGTTCTCCACCGGTAGAATACCGTATCGGCAAAGGCCCTTGTCCACTGCTTGGAAAACACCCTCAAAGGTGTTCATGTACATGATGCTCGGTGCACCGAACAGCTTTTCACAGGCAAGCTGTGAATACGCCCCCTCCACGCCCTGACATGCAACGACCGCGCGCTCCGGAAACACCTGCTCAGTGTTCGAGATCGCCTCATTGATATTGTCGGTCAGCGTGCTGTCCAGACCCAGTAGGTGGCTCTGGTGCGAACGGCTGAGGCTCAGGATCAAGTGATACAGAATACGCGTTTGCGACTCCATATCCGGCCCTGCCAGCTCGGACACCTTTTCCAGCAGCATCCGTTCACGCTGCGGATCCAGCACCGGCTTGCCGGTCTCTTTTTTGAACGCCGCGACCTCTGCCGCCACGCCCATTCGCTTGACAAACAGCGCAACAAGCTCCCTATCAATACCGTCAATTTCATTGCGTAATTCTTGAATATCCAACTCTGTCACTCCTTATACGAGATAATCCGCCAATGCGATGGCGAGTGCCGCCTCGACGCACGGCACAGCACGCGGTACAATGCACGGATCGTGCCGACCCTTTATCGCCAGCGTATATCCGCTTTGACTGCTCAGCTCCACCGTTTCCTGTTCCTTGGCGATCGACGGTGTCGGCTTGATTGCCACGCGGAATACAAGCGGCATACCGGTGGAGATCCCTCCGAGGATCCCGCCGTGACGGTTAGTACGCGTTTTCACGGTATCGCCGTCAAAATAGTACGCATCGTTGTTCTCGGAACCGGTCAGCTCAGCGGCGGCAAAGCCGTTGCCGAATTCGATGCCCTTGACCGCGGGAATGCCGAATACGATGGACGAGATGCGGTTTTCCAACCCGTCAAACAACGGATCACCAATACCGGCAGGCAAGCCCACTGCGGCACACTCGATGGTGCCGCCGACCGAATCACCCTCGCTGCGGACAGCGGTGATAAGCTCCTGCATCGCCGCCTTTGCCGCCTCATCCCGCACCGGAAACGGATCAGTCAGAAAATCTGCCGCCGTGACCGCTACCGGATCAAACGCTTCGTCGTGCACGTTTCCGATCGACGCGATATGCGCGCCGATCGCAACACCTTTGGTTTTTAAGAACTGCATACACAGACCGCCTGCCACGCACAGCGCCGCCGTCAAACGACCGGAAAATTGGCCGCCGCCGCGAATGTCGTTGGCACCGTCAAACCGAACCGAAGCCGGATAATCGGCGTGCGACGGGCGCGGATGATCGCGCAGCTCGCTGTAATCGCCCGAACGGACATTGGTATTGCGGATGAGCGCCGTGACCGGTGCGCCACAGGTGATACCGTCCACCAAACCACTGACAAATTCCGGCACGTCCGGTTCTTTGCGCGCGGTGGCAAAAGCGCCGCCCGCTGCGCGGCGTTGCAAAAACGCCTGCAGTTCCTCGGTATCAATGCGCAGTCCCGCCGGTAAGCCGTCCACTACCACGCCGATCGCCTCGGCGTGGGATTGGCCGAACACCGTGACCGTCAGGTTTCGTCCCCAGACAGATGACATACACTCATCCCTCTCTTTTCTAACTCTTCAAAGAATGTCGGATAGGATTTGTTCACCGCTTCGGCACCGACGATCGTGACTGATTCTTCACAGATCATCGCTGCGATCGCCGCCGACATCACGATGCGGTGATCGTTATAGCCCTGTACCGTTCCGCCCCTCAGCGTGCCGCCGTTTATCAGCAGGCCGTCCGCGGTGACGGTGACCTCGCCGCCCAGTGCGGTGAGCATATCGCGTACGCTTTGCAGCCGATTGCTCTCCTTGTGGATCAGCCGCTCGGCGTTGTAAATGACCGTCTGTTCCGGCAACGCACTTGCCAGCACCGCTACGATGGGCACGAGGTCGGGGATCGCCTCGGCGTCTACCCGCAAGGGGTATCGATTTTCACCGCCTGACACGCGCCAGGTGCTATGGGTATGGGAAACGGAAAAGCCCGCCTGTTCCAGAAGTGCGGTGATCGCCCGATCACCTTGTCGGGAATCCGCGGATAATCCGGATAACTCAAAATCTTCACTGCCGGAGAGAGCTGCACCCACCAGCCAAAACGCCGCGTTGGACCAGTCGCCCTCTGCGGGAAGCACGCCCGCAGAGGCATAGTGACCCGAAACCGTAAAGGTAGCATCCTCCTCCGTGACGGTCACGCCGAACTTGGCAAGCGCCTCGATGGTCAGCGCGATATACGGATACGACGCCATCTCCCCCGTTACGCGGATGCGGCAGGTGTGTCGGAGCAACGGCGCCGCCATCAGCAGACCGCTAACGAACTGAGAGCTCAAGCGCCCGTCGATCTCAAACAGGTCACCCTGCAATTGGCCGATAACGGACAGCGGGAATTCACCCTCTGCCGACAAACGACAGCCGTGCTGTTCCAGCACCGGATAGATCGGGGTGAGGGGTCGCTGTGACAGCCGCCCCCTGCCTGTAAAGCGCGCTCCGCCGCACGCCGCCATGATCGGCAGCAAAAAGCGTAGGGTCGACCCGCTCTCGCCGCAATCAAGCAACGCGTTCGGATCTCTGTTCTTGCGCGGGCGTACCGTCACGCGGTCATCCTCGCACACAATGTCGGCAAGACCTACGCGCAGGCAGGCAATCGTCGCCTCGATATCCTCGGAATAGGTAACCCCTTCGATCACCGTCGGCGTATCGCACAGCGCTGCGCACATCAGCAAGCGATGCACCGCCGACTTGGAGGAAATGATCGCCGTATTCCCCGACAAGGTTTGTCCGGATACCGTCACCGTCATATGGACAACCCCTTCCGCAGGTAGGTGTTCAGTTCCTCCACCGGAATGGTAACGATCGTACCGTTTCCGAGCGTCGGTACGGTGATAATGTGCAACGTTTGGTTTCGGCGCTTTTTATCGGCCATTGCCGCGCGGTACAGCTCGTCTGCGGAAAACGCGCAGGTAGTGGGCAGCTCGTAGCTTTTCAGCACCGCGTCCAGTCGGTCGGCAAGCGCCGCACCATTCGTTTCGGCGTGTGCCATCACCGACATACCGATCGCAACCGCACTGCCGTGTGAAATGCCGAAATGACTGCAATGCTCGATCGCATGACCGATCGTATGCCCGTAATTAAGCAGCAGGCGACAACCGTTGTCAAACTCGTCCTCCGCCACCACCCGACTTTTAATGGTGACACAGCGGGTAATGATCTGCGTATCCGTCCACACGTGCTTCTCCAACGCGTCAAACAGTTCCGTGTCGCGGATCATGCCGTATTTGATGACCTCCGCCATACCGTCCGCATACACGGCGGGTGTGAGCGTTTTCAACGTCAACGGATCGATCAGCACCAGCCGAGGCTGATAAAACGCACCAAGCAGATTCTTGCCCTCCGGCAAATTGACCGCCGTTTTGCCGCCGACCGACGAATCCACACACGCCAGCAACGTCGTGGGGATCTGCACGAAAGGAATACCGCGCAGATACGACGACGCGCAAAACCCCGCCAGATCGCCAACTACACCGCCGCCAAGCGCCACGATCGCATCACTGCGCGAAAAACCCTCTTTGGCGAGCGTGGATACCACCTTCAAATACTGTTCGGTGCTTTTGGACTCCTCGCCCGCGGGGATCACATAGTCATACACCGCGTAACCGGCGGCGGTCAGCGAATTGCGAACCGATTGCCCGTACAAAACGGCGACGTTACTGTCGGTCAAAAGCAACAGCTTTTCGCTTTTTAATACGGCAGAGCACTCCTCGGCAACACGGCCGAGGAGCCCTTCTTCAATATGGATCTCGTATGTATGGGAAGTCCCAACGTTAACTTTCTCCATAAGGGCTATCGATCCTCTCTTTTCGGTCACTGCCGTCTTTGAGCAGCGCCTTCAGCGTTTCGGCGTCACCCTGTTCGAGTGCCGCTTGATATTCCTTCAGTGACTGCACGATATGGTCGATCTCAGCCACTAAATTTTCACGGTTTTCTAAAAACAGCTCCGTCCACATCGTTTCATTGAGCCGCGCCACGCGGGTGAGATCCCGATAGCTGCCCGCAGAAAAGCCACGGTGCACTTTGGCGCGCGGACTTTTCACATACGCGTTGGACACCACGTGCGCGAGCTGTGAGGTAAACGCGATGATCTCGTCGTGCTGTTCGGGGGTGGTAACGGTGACCGAACCGAAGCCGATGGATTTGATCCAGCCCGTCACCTTTTCAAGCAAGACGATATCCTCGGTATTTTCCGGTGTTAAGATCATGGAGGCACCCGCGTACAAGTCGGCGGCGGCATACTTAACGCCGGAATGGTGAAGCCCCGCCATCGGATGACCGCCGATGAAGATCCAACCGTTTTCTTTTGCGAGCGGACGACAGCTGTCACAGATACTGCGCTTGACACCGCCGCAGTCGATGACCACGGTACCGGGTGCGATCGCGCCCGCCATAGCGGTCAAATAATCAATCGTCGCACGCGGATAGACCGCGAGCAGGATCAGCTCGCACTGCGCAATCGACTCCGCGTTTACGACACCGTCGATCATGTCGGTCAGCTGCGCGTACTGCGTGACAGCCTTGTCCAGATCGTAGCCGAGCACACGGTGGTCGGTATGCTTTTTAAAAGCCTTTGCCAGCGAACCGCCGATCAAGCCGAGCCCGATAATTCCTACCGTCATTCCTCGATCGCCTCACGAATATGACGAACGCGTTTTGCAACGTCGTCGAATTGTTCCGGAGTGAGCGACTGTGCGCCGTCGCACAGCGCGTTTTTGGGATCGTTGTGCACCTCGATCATCAAGCCGTCCGCACCGGCGGCTGCCGCCGCCATTGCCATGG